>JBDUDR010000001.1:0-77731 GCA_040002845.1 Nocardioidaceae bacterium
GCGGTTCATCGGCGTGCTGACCGAGCACTACGGCGGTGCCTTTCCACCGTGGTTGGCCCCCGTACAGGTTGTCGCGATCCCGATCGCCGAGCGCCATGTCGCCTACCTCCAGGAGGTGGCCGATCGGCTGCGGTCGGAGGGCATAAGAGTGGAGGTTGACGAGTCCGACGACCGAATGCAGAAGAAGATCCGGCATGCCCAGACCCAGAAGATCCCCTTCATGCTGATCGCGGGAGATCGCGACGTGGCGGAGCAGGCGGTCTCGTTCCGCTACCGCAACGGCGAGCAGGACAACCTGGTACGGCTCGACGATGCCATTGCCAGGATCGTGGGAGCAGTCCAGCGGAGGGTGCAGGTATGACAGGTGCGCCGGATGCTTTCGAGCGCATCTGGAGTCCCCATCGGATGGCGTACATCCAAGGGGAGAACAAGCCGGACAACTCTGAACCCGCGCAATGCCCGTTCTGCCTGATCCCCACGGAGGACGACGAGGACGGCCTGGTCGTAAGGCGCGGCTCAGTCGCGTACGCCGTCCTGAACCTGTACCCATATACCCCCGGTCACCTGATGCTCGTGCCCTACCGGCACGTGTCCGACTATTCCGAGCTGACCGAGCAGGAGACCGGCGAGATAGCCACCCTCAGCCAACAGGCGATCCGCGCGCTCCGCGCGTCCTCGGGGGCGCCCGGTTTCAACCTCGGCATCAACCAGGGCACTGTCGCGGGGGCCGGGATCGCGGCCCACCTGCACCAGCATGTCGTTCCCCGCTGGAGCGGGGACAACAACTTCATGCCTGTCGTCGGCCAGACCCGAGTGCTCCCGCAACTGCTCGCAGACACCTGGAAGGCGCTGGCCGACAACTGGCCCGAGAGATAGTGTCCGGTCGCCCCGTCATCAGTCCGTCCGAGGAATAAGTGTCGGATCGGCGGGAATAAGTGTCGGATCGCGAGGAATTAGTTGCTGGCCGCTTCCTCCTTCACCCGGTTGGCCAGGTGGGTCGGCATCGGTTCATAACGTACGAAGGATCGGCTGAACGTGCCGGTGCCATGGCTCATCGATCGCAGGTCGATGGCGTACTTGACGATCTCCACCTGCGGCGCCTCAGCGCGTACGACCGAGCGCCCCTGGCCGACCGGCTCGGTGCCGAGCACTCGCGCGCGGCGGCTGGAGAGATCGCCCATCACCGGTCCGACGAAGTCGTCGTCGACGATGATCTCCACCAGATCCAGTGGTTCGAGCAGGAGCACCTCGACCTGCTCGGCTGCATCCTTGAGCGCCAGCGCCCCGGCCATCTGGAACGCCATGTCCGAGGAGTCGACGCTGTGCGCCTTTCCGTCGATCAGGGTGGCCCGCAGGTCGACCGCGGGATAACCGGCGACCAGGCCCCGCACCAGCTGCGCTCGCAGTCCCTTCTCGACACTGGGGATGAACTGTCGCGGGACCGAACCGCCCACCACCTTGTCGATGAACTCGAAGCCGGCGCCTGACTCCATCGGTTCGATCTCGACGTCGCAGACGGCGTACTGTCCATGGCCACCGGACTGCTTCACGTGTCTGCCATGACCTTTGGCACGCCCTGCCAGGGTTTCCCGGAGCGGCACCCGGACGGGCACCTGGTCGACCTGGACGCCGTAGCGGTGGGCGAGTCGCTCGAGCAGCACGTCGGCATGCGCTTCCCCGAGGCACCACAAGATGAGCTGGTGGGTCTCCGGGTTGTTCTCGACCCGAAGCGTCGGGTCCTCCGCCGCCAGCCGGTTCAAGCCCTGGGAGAGCTTGTCTTCGTCGGCTTTGGCGTGCGCGACGACGGCGATCGGGAGCAGCGGCTCAGGCATCGACCAAGGCTCCATGATCAGAGGCTCGTCCTTGCTCGACAGGCTGTCACCGGTTTCGGCGTGACTGAGCTTGGCCACGGCGCAGATGTCGCCGGCGATGGCCTCGGAGATCGTCCGCTGGGTCTTGCCGAGGGGGGCTGAAAGGGCTCCTATCCGCTCATCCTCGTCATGGTCGGCATGGCCACGGCCCTGGCCATAGAACGAGGACGAGTGGCCTGACACGTGGACGGCTGTCTCGGGGCGCAGAGTGCCGGAGAACACGCGGACCAGACTGATGCGCCCGACGTACGGGTCGGTGGTGGTCTTGACGATCTCCGCCAGCAAGGCGCCGCGTGGGTCGCAGCTGAGTCCTGACACGGCCTTGCCGACTGTGGTGTAGACAGCCGGCAGCGGATGCTCGGCCGGCGCGGGAAAGGCTTGGGTCATGATCTCCAGGAGCTCGTCGAGCCCGAGGCCTGACAGCGCACAGGTCGGGAGCACGGGGAAGAAGGATCCCTTGGCTACCGCGTCCTCGAGGTCCTTGATCAGCAGGTCGAGGTCGATGGGCTCTCCGCTCATGTAGCGGTCCATCAACGTCTCGTCCTCGGACTCCTCGATGATGCCCTCGATGAGGGGTGCGCGCTCGGCCTCGATCAGGTCACGCTCAGCGTCATCGGGTCCGCGTACGACACGTCCCTTGTCAGCGACCGCCGAGTAGTCCGAAACCGACTGTGAGAGCAGGGCGGCGAGGTCGTTGACCTCGGAGCCTGGGTGAGCCACCGGGATATACAGGGGGAGCACCTTGTCGCCGAACGCCGACTGGGCAGCTCCGATAACGGCGTCGAAGTCGGCCCGGGCGTGATCGAGCTTGGTGATGACCACTGCCCGGGGGAGGTCGACGCCGGCGCATTCGTTCCACAACGCCTTGGTCGCGCCGTCGACACCTTCGTTGGCAGCGATCACGAACAGTGCGCAGTCGGCGGCGCGCAGCCCGGCCCGCACCTCGCCCACGTAGTCGGCGTACCCGGGGGTGTCCAGCAGGTTGACCTTGAACCCGTCGTGCGACAACGGAGCCAGCGCCAAAGCGACCGACCGTTGCTGACGCAGCTCCGCGTCGTCGAAGTCGCTGACGGTCGTACCCTCCTCCACCCGGCCGCGCCGATTGATCGTGCCGGTCGCGGCCAGCAGAGCCTCGACGAGCGTCGTCTTGCCTGAACCGGGAGGGCCGACCAGCACGACGTTTCGGATCACGTCCGGCCGATCGGCCACCGGCGCCTGTCCGGCGGCTCCGGCGGGGCCGCCCCTATCGGGCCTCTTGTCTGACATCTGCGATCGCCTCCTTGAGGACACCCTTCACCGGCTGGGCTGCTCACACAAGGTCTCCGCGAACATCGCGCGCAGACAACTGCGGGGAGGCGCCACCACGCCGGTACGATCGAGCCCGCCCAGCTCAATGACAGTGCTCAATGACAAGGGAGGACAAGGCCGACGATGCTCACACGCTTTCGCCAGTTCTGGACAAACCTCCTGTCTCCCATCGCCCACCTGTTGCTTCGGGTGGGGGTCAGCCCGGACGCGGTCACGCTGATCGGGACGCTGGGGGTGTCGGCTGGTGCCCTCGCGTTCTTCCCCAGCGGCAGGATCTGGCAGGGGGTCGTCGTGGTAACCGCCTTCGTGTTCTCCGACCTGATCGACGGGTACATGGCGCGCGTCTCCGGTCGCTCGTCGATATGGGGAGCCTTCTGGGACTCCACGCTGGACCGGGTGGGAGACGCGGCGGTCTTCGGCGGATTCGTCCTCTACTACGCGGGTGTCGGAGACGACGACGTGATGATGGCGGTCTCGCTGTACGCCTTGGTGATGGGATCGGTGACGTCCTACGCGCGGGCGAGAGCCGAAAGCCTCGGGATGCAGGCGAAGGGCGGGATCGCCGAGCGGGCCGACCGGCTGGTCGCGGTGCTCGGCATCGCCTTCATCGCAGATGTCTTCAATCTGATGATCCTGCTCGACGTCGTGCTGTGGCTGCTGGCGGCGGCCAGCACAGTAACCGTTGTGCAGAGGATGATGCTGGTACGGCGCCAGGCGCTGGCGCTGCACGATGAGCCTCCGAGCCCCCAGGCGACGTGACCGCGTGGTGCTGTCGACGGTTCGTGAGCCGGCGCTCACCGTGGTTTACGGCCTCGGCTGGGCGACCACGAAACGGCTACCCGAGGGAGTGGCCCACGCGGTGTTCGATCACGTCGGCACCAGGATCTATCGACGAGGTGGCCCCAGTGTCGCCCGCCTGCGCGGTAACCTCTCGCGGGCCGTACCGGAAGCGGGGTCTGGCGAGCTGGACGAGCTCACCCACCGCGCGGTCCGGTCCTACCTGAGGTACTGGTGCGAGACGTTCCGGTTACCGGTCTGGTCGCACGAAGAGGTGGTCGAGCGAGTGCGCACTGTCGACGAGCACTATCTCCGCGACGCGTACGCCGGTGGACGAGGAGCCATCGTGCCTCTCCCGCACACTGCCAACTGGGACCACGCCGGAGCGTGGGCGTGTCTCACCGGGATGCCGCTGACCACGGTGGCCGAACGGCTCGAGCCCGAGCGCCTGTTCAGGCAGTTCGTGGACTACCGCGTGAGTCTGGGCATGGAGGTGCTGGCGCTCACCGGGGGGGAGAGCGTGTTCCCCACCATGATCGACCGGCTCCGCCAGGGCAGGCTGGTCTGCCTGGTCGCCGATCGGGACCTCTCCTCGAAGGGTGTCGAGGTGAACCTGCTCGGCGAGCCGGCACGCTTGCCCGGCGGACCAGCCGTGCTGAGCCGGATGACCGGCTCCCCACTGGTCCCGTCTACCTTGAGCTATGAGCCCGCGAGGACCGTGCTGCGCTTCTACCCGCCGGTGGAGGTGCGTAGGGGACGAGAGGGAGTCGCCGCCATGACACAGGAGGTGGCGGACGCTTTCACAACAGGAATTCGCGCACACCCCGTCGACTGGCACATGATGCAGCGCATCTTCGTCTCCGATCTGATGGCCACCTGATGCGAATCGGCTTGGTCTGCCCATACTCGCTCGACGTGCCCGGCGGGGTACAAAACCACGTGCGCGACCTGGCGGAGGCCCTGATCTCGCTGGGACACCAAGCGTCGGTCCTCGCGCCGGCGGACGCCGAGGAGGTGTTGCCTGCCTATGTCGTGAGCGCGGGCCGGGCCGTCCCGGTGCACTACAACGGGTCGGTCGCAAGACTGGCCTTCGGGCCGCTCTCGGCGGCGCGGACGCGCCGCTGGATCCGCGACGGTCACTTCGATGTGTTGCACATCCACGAGCCGATCACTCCGAGTGTCTCGCTGCTGGCGCTGTGGGCGGCGGCAGGGCCGATCGTCTGCACGTTCCACACCGCCACCACCCGGTCGAGGGCGATGTCCGCGGTGTCTGGCCTGCTGCGACCGTCCCTGGAGAAGATCAGCGCCCGGATCGCGGTTTCTGAGCTGGCCCGCGAGACGCTGGTGCAGCACCTGGGGGGTGAGCCGATCGTGGTTCCGAACGGACTGTTCGTTTCCCGGTTCGAACGCGGGGGGGTGCGGCCCGAGTGGGTGAGTGAGGCGGGGACGCTGGTGTTCCTGGGGCGGCTGGACGAGCCTCGCAAGGGTCTCGAAGTGTTGCTAGAGGCGTTCCCGGTGATCCTCGCGAACCGTCCCGGCGTGCGGCTGCTGGTCGCCGGCCGTGGTGACATCGGGGAGGCACGCGCGAGCCTTCCCGAGTCGGCGCGCGACTCAGTCGAGTTTCTGGGTGTCGTCGACGACGACACCCGGGCGGACCTGCTCGCTTCCGCGGACCTGTATGTTGCGCCTAACACTGGCGGTGAGAGCTTCGGAATCATCCTCGTGGAGGCGATGGCAGCCGGGGCGCCGATCCTGGCGAGTGACATCCGGGCCTTCTCGCAGGTGCTCGAGGACGGCTGGTTCGGCACTCTGTTCGCCGCGAACGACCCTCCCGACCTTGCCAAGCGGGCGGTGGCGTTGCTGGCCGACGCTCCCCTGCGGCTCAGCCTGCGCGATGCCGCGCGTTCTGGTGTGCGCCGGTACGACTGGAACATTCAGGTGCAGCGCATCCTCGACGTCTACGAGATGGTCACGGTCGGTGCCACCGAGGTGGGGGAGGACCCCGCATGACATGGGCACTGCTGGCGATAGCCCTGCTCGGGGTGATCGGAGTCCTGCTCTCGTGGAGTGCCGGGCGTCTCGACAGGCTTCACACCCGTGTCGAAGGGGCCCGAGCCGCGCTGGACGCGCAGCTCTTCCACCGATGTGGGGCCGCGTTGGAGGTAGCCACCTCTGGTGCACTCGATCCAGCCACCTCCTTGGTCCTGATCGAGGAAACCCACGAGGCGCGGGCGGCCACCGGGCTGGAGCGCGAGCGGGCCGAGTCAGACCTGACGAGAGCCTTGGTCAACGCCTTCGATGCTCGGGAGTTCGTCATCTCCCTCCGTGCCGACGCAGACGTGCGGCCGGTAGTGGACGAGCTGGCCGACGCCTGTCGTCGCGTCGAGATGGCACGTCGGCTGTACAACGACACCGTTTCATCTGCCCTGACCCTGAGAAGCCGGCCACTTGTGCGCTGGGCACGGCTGGCTGGGCACGCTCCCGCGCCCGCGATGGTCGAGATGATCGACGAGACGCCCAGGGCGTTCCGGCGTTGACTCGGCCCGCGGCGGGAGCAGCGGCCCGTCTGGGCGGAGTACGGCGCGGGGGTTTGCACGCCGTACCATGGAGACATCCCACAACAGACCGAGGTTGATCGTGTCCGAGAAGGCTTCCGATAACAGGGCCGATAACAGTGCCGACAACGGGGCAGACAACGGGGCAGACAACACTGCCCAGTCATCGACTGCGCCGCAGACCGGCACCGCGGGGGTGAAGCGCGGGATGGCCGAGATGCTCAAGGGCGGCGTCATCATGGATGTCGTCACTCCTGATCAGGCCAGGATCGCCGAGGATGCCGGAGCGGTTGCCGTGATGGCGCTGGAACGTGTTCCTGCCGACATCAGGGTCGAAGGCGGTGTCGCTCGGATGAGCGACCCGGACATGATCGACGCCATCATGGACGCCGTCTCCATTCCGGTGATGGCAAAGGCGCGGATCGGTCATTTCGGCGAAGCTCAGGTGTTGCAGGCCATCGGTGTCGACTACATCGACGAGTCCGAGGTGCTGACTCCTGCCGACGAGGCCAACCACATCGACAAGTGGGCCTTCACCGTTCCTTTCGTGTGTGGTGCGACCAACCTGGGTGAAGCCCTCCGCCGCATTGCCGAAGGTGCGGCCATGATTCGGTCCAAGGGCGAGGCGGGGACCGGCAACGTGGTCGAGGCCACCCGCCATATGCGGCAGATCAGGGCGGAGATTCGGCGACTTGGTGGGCTGGACGAGGTTGAGCTGTTCGCTGCGGCGAAAGATCTTGGAGCGCCGTACGACCTGGTCAGGGATGTCGCCGAGGCAGGGAAGCTGCCTGTCGTACTGTTCACTGCCGGAGGCATAGCCACCCCCGCCGACACGGCCATGATGATGCAGCTCGGAGCCGAGGGCGTGTTCGTCGGTTCGGGCATATTCAAGTCGGGCGATCCCGCCAAACGGGCCGAAGCCATCGTCAAAGCCACCACGTTCTACGACGATCCCGACGTGGTGGCCAAGGTCTCGCGGGGCCTCGGAGAGGCCATGGTCGGACTCAACGTCTCGACCCTGCCCGAGAGCGAACGGTACGCCGGTCGCGGATGGTGACCAGGATCTGGGTGCCTCAGCCGTGACCGCCAGACCCAAGACGCTCGACCAGCTCCGCGACTTCGCCCGGCTTCAGGTCCGCGCGGGTCTGCTCGACGACGAGACCTGCCGGCGCGAGGTGGCCGCAGCCGTCGCCTCGGAGACCAAGGATCTTGACGCCGAGGCGCTGGCCCGCAGCTGGGTCGCCGCCGAGCGCCAGCAGCTGCGGGACGATCAGGTCTCGTGGAGCCGTCCCACCGACCATGACCGGCTGCTGGCCGCGTTCGACGAGCTGGCGTCGGCCCGGGTCGTCGTGCTCCAAGGCGTGGAAGATCACTGGACCGCCGCGGCGGAGCTGGAGCGGCTTGCCGCCGCAGGCACACCGGTCGACGGCGTTGCCTGGTTCACGCATCCAGATGTGTGGCACGCGATCGACCACGGGATGCTCGAGATCAACGTCTGGCACCCTGACACCGCAAACGTGGCGCCCGGCGACGCACTGCTGGGCGTGGTGATTGCCTGCCTGGAGCGGCACGGACTGTCGGCACACTTCGATGAGGGCCGGATCGAGGTAGGCGCTCACTGGCACAGGCACGTCGCCGAGGCGACCGCGTGACGCTCAAGACGATCGGCGTCTTCGCCTTGCAGGGGGACGTTCGAGAACATCTGCGCATGCTGGACGGAGCAGGCGCTCGCGGAGCGCCTGTGCGGCGTCCAGAGGACCTTGACCACATCGACGGGATCGTGTTGCCAGGTGGCGAGTCGACCACGATGCACAAGCTCGCCGTCGCTTTCGACCTGTTCGAACCGTTGCAGGCCTACGTACGGAAGGGGTTGCCGGCGTTCGGCACCTGCGCGGGAATGATCCTGCTCGCCGACGACATCGAGGGCGCCATCAAAGGCCAGGAGACGATCGGCGGCCTAGACGTGACGGTGCGACGCAACGCCTTCGGGCGGCAGGTCGACTCGTTCGAGGCAGACCTCGACATGACAGCCGTTGACCCCGACGAATCCCACTTCCACGCCGTCTTCATCCGGGCGCCGTGGGTCGAGCGGGTCGGTGACGATGTCGACATCCTTGCCCGGATCGCCTCGGGGGCGGCCGCCGGTAGGATCGTCGCCGTGCGCCAGGGGAGCGTGATCGCTACCTCGTTCCATCCTGAGATGACCGGCGATGACAGAGTGCACCGATACTTCGTCGAGCTGGTTGGTGCGGCGGCTACCTAGGCCCGTCCGGCAGACAGGTGGCGACGGCAGCGTCGTCAGTACGAGAGGATCCCCGGAGATGTCTGGCCACTCCAAGTGGGCAACCACCAAGCACAAGAAGGCGGTCATCGACGCACGCCGGGGCAAGTTGTTCGCCAAGCTGATCAAGAACATCGAGGTGGCTGCGCGCACGGGCGGTGGAGACCCGGCGGGAAACCCGACCCTCTACGACGCGATCCAGAAGGCCAAGAGGTCCTCGGTCCCCAATGACAACATCGACCGCGCCGTCAAACGTGGCGCCGGGCTCGAGGCCGGCGGAGCCGATTACCAGACGATCATGTACGAGGGCTATGCGCCAGGAGGCGTAGCGCTGCTCATCGAGTGCCTGACCGACAATCGCAACCGCGCAGCCGGCGAAGTGCGCACCGCGATGTCGCGCAACGGCGGCTCGATGGCGGATGCGGGGTCGGTCGCGTACATGTTCACGCGCAAGGGTGTGGTGATCGTGCCGAAGGCCCAGGAGGCTGGCGAGATCGGCGAGGACGACGTGCTCGAGGTCGTGCTCGAGTCAGGGGCCGAAGAGGTCGACGACCTCGGCGAGAGTCTCGAGATCGTGTGTGATCCAACCGACCTGGTCCCGGTCCGGACGTCCCTGCAGGACGCGGGCCTCGACTACGAGTCGGCCGAGGCGTCGTTCGTGCCATCGGTAACGGTGCCTGTCGACGAGTCGGGCGCGAAGCGGGTGTTCCGGCTGATCGATGCGCTGGAGGAGTCCGACGACGTACAGAACGTGTTCGGCAACTTCGACGTCTCGGACGAGGTGTTGGCGGCTCTGGACTGAGCCGCCCGGACAGGGGGCCCACGGCGCGTCGGTCACCAGTGGCGACAGCCCCTCCGGGTAAGGTCGACGCCGAACACATGTTCGGTTGGTGAGGAGTTATCAGGTGCGCGTCCTCGGCGTCGACCCGGGTCTGACCCGATGCGGTCTCGGGGTGGTCGAGGGCCAGGTTGGTCGACAGCTCCACCTGATCGACGTCGACGTCGTACGCACTGCCGCCGATGCACCCGTCGCTCTGCGTCTGTGCCGGATGGCGGCTGCCCTGGAGGAGTGGCTGGACGTGCATTCACCCGATCTGGTCGCCGTCGAACGCGTCTTCGCTCAGCACAACGTCAAGACGGTGATGGGCACTGCACAGGTGAGCGGGTTGGCCCTGGTGGCCGCCGCGCGGCGCGGCATTCCGGTTGTCTGCCACACGCCGAGTGAGGTCAAGGCCGCAGTGACCGGCAACGGCCGGGCCGACAAGGCACAGGTCACGTCGATGGTCACCAAGTTGCTCAAGCTGACGACCCGGCCGACGCCCGCGGACGCGTCTGACGCCCTCGCCCTGGCCATCTGCGCGGTCTGGCGCGGAGCCGCCTCGCGTCGCATCGAGGAGGCGCTGGCAAGCATCGAAAGGGGTTCACGATGATCGCCTTCGTGCGCGGACGGGTGGCGGCTGTCAGCCTCGACTCCGCCGTCCTCGAGGTGGGAGGGGTCGGGCTCCAGTTGCTCTGCGCTCCGGGCACCCTGGCTGGACTACAGGTGGGCCAGCCGGCGCGGCTCTCGACCGCGATGATCGTTCGGGAAGAGTCCTTGACGCTTTTCGGTTTCGCCGACGACGACGAGAAGGGTATGTTCGAGCTGCTCCTGACCGCATCGGGGGTCGGGCCGAAGATCGCTCAGGCCATGCTCGCGGTGCACGGCCCGGATGACCTTCGACGGGCGGTCGCCCGGGAAGACCTGATTGCCTTGACCAAGGTCCCTGGCATCGGGCGCAAAGGCGCGCAGCGCATCATCCTCGAGCTCAAGGATCGGATCGGGCCGCCACAGGGCGACGGTCACCCAGCACCCGGCTGGTCGAGTGAGGGGCCACCGGCAACCTGGCGTGATCAAGTCCACGCGGCCCTGATGGGGCTCGGCTGGTCGGCCCGCGAGGCTGACAGCGCAGTGGAGGCCGTGGCTCCCGAGGCGGGCGACTCACCAGACATGGCCGCGTTGCTGCGCGCCGCCCTGCGCACCTTGTCGCGGACGTGAGAGCCGTGACAAGGCCCGTCGACGATTCCGGCGACAACCTGGCTGCGGACGTGGACGTCTACAGCGACGAGCCGCCGCAGGGCCTGGTGGATGCGTACGCCAGCGGCGACGAGCGTGTGGTGGATGCGGCACTGCGACCGCGTTCGCTGGCAGAGGTCATCGGTCAGGAACGAGTCCGGGCTCAGCTGTCGCTGGTGCTCGAGGCGGCTCGCGCCCGAGCCGGCAGCCCTGATCACGTGTTGCTGTCCGGACCTCCCGGCCTCGGCAAAACGACATTGGCCATGATCATTGCCCACGAGATGAACGCTCCGCTGCGGGTCACCTCCGGACCTGCGATCCAGCACGCCGGCGACCTCGCGGCGATCTTGTCCGGGCTGGCCGAAGGTGAGGTGCTCTTCCTCGACGAGATCCATCGCATGAGCCGGCCCGCCGAGGAGATGCTCTACATGGCGATGGAGGACTTCCGGGTCGACGTGGTGGTGGGCAAGGGACCGGGAGCGACGGCGATCCCCCTGGAGATTCCGACCTTCACGTTGGTCGGTGCCACCACCAGGGCCGGATTGCTCCCGGGACCGCTGCGCGACAGGTTCGGCTTCACAGCACGCCTGGAGTTCTACGAGCCGGGCGAGTTGGAACGCATCGTCAACCGATCGGCTGCCCTGCTCGAGGTCGACGCCCGCCCCGACGGAGCTGCCGAGATAGCGTCCAGATCGCGAGGAACACCGCGGATCGCCAACCGCCTGCTGCGACGGGTCCGCGACTATGCCCAGGTGCGCGCTGACGGGGTTGTTGACAGGCGCATCGCCCGCGCGGCCCTGGAGCTGTACGAAGTAGACGACTCGGGGCTGGACCGGCTTGACCGGGCGGTCCTCGATGCGCTGTGCCGGCGGTTCGGCGGCGGCCCCGTCGGGTTGTCGACTCTCGCCGTCGCGGTCGGTGAGGAGCGCGAGACTGTGGAAGAGGTGGCCGAACCCTTCCTGGTCCGCATCGGCATGCTCGCGCGGACGCCGCGGGGCCGGGTTGCGACGCCGGCCGCATGGCACCATCTCGGGATGGCAGTCCCCCCTGCAGCGGTGTTCAGCGATCAGGCGAGTCTGTTCGGTGAAGCGGCTGACAACTCTGACGAATGATCCCCGTAGCGGCCGCGGCCTGGACGCAACCGTCACCCACCGAGGAAACGTCTGGCCTCCGCCGGCCGTTAGACTCCGCGACTGGCCTGGTGTTTGGATGGGTCACAGCTAAACGTGCCGGGAGGCCCGGCGTGGGTTGCCCGGAGCAGGGGAGTTTTTCACCGAATGACTGGTTCCGCGTGGGAGTCCTTGATTCCCCTCGTCCTCATCGTGCTTGTGTTCTGGATCTTTGTCGTGCGTCCTGCCCGCAGACGTCAGGTCGCGACCGCCGCCATGCAGTCGAAGCTGCGGGTGGGTGCCGAGGTCTTGCTGACCAGTGGCATATACGGCCGGGTCAACTCCTTGGATGAAGAATCCCTGCAGCTGGCGGTTGCCCCGGGGGTCATGCTGAAGGTGCACCGCCAAGCCGTGATGAACCTGGTCGACTCCGACCACCTGGACCCCGGCTCGGAGCCCGACGAGAGTTCCCAGGGAGACCGCTGATCGTGGCAACCCGACCGTCCCGACCGGGACGTACTCTCATCATCTTCTTTCTCGCGGTGGCCGCCATGTATGCCGGCGTCATCGCTGCCGGCAGCTGGGCACCCAGACTCGGGCTCGACCTGCAAGGTGGCACCCGGATCACCTTGTCGGCGAGCACCCAAGGGGGGAACGGCGGCGTCACGCCGGCGAAGATGAGCGAGGCGGTGAACATCATCCGCAACCGTGTCAACGGGACCGGCGTCACCGAGGCAGAAGTCACGACGCAGGGCGGCAGCAACATCATCGTCGAGATCCCCGGGCAGCAGCGAAAGGACATCGTCGACGAGGTGGGGAAGACGGCTCAGTTGCGCTTCCGGCTGGTCGCGCCGTTCGCCGATGGCACCCCAAACCCGGTTGCGGGCGTGGACCTGACCCAACCGACGACCACGGGTTCTGCCACCGGCTCGCCGACCGGTCCCACCACAGGCGCACCCTCGGGGGGCTCGACTGGCCCGTCCTCGGGAGGGTCCACCAGCCAGCCCTCCGGAGGCTCCAACGGGCAGCCCTCGGGATGGTCGACCGCACAGCCTTCGGGTGGCGGTACGCCGTCTCCTTCGCCGCCGCAGCCCGCCAGCCCGACCAGCGGTTCCACCTCGAAGCCGACCCACGGGTCCACCGCTCCGTCGGGTGGGTCGACCACTCCGTCGGCTGGGTCGAGCACTCCGTCGGGCGGGTCGACCACGGCGCCCGGCCAGGTGGTCCTGCCGCCGAAAACCCCCATCGACGATCCCGAGTCCTGGCAACCCGACCAAGCCTGGGAGCAGGCGTTCCTCACGTTCATCTGCCCTAAGAACGGCACCACGTCCAAATACTCGGTGGACGACCCGACGCAGCCCATGTTGGCTTGTGACGACAAGGCGCAGAAGTTCCTCCTCGGGCCCGCGATCATCGAGGGCACCCAGATCAACAGCGCCAGCGCCAGTATCCCCCAGAACCAGATCAACTGGTCGGTCCAGCTGAGCTTCGACAGTTCGGCTCGAAGCACGTTCGGCCGGGTGACGACCATGCTGGACGACCAGCAGGGGTCCGGTCCCTATCGCGGCGGTCAGTTCGCGATCGTCCTCGACAGCCAGGTCATCTCGTACGCGGGAGTCAACGAGCCGATTCTCAACGGTTCCGCCGAGATCACCGGAAACTTCGACCAGCAGTCGGCGCAATCGCTGGCTAACTCGTTGAAGTACGGCGCGCTGCCGCTGACCTTCCGCACCGAGTCGGTGGACGAAGAAGGTCCCGAGCTGGCTTCTGATCAGCTCAGGGCCGGGATCATCGCGGGCATCATCGGCCTGCTGCTGGTGGTCGCGTACTGCCTCATGTACTACCGCGGACTTGGCCTGGTCGTCATCTCTTCCCTGATCGTCGCCGGCGGGATCACGTACGCCTTGGTGTTGCTGCTGGGTTCGTGGATCGGCTTCACGCTGACCCTTCCGGGCATCGCGGGCCTGATCGTGGCAATTGGCATCACGGCCGACTCGTTCATCGTCTACTTCGAACGTCTCCGAGACGAGGTGCGCGGTGGCCGGACCTTGCGTACAGCCGTGGAGGCGGGCTGGGTGCGGGCTCGGTTGACGATCCTGGCCGCCGATGCCGTCTCGTTCCTCGCGGCGCTGATCCTCTATATCTTCGCGATCGGCGTGGTGAAGGGCTTCGCGTTCGCGCTCGGCCTGACAACGCTCGTCGACGTGGTGATCGTGTTCTCGTTCACCAAGCCGGTCGTCACCCTGCTGGCACGCACCAAGTTCTTCGGCGACGGTCACAAGTTCAGCGGCCTCGACTCCAAGCACCTGGGCGTGGATCGCCTGCCTGCCTTGCGGGGGCGGCGCCGTCCGGCCGGGGGGGAAGCCTGATGTCGAAGTTCGGCAGGATCGGCAACCGGCTGTACACCGGCGACGTCTCGATCGACTTCGTCGGGCGCCGGCGGACCTGGTACGCCATCTCGGCATTGATCGTGATCGTGGCCGCCCTGGGACTGGGGCTGCGCGGCCTCAACCGGGGGATCGAGTTCAAGGGTGGCGTCGAGTACGCAGTTCAGATCGCCCCCACGCAGGCGAATGTGGAGTCACTTCGCTCAGCCGTCGTAGGCACCGGCCTGGATGCGGCCAGCGATCCCATCGTGGTCACCTCAGGCAACGGCATGCGCGTGCAGACCGAGCCGATGAGCGAGGACGACGTCACCAAGGTCGAGAACGCCATGAAGGCAGTCGGTGCCGGTGAGGTGAGCTCCTCCTCGGTCGGACCCACCTGGGGAGCCCAGATTGCGCACAAGGCGCTGATCGGCCTTCTGGTGTTCGTCGCCTTGGTGGTGCTGTTCATCTGGGCGTACTTCCGGGAATGGCGCATGTCGGTGGCCGCCATCGTCGCACTGGCCCACGACCTCATCATCACCGTCGGGGTTTACTCTCTCGCCGGCTTCGAGGTCACGCCGTCGACGGTGACGGGACTGCTCACGATCCTGGGTTACTCCCTCTACGACACCGTGGTGGTTTTCGACAAGGTGCGAGAGAACACCAAGGGCATCACCTTGTCGACCGTCCGCACCTATCAGGAGGCCGCGAACCTTGCGGTGAACCAGACGTTGGTCCGGTCCATCAACACATCGGTGGCGGCGCTGCTTCCGGTCGGGGCCATCCTGTACGTCGGGGTGACCCAGCTAGGTTCCGGACCGCTGAAGGATCTGGCGCTGGCACTGTTCGTTGGCATGGCGGCAGGCACGTACTCCTCCATCTTCATCGCAACGCCGCTCGCGGCCCAGCTGAAGATGCGTGAGCCGTCGATGGTCGTCCAGGCAAAGCGGGTCATGGCGAGACGGGCGAAGGAGGCCAACAGCAGCCGGGTGGTGCCGGCCGAGGGCGGCGGCGCCACGGTCAAGACCGACCCCGTCACCACGACGTCTCCGACCGTTCGCGTGATGACGACGGGCTCGGCCAAACGATCACAACCCACCCGGGCACCCCGGTCCAAACGCGGCAAGCGATGACCAACGACCGAGCGGCGCCGGCCCGGCCGGACATGACGGCGCTGCTCGAGCGGCTGGTGCGTGACGTCCCGGACTTTCCCAAGCCCGGAGTGCTGTTCAAGGACATCTCTCCGCTGCTTGCCGACCATCAGGCGTTCACCGCCGTCGTCGAAGACCTGGCAGCCTCGGGGCGCGACGCGGACGGCTCGGGGGTTGTCGACAAGGTGGTCGGAATCGAGGCCCGCGGGTTCATTCTCGCCGCCCCCGTTGCGCTGCTGCTCGGCGCGGGCTTCGTGGCTGTCCGCAAGCAGGGCAAGCTTCCGTCGGCCACGTATCAGGTCTCCTATGACCTGGAGTACGGGCGGGCCGCCTTGGAGGTGCATCGAGACGCGTTCGAGCCCCAAGACCGGGTGTTGGTCATCGACGACGTGCTGGCCACCGGCGGTACGGTGGCCGCAACCCTCGAGCTGATCCGACTCGCGGGTGCCCAGGTCGCCGCAGTTGCCGTGCTGATCGAACTCGGCTTCCTGCACGGGCGAACCAAGCTGTCGGGGATGGATGTCCGGTCACTTGTGACCATGTGAATTGGTAGCTATGAACGGGTAACCATCGGTAAGTCGCCGTCCCATGCCCGTAGACTGGTGGCTCGGCTAGACCAGGAGAGTAGTTGGCAGACGATCCGGTAGGCTCCGCCACCGTTGAATCCCATCCGGCAGCGGTGGATACTGACGTGTCCTCGATCGATGGCAAGGAGTCCGGCGAACCCGCAGACGTAGCCGAACAGACCCCCTCGGACGGTGCCCGGACCCCTCGACAAACCCCACCTCGCGTCGGCGCCGAGGGCTCTCGTGGCGCTGCGGCGGCAGGCGAGACACAGGCGGTCCCGTCCACCCGGATGCGCGCCAGGTTGGCGCGGTTGGGCAGTCGGCCGATTGCGCCGAACCCGGAGCTCGAGCCGCTGTTCCGGGTCTTGAAGACGACTCACCCAAAGGCCGATCTCGCTGTCGTCGAGCGCGCCTACCGCACCGCCGAGCGGTTCCACCGGACTCAGCGGCGCAACAGCGGAGACCCGTTCATCACTCATCCGCTGGCGGTCGCGACCATTCTGGCCGAGCTCGGGATGACGCCTCCCACGCTGTGCGCCGCGCTGCTGCACGACACCGTGGAGGACACCCCGTACACCCTCGACCAGCTACGCGCCGACTTCGGCGACGAGGTCACCCAGCTTGTCGACGGCGTGACCAAGCTCGACAAGGTCAAGTACGGCGATGCCGCTCAGGCCGAGACGATCCGCAAGATGGTCGTTGCGATGAGCAAGGACATCCGCGTTCTGGTCATCAAGCTGGCCGACCGGCTGCACAACATGCGAACGCTCCGCTACAACAAGCCCGAGAAGCAGCAGCGGACGGCCGAGGAGACCTTGCAGATCTACGCACCGCTGGCGCACCGCCTCGGCATGAACACGTTGAAGTGGGAGCTCGAGGATCTGGCGTTCGCGACCCTGCACCCCAAGGTCTACGACGAGATCGTCCGGCTGGTGGCCGAGCGTGCCCCCTCACGAGACGAGTTCCTCGCCGAGGTTGTCGAGCAGGTCCAAGGTGACCTGCGGTCGTCGAAGGTCAAGGCCACGGTCACCGGCAGGCCCAAGCACTACTACTCCATCTACCAGAAGATGATCGTTCGCGGCCGCGACTTCACCGACATCTACGACCTGGTCGGCATCCGGATCCTGGTCGAGTCGGTCCGGGACTGCTATGCCGTCCTGGGCGTACTGCACTCGAGGTGGAACCCGGTGCCGGGACGATTCAAGGACTTCGTCGCGATGCCGAAGTTCAACCTCTATCAGTCGCTGCACACCACTGTGATGGGTCCACAGGGCAAGCCGGTCGAGATGCAGATCCGGACGTTCGGAATGCACCGTCGAGCCGAATACGGCATCGCCTCGCACTGGAAGTACAAGGAGGACTCCAACGCCGGCGTCGACACGGAGCGGTCGCTGGCCGGGGAGATGACCGGTTCCCAAGGGGACATGACCTGGCTGAAGCAGCTGCTCGACTGGCAGCGCGAGACCGAGGACCCCGGAGAGTTCTTGGAGTCGCTGCGCTTCGAGATCGATTCCGACGAAGTCTACGTCTTCACACCCCGTGGCGACGTGATCGCGTTGCCTTCCGAGGCCACGCCCATCGACTTCGCGTACGCCATCCACACCGAGGTCGGTCACCGGACGATCGGCGCCCGGGTCAACGGCCGGCTGGTGCCGTTGGAGAGCGCGCTGGACAACGGCGATGTCGTCGAGGTGTTCACGAGCAAGGCACAGGGCGCCGGTCCGAGCCGCGACTGGCTGACGTTCGTCAAGAGCGCGCGCGCCCGCAACAAGATCAAGCAGTGGTTCACCAAGGAGCGTCGCGAGGAGGCGATCGAGCAAGGCAAGGACGCCATCGCGCGACTCATGCGCAAAGAAGGTTTGCCGCTGCAGCGGCTGCTGACCCATGAGTCGCTGGCCGCCGTTGCCGACGAGCTGCGCCACTTCGATGTGTCCGCTCTGTACGCAGCCGTGGGCGAGGGAAACATCAGCGCACAGACGGTCGTACGCCGGATCATCGACCTGTTCGGCGGCGAGGAGGGGGCGACCGAGGATCTCGCCGAGGCCATCCACGTCACGAGCGAGCGTGATCGGCTCAAGCGTTCACCGCGCGCGGACGCCGGTGTGATCGTCAAGGGCGTGACCGACGTGTGGGTCAAGCTGGCGCGTTGCTGCACGCCGGTGCCGGGTGACGAGATTCTCGGGTTCGTCACGCACGGATCAGGGGTGTCCGTCCACCGGGTGGACTGCAGCAACGTCCGTAACCTGCGTGATCAGCCCGACCGGCTGGTCGAGGTCGAGTGGGCGCCGACTGCACAGAGCATGTTCCTGGTGGCCATGCAGGTCGAGGCGCTCGACCGCAGCAGGCTGTTGTCGGACATCACCCGGGTCTTGTCCGACCAACATGTGAACATCTTGTCCGCATCTGTGACGACGAGCCGCGAGCGCATCGCTATCAGCCGCTTTACGTTCGAGATGGGTGACACCAAGCACCTGGGTCACGTAATCAAGGCCGTATGCGGGGTCGACGGCGTCTTCGACGCTTACCGCGTCACCCAATAACCGCGATCCGACACTTATTCCGCGCGATCCGACAGTTATTCGCCGGCATCCGACACTTATTTCGCGCGTCGTAGTGCGCATGGGCTGACGTGCCATGGTCACCACACTCTCGGACGTAGCGAGTCGACACCAAGGAGCTGCGCGACCTCCTCCTCCAGTGTTGGTTCAGCACCCATCACGGACGCGCTGTCGCACGTGACCAGGCGCCAGTCGAACTCCCTCCTGAGACGCTCCCGCCGACTTTCGTCATGAGCTTCGTCTTGCTCGGCAGTGTGGAACTGCCGTCCGTCAAACTCGACGCCGACTCGGACCGCTTCGTAACCCATGTCGATCCGCGCCACGAGCTTTCCGTGCCGATCAAGGATCTCGACCTGGGGCTTGGGGCGGGGGAGTCCCGCATCCACGAGGCGGAGGAAGGTCCAAGACTCACCGTGCGACTCGCGAGCCGGATCGACCATCATCACGAGTTCGCGGGCCTGACGTATTCCTGGGTGCCCCGCCAGCTGCGCGATCCGCTTTCGAATTGCGCTCAGGTCAATGAGTTCCGCCCTGGCCATCGCGTCTACCGACGACAACGCGAACGGTCGTCGCTGAAATCTCAACAAATCGACCGCAGTGCGATCTGGGATCGTGACCCGAATGCCATTGACGGTCGTGACATCGTCGGCATTGATCTTCGACTCGACCGTTCTGACACCTGGACGTCGCTGTCTCGACCAATGGTGTGGGACTGCGCACTCAGGTATCAGCAGACTTCTCCTCTCGGGTTCGTACGCATCGACTCCCCAGATCCACGCCGCCGTCGAACCCCAGATGACTGCATGTACGGGGCAAGCCAAAGAGAGCGCGAGACACCGAAGTTCACGAGAGTCGACGACTCCCGGGTCGACGTAGATGCCCCGGAGCACCCGTCGCAGCTGCCCGTCGTGAACGAGCACCGGAAGGTGTTTCGCGGGTATGCCAAGCGAGCTGGCTCGACTCGAAAGGAACGGGATGCCTTCATTTATCAGCGACATGGCGAACACCCTGCCCGCATCCGGCAAGGCGCGTCGCCCGTTGTCCACAGGAGTGGCGGCGTTGTGCGCTGGCTTCCGGGGAATTAAGTGTCGGATCGCGTGGAATAAGTGTCGGATCGCGCCGAATAAGTGTCGGATCGCGGGTTTACGCGGGGGGATCGGCCGGGGGTTCGCCGGGCGGCGTCACGGGGGAGAACTCGTCGAGCGCGAGACGGGCCTGCGTGAGCCAGGTGCGCCGAGCCTCAAGTGCTTCCGCAGCGGCGGCGACCGTGTCTGGGTCCCCCTCGGCGTGGGCCGCCGCGAGGTCTTCTTCGAGGCCTTCGATCAACGACTCGAGCTGTCCGACGGTCCCTTCCGCACGGGCTCTTGCTTCCGGGTTGCTCCGTCGCCAGGTGTCCTGCTCGGCTGCCCGGATCGCATCCTCTACCTTGCGCAGCCTGCCCTCCAGGCTCTTCATCTGAGCGCGCGGCACCTTGCCCGCGGCGTCCCACCGATCACCGATCGAGCGAAAAGCCTCCCGCGCGCGGCGAGGATCGGTGATCGGCAGCAACGACTCCGCCTGTTCCAGCAGGGACACCTTCTGTTCGGCGTTCGTTGCGAGCTCCTTGTCCAGCTCGGCATTGACTGTGTCGCGTGCACTGAAGAACCGGTCCTGAGCTGTCCGGAACCGGGTCCAGAGCTTGTCGTCGACATCCTTGTGGGCACGACCCGCCCCCTTCCACTCCCGCATCAGGTCGCGGTAGCGCCTGGCGGTCGCTGACCAGTCGGTCGATCCGGCGAGTGACTCCGCCTCCCTGACCAGGCGCTCCTTGATGGCCTGCGACCCTTCACGCTGCTCGTTCAGCTCGACGAAGTGCTGCTTGCGCCGACGGGTGTACGTCGTTCGGGCAGTCGAAAATCGTCGCCAGAGCATGTCGTCAGTGGACTTGTCGAGACGCGGCAGCGCCTTCCAGAGATCGAGCAGCTCACGCAGCCGGTTGGCGCCCGCCCGCCAGTCCTGACTCTCAGACAGGTTCTCGGCCTCGACGGCAATCGCCTCCTTGCGTTCGCGAGCCTCCTCCAGCTTCTTGCTGCGATCGGCGCGGCGGCGTTCTCGCGCGGCGGCGATGGCGGGTCGCAACGCATCGAGTCGGTCCGAGAGCGCGTCGAGGTCTCCCACAGCGTGAGCATCGGCGACCTGGCCGCGCACCTTGTTCACCGCCGCAGCAGCGTCGTCGGGCCCGAGATGTCCCTCGTGGATCCGCTGCTCGAGCAGTCGAACCTCCGTCTCCAGCGAGTCGAACCGGCGGCGAAAGAACGCGAGTGCTTCGGTGGCGTCTCCGTCCGGCCATTGACCCACCGCGCGCTCGCCTGCCTTGGTGCGTACATAGACGGTGCCGTCCTCGGCCACCCGCCCGAACGAGTCGCCAGGCGACGCCTCTACGGGGCCGGGATCGGCCGTCACTGCTGGCCTCGGTCACTCGCGCTCGATGTGGGCTTCGAATGCGTTGGCGTCGTCCCAGTCGGCGCCGTCTGTGTTGCGGGGGGTGAGTAGTTGGGAGCCTGGAACGTGGGGGGATTGGTCAACCCGGGCAGGATCGGCGACTGCGCCGGGGCAGGACTGTTGCCCAGCTGGGTGGCGCCGAACCACACGACCAGCCCTGCGACGGCCAACCCGAAGACGGCCCATCCAGCGATCGCCAGCCGACGCAGCCGGGCCCCCCGCGTGTTCCGGCGCGTCTGCTGGCGCTCCCACTTCGCGCGCGCGAGCTGCCGAGCGCGCTGTTGCTTCGTTACCACTCGTACCTCCGAGTACGTCCATGTCGACTGGTGGCAGCCGTGGACAGGACAGTCAGTGTAAGAGGGAGTCCGACGACGTCACCGTAACTCCCCCGGCGAGCGCAACTGGCTCGCGGCCAGCTCCCGCCGTAGGTACGCTGCACAGCGCGGGTGGAAACGCGTCAGCCGGCCGCCCGCTCGAGTGTTCACCTGGCGCCCCAGCCAACTCCCAGCCGACAGGAAGGCCCGCAATGCTCATCGCAGCGTTCCCGGCCGGTCCGTGGGCGACCAACTGCTACGTCGTGGCCACCGGCTCCGGGCACGAATGCGTGATCATCGACCCGGGCAAGGATGCAGCGGCCGGCGTAGCTGAGATTGTCGAGCAGCAGCACCTGCGACCGACCGCTGTGCTGGTCACGCACGGCCACGTCGACCATATGTGGTCCGTGGCTCCGGTGGCAGGAACCTATGACGCGACGGCCTGGATCCATCCCGCGGACCGGCACCTGCTCACAGACCCCGTGCAGGGCTTGTCGCCCGAGACCGCCGCGATGTTGCTTGGCGGCAGGTACACGTTCGCCGAACCCGATGACGTGCGTGAACTCGCTGACGGGATCACGCTGCAGCTGGCCGGCCTGGACTTCGCGGTCGATCACACTCCCGGGCATACCTGGGGGTCGGTGACGTTTCGATCGCCGTATGAGGGACCGGAGGACGTGCCCGAGCTGATGTTCTCAGGCGACCTCTTGTTCGCCGGCTCCATCGGGCGTACCGACCTGCCAGGTGGTGACCACCCCACCATGCTGCGCAGCCTGACCGACAAGGTGCTGCCACTCGATAACCGGGTGGTGGTGCTGCCGGGCCACGGCCCCCAGACAGACATCGGGCGCGAACGCGCGACGAACCCCTACCTCCTGCAGCTCGCGCCGGCCCGGATCACCGAAAGCGGTTGAGATGAACCAGCTCTTCTCGGCACCCAAGGGGGTGCCTGAGTACCTGCCACCGGAATCGGCGAGCTTTCTGGCCGTCCGGGACACCCTGGCCGAACCGGCCAGGCGCGCGGGGTACGGCTATCTCGAGATGGCCGTCTTCGAGGAGACCGGCCTCTTCGTACGCGGCGTCGGAGAGTCGACCGATGTCGTCGGTAAGGAGATGTATACGTTTTCTGACCGTGGCGGTCGATCGCTCACCTTGCGGCCGGAAGGCACCGCGGGCGTGGTGCGGGCTGTCATCGAGCACAAGCTCGACCGTGGCCAGCTGCCGGTGAAGCTGTGGTACGCCGGACCGTTCTTCCGGGCCGAGCGGCCGCAATTCGGTCGGTACCGGCAGCTGCACCAGCTCGGGATAGAGGCGATAGGCGTCGACGACCCGCTGCTCGACGCCGAGGTGATCGGCGTCGCCGATGCGGGCTACCGCGCTCTCGGGCTCACCGGCAGCCGGCTGGAGCTGACGTCGCTGGGCTGCGCCGAATGTCGTCCCGCCTACCGGGCGCGGCTCGCGAAGTTCCTGGCCGGGCTCGACCTCGACGAACCCACCCGCCAGCGGGCCGAGCTCAACCCGTTGCGCGTACTGGACGACAAGCGCCGGGATGTCCAGCGACAGCTGGTCGACGCGCCCTTGATGATCGACTACCTGTGTGCGGAGTGCGCCGAGCACTTTGCTGCTGTACGGGCTCAGCTCGAAGCGCTCGAGATCACCTATGAGCTCAACCCCCGGCTCGTTCGGGGCCTGGACTACTACACCAAGACGACCTTCGAGTTCGTCCACGACGCCCTTGGGGCGCAATCGGGCATCGGCGGCGGTGGCCGCTACGACGGGTTGATGGAGGATCTGGGCGGCCAGCCGCTGTCGGGGATCGGGTTCGGGCTCGGCATCGACCGCACGCTGCTGGCCTGCCAGGCCGAGGGCCTCACCCTCGGAGATTGGCAGCTGGTCGACGTGTACGCCGTGCCGCTGGGCGAGCCGGCTCGGCGACGAGTCGCCCTGCTGGTCGATGAGCTGAGACGAGCAGGTGTGCGCGCGGACATGGCATTCGGCAGCAGAAGCCTGAAGGGAGCCATGAAAGGGGCGGACCGTTCGGGAGCCCGCTGGGCGATCGTGGTCGGTGAGCGTGACCTATCTGAGTCGGTCGCTCAGCTGAAGAACATGGTCACGGGCGATCAGGTAGCCGTACCACTCGACGAGCTCACGGCCACCGTCAAGAAGAGCCTCCAGTGATCCGCACCCATGAGGCGGGCAGCCTGCGGGCGGACCACATCGGCGCGACCGTGACGCTGGCCGGCTGGGTCGCGCGGAGACGTGATCACGGGGGCGTCGCGTTCATCGACCTTCGAGATGCCAGCGGGGTCGCGCAGGTGGTCGTTCGCGACGAGCGGGTGGCCCACCCGCTGCGCCCGGAGTTCTGCATCCGCGTGGTAGGCGAGGTCGCCGCCCGCCCGCCAGGGAACGAGAACGTGCAGCTGCCGACCGGCGCCATCGAGGTCGTCGCCGCTGAGCTCGAAGTCTTGTCGACAAGCGCCGCCTTGCCCTTCCCGATCGAGGAGCACCACACGACCCCGGTCAGCGAGGAGGTCCGGTTGGCCTACCGCTACCTGGACCTGCGGCGAGCCGACATGGCCGCGAACATCAGGTTGCGGGCCCGGGTGACCGGAATCATCCGCAGCGTCATGGAGGCGAACGACTTCGTCGACATCGAGACCCCATATCTCACCAGGTCGACGCCGGAAGGAGCGCGCGACTTCCTGGTCCCCGTGCGCCTCCAGCCAGGATCGTGGTATGCGCTGCCGCAGTCACCGCAGCTGTTCAAGCAGCTGTTGATGGTGGCCGGGATGGAACGCTACTTCCAGATCGCCCGATGTTTTCGCGACGAGGACTTTCGTGCGGACCGTCAGCCCGAGTTCAGCCAGCTCGACATCGAGATGTCCTTTGTGGAGGTCGAGGACATCATGGCGTTGACCGAACAGGTGCTGGTCAGGTTGTGGCGGGAGGTCGCCGGTCATGAGATCGGCACTCCGATTCCCACAATGACGTACGCCGATGCGATGACCCGCTACGGCATCGACCGCCCCGACCTCCGGTTCGGCTGCGAGCTGACCGACTTTACCGCCTACTTCTCCGACAGCCCGTTCCGGCTGTTTCGAGGGCCGGACGAGCCCGCGGACGACTCAACTGCCGCCCCTCGCGACTGGCACGTCGGTGCTGTGGTCATGCCGGGCGGCGCGTCACAGGCGCGCAGGCAGCTGGATGCGTGGCAGGACTGGGCCCGCCAGCGCGGCGCCAAGGGGCTCGCGTACGTCCTGGTTCAGCCGGACGGTGAGCTCGGCGGGCCGGTCGCGAAGAACCTCTCAGCCCAGGAGCGGGCAGGTCTGGCATCACACGCGGGCGCCACGGCTGGTGACTGTGTGTTCTTCGCGGCAGGCGCCAGGCAGGACGCACTCGGGCTGCTGGCGGCCGCCCGGCTGGAGATCGGTGAACGCTGCGGACTGATCGACCACGACACGTGGGAGTTGGTCTGGGTGGTGGACGCTCCGATGTTCGAGCCCACAGAAAGCGGCTGGACGGCTGTCCACCACCCGTTCACAGCACCGACCGTCGAATGCGCAGCCACGTTCCACGAGTCGCCGTCGAAGGCACTCTCCCAGGCGTACGACATCGTCGTGAACGGTTCCGAGATTGGTGGCGGCTCCATCCGCATCCACCAGCGGGAGACTCAGCAGCGGGTGTTCGACGTCATCGGCCTGAGCCAGGACGAGGCCCGGAGACAGTTCGGCTTCCTGCTCGACGCGCTGGAGTACGGCCCACCTCCGCACGGCGGCATCGCCCTCGGCATCGACCGGCTGTGTGCCTTGCTCGCCGGTGTGCAGTCGATCCGAGACGTGATCGCCTTCCCGAAGACCGCCTCGGGTGGTGACCCGCTGACCGGTGCTCCCTCTCCGATCAGCGCAAACCAGCGCCGGGAGGCGGGGGTGGATGCGGTCTCGGAGAAGGACGGTGTGGGGTCGAGCGCCTCGACGTGAGTCCGCGAGGTCACGCAACTGGATTATGAGCGACCATGTCACCACAAAAGCGCAGTTCAGCCGCCAATTTGCGGGTCTTGGACAGGCCCCGGGCGCTGACCAAGCGTTCCCAGATCGTTACCAATCCTGGGCTGCGTCGTCGGTCTGGAGGCCATAGAGTCCGAAGAGGCCACAAGCCCAGAACTAGACACATCGTCCACCGGGGATGAGGTGACCCATGTCGCTGCCGACGCCTGAGCTCATAACTGGTCACGATATGGGCGGCGCTTCGCTTATAGCAGCCGCCGAGCACCTCGCCGGGCGTTCGCCTAGCCGGATCGCGATGGATCGCCTTCGGTCCGACAAAGTGGCGATGGTCTCGGCGGTCGTCGTGTTCTTCTTCGTATTGATCGCCGTCTTCGCTCCGCTCATCACCAGGGCCTGGGGCGTCGACCTGCGCGGCGGCGACCCGGTCACGGACACCGACCAGTTCGGCTTCCCGCTGATCGGACCGCCCTACCACGGCTTTATCTGGTCACATCCGCTCGGTCTGGAGCCGCTGAACGGCAACGACCTGCTCGCCGAGTGGGTCTACGGTGCCCGCACCTCTCTAGAGGTAGCGACCATCACGACAGCCCTCAGCACCATCCTCGGCGTCGTCATTGGACTGATCGCGGGGTTCTCACGCGGCACGGGCGACAAGCTCATCTCCTTTGTGATCGACGTGTTCTTGTCGTTCCCGTTCCTGCTGGGAGCGCTGGCGATGGCGCCGATCATCCTCAACCGCTACGGCGCCAACGCGGCCGATTTGCAGCGTGCGTCCTTCTGGGCGCTCGTCGGCATCCTCACGTTCTTCGGGTGGATGCCGCTGGCTCGCCTCATCCGTGGCGAGGTGTTCTCCCTGCGAGAGCGCGAGTTCGTCCAGGCCGCTCGAGTGATCGGGGTGCCGACTCGGCAGATCCTGTTCAAGGAGCTGCTGCCCAACCTGGTCGCGCCGATCGTCGTCTCGATCTCGCTCAACATTCCGGCGTTCGTGACCGCCGAGGCCGGATTCGCGTTCTTGGGCATCGGGCTCACTGGGCAGCCCTCGTGGGGACAGACGATCAACCGGGCCCAGGGCTACTTCCAGAGCGATCCGATCTATCTGTGGGCGCCGGTGATCGGGATCATGATCCTGGTGCTGGCGCTCAACCTGCTCGGCGACGCGGTCCGCGACGCCTTCGACCCGAAGACTCGACGATGAAAGCAGACACCGTGCACGCACGGTGTTCAACCAAGAAGGAGAATCAACCAATGCGCTGGAAGAAACCAGTGATTGCCGCATCCGCGGTAGCGATGATGGCTGTCGCCGCCTGTGGTGGCGGTGGTTCAAGCACAACAGAGAATCCCACCAACCAGCCCAGCGGACCCAGCGGCGCCGCAGGGAAGTTCATCGACATGTCGGCCAAGGCGCCGGCAGCTCCGATCCCAGGGGCCATCAAAGGCGGGACCATGACCGTCATGAGCGCCAGCGGTGCGACCACGATGGACCCCACCGAGGCCTACTACACCAACACGTCCTCGATCCTGGAGGCGTACGTCACGCGTTCGCTCACACAATACGAATACCGCAACGGCGACATGGTGCTGATTCCAGACCTCGCGACGTCCTGGAAATCCAACTCCGACTACACGAAGTGGACGTTCACCATCAGGACGGGCATCAAGTACGAGAACGGCGACCCGGTGACTCTTCAGGACATCAAGTACGGCATCATGCGGTCCTTCGACCGCGACACGTTCCCGACCGGGGCGGACTACTCGAACCAGTACTTCAAGGACGGTGACACCTACAAGGGGCCGTATGCCTCCAACGCCGACTACAAGGGCGTGCAGATCAGCGGCGACAAGCTGACAATCTTGATGGCGAGGCCATTCCCCGATATGCCCTACTGGGGATCGTTCCCGGCCATCGGCCCGATCCCTGCTGGTGATGCCAGTAACCCAGCCACCTACAAGAACCACCCGCTGGCGACTGGTCCGTACAAGTTCGCCGACTACCAGCAGGGTGTGTCGTTGACACTGGTGCGCAACGACCAGTGGGATCCCAACACCGACCCGGGTCGGCGCGCCTATCCGGACGAGATCGACTTCACGTTCACCGATGAGACGGCGACGATCGACCAGACGATGCTGTCTGACAGCGGCACGGCTCAGTCGTCGCTGACCTATGACAACGTCGCCGCCGCCGACTACCCAACGGCCGTCCAACAGGCGCCGGACCGGTTGGTGAAGGGCACGACCCCGTGCACGGCAATGTGGCTGCCTGATATGCGCAAGATCACCGACATCAACATCCGCAAGGCGCTTGGGTACGCGTACCCCTATGAGGCCGCCTGGAAGGCCGGCGGCGACATCGTCGGGGTGACCAAGATCCCGGGTGTGTACATCATGCCACCGGGCACCCCCGGCCAGGGCACGTCGCCCTACGACGTGCTCGGCAACCAGGGTTCCCAGCCCGACACGGCAAAGGCCAAGCAGATCCTCACCCAGGCCAATAAGCTCCACTACGAGATCAAGTTCTTGTACGTCCGTGGCGATGACCTCGCCGAGGCTGCCAAGGACCAGATCGTCAAGAGCCTCACGGCGTCTGGCTTCAAGGCCACTCCGGTGGCAGTCGGGGTGAACCAGTACACGACCGTGCGTGCTGACCCGAACGCGGACATCAACCTACGTTCGTTCGGCTGGTGCTCCGACTGGCCGTCAGGCGCGTCATGGTTCCCACCAATCTTCAAGACAGTGCCAGGTGGCGAGGCAGGCCCGGCCAACTACGGATTCTTCTCCCAGCCGAGCGTGGACAAGAAGATTGAGACGATCGCGACCCTCCCGCTTGACCAGCAGCCCGATGCCTGGGGCGCTCTCGATAAGTACATCGAAACGACCTACTACCCGGCGGTCGTCATCGGTTACTACGGCGACGTGTTCATGCACGGATCGAAGATCGGCGGCATGGAAAACGACACCGTGTTCGGAATGCCGACCTGGAAGCAGATGTGGGTCATGAAGTAACGTCCCAGATGACCGCGAGGTCTATGTAACGCCAACCACCGGTGGGGCGGGCAGCTCGCCCGCCCCACCGGACCATCGATCAAGGATTGCCAGTCATGATCGGTTACATACTCCGCCGCATCGTCAGCGCGATACTCGTTCTGTTCGTCACGTCGAGCCTGGTCTTCGCGCTGTTCCTGTTCGGACCTTCAGACCCGTCACAGGCGCTATGCAACGTGAACCGTTGCACCGACGCCAAGCGCGCGCAGATCCACCAGTCGCTCGGCCTCGACCAGCCGTTCCTGTCTCAGTACGGGGATTGGCTCAAGGGCCTCTTCGTTGGTCGTGAAATATCATTCGGCCCCGGATTCCACATCGACTGCAACGCTCCCTGTCTTGGTGTGTCGTACATCACCAAGGAGGAGGTGACCCCCTACCTGATGAGTCGGTTCCCCGCCACGCTGTCGATCGCCCTGGCCGGCTTCATGTATCTCGCGCTGGGCGTCGCCATCGGAGCGTTCGCGGCCCGAAGACGCGGCACCACGGTGGACAGATCGCTGGTGGCCAGCACCCTGGTGCTCAGCTCGATTCCTTTTTACATATTCGCCTTGATGTCCTACCTCTATATCGTGCTGAAGTGGGGCATCTTACCCGACACTACCTATGTCCCGCTGACGGAAAACCCGCTGACCTGGGCGGGGCACATGATGTTGCCGTGGGCGGTGTTGGCGGCCTGGAACTGCGTCACCTACGCACGGTTCGGGCGCGGCTCGATGATCGACTCTCTGGGGGAAGACTACGTCAGGACGGCTCGGGCCAAGGGCCTGGGCGAGGCGTCGATCGTGGTCAAGCACGCCCTGCGCTCCGCCATCGTGCCCGTCATCACCATCTTCGGGATCGACATCGCGACATTGCTGGCTGGCACCATCTTTGCGGAGAAGATCTTCAACATCCAGGGGATCGGACTGACCGCCCTCGCGGCGCTGACGACCGGGGACCTGCCCGTGATCTCGGCCACCGTGATTATAGCCGCGGGCTTCATCGTCGTGGCAAACTTGGTGGTTGACCTGCTCTACAGCGTTCTCGACCCGCGAGTGAGGCTCGTGTGACAGTGACGGAATCAGCTACCTCACCCTCTTCCTCAGCCGGCGACGAACCGTTCCTCGTCGTCGAAGACCTCAGCGTCAGGTTCCCCACCGCCGACGGGCTGGTTCAGGCGGTGACCGATCTCAGCTATGAAGTCGAGCTGGGCAAGACATTGGGGATCGTGGGGGAGTCGGGCTCTGGCAAGTCCGTCTCCTCGATGTCTGTGATGGGTCTGCACGACAACAAGCGGGCCCAAAGTAGCGGATCCATCCGGGTCGACGGTGACGAGATCATCGGCATTAGCGAGAGCCGGATGCGCAAGATTCGTGGCAACAGGGTCGCGATGATCTTCCAAGATCCGCTCTCTGCACTCCACCCGTTCTACAGGGTAGGCAGGCAGATCGCCGAGGCATACCTCACACATCACTCGGATGCGACCAGGCGGGAGGCCCGAGCCAAGGCCATCGACATGCTCGACCGGGTGGGCATCCCACAACCCGATCATCGTGTGGACGACTTCCCGCACCAGTTCTCCGGTGGAATGCGCCAGCGCGCGATGATCGCGATGGCGTTGGTGAACGACCCGCGCCTGCTGATCGCGGATGAGCCGACGACCGCCCTTGATGTCACCGTTCAAGCACAGATCCTTGATCTGCTGCAGGATCTGCAGCGGGACTTCGGCTCAGCCATCGTCTTCATCACCCACGACCTCGGCGTCATCGCCGAGGTCGCCGACGAAATACTCGTGATGTACGCCGGACGCGGAGTCGAACGCGGTTCCTGCAAGGAGATCCTCACCCACCCGGAGATGCCCTACACGTGGGGGCTGATGAGCAGCATCCCCGACGTCACGGGCGACACGTCAGCGCGTCTCCACCCGATCCCGGGCACACCGCCGAGCATGCTGGCCCCGCCCACGGGATGCTCGTTCCACCCTCGATGCACGTTCACCGACCACGTACCCGGCGACCTGTGTGTCACGCAGATACCCGACCTGCGGCCGGGGGGCCGGGGGCTGGGGCATCTGAAGCGCTGCCACATCGAGGACGTCGATGCGGTGTACGAATCCGAAGTCAAGTCGGACCTTGCGTGGGAGGAATCATGACGAGTGCCACGCAAAGCCCCCCGCTCCTTCGGGTCGAGAACCTCGTCAAGTACTTTCCGGTCAAATCGAGCGGCATCGTCAGGCGCGTCGTCGGTCAGGTCCAGGCCGTCGACGGGATCTCCTTCACGGTTGACACTGGCCGGTCCATCGGGATAGTCGGCGAGTCCGGCTGCGGAAAGACCACCACGGGCCGGTTGATCACCAGGCTCGAGGAGCCGACGTCCGGCTCGATGATGTTCGAGGACACCGACATCGCCAAGCTGGGCAGCGGTCAGCTGAAGGGATACCGCCGAGAGATCCAGATGATCTTCCAGGATCCCTACTCGTCACTCAACCCCCGGCACACCGTCGGCACGATCGTCGGCACCCCGCTGCGCGTGCACAAGGTGGTTCCCGAGAAGCAGGTGTTATCACGGGTTCAGGAGCTGCTCGAGGTCGTCGGCCTCAACCCTGAGCACTACAACCGCTATCCCAGCGAGTTCTCCGGAGGACAGCGCCAGCGGATCGGGGTTGCCCGGGCGCTCTCGCTGCAGCCGAAGCTCATCGTCGCCGACGAGCCCGTGTCGGCCCTGGATGTGTCCATCCAGGCCCAGGTGGTCAACCTCCTGCAGGATCTGCAGAAGGAGTTCGGCATCGCCTTCGTTTTCATCGCCCACGACCTCGCGATCGTTCGGCACTTCTGCCCAGAGATCGCGGTGATGTATCTCGGCAAGATCGTCGAGAAGGGTGACCGCGACACGATCTACCTGCGGCCGCACCATCCATACACGCAGGCCCTGCTCTCCGCGGTGCCCGACGTAAAGCAGGCGGCGATCGGTGGTCGCCGGGACCGCATCATGCTTGAGGGCGATGTCCCGAGCCCCATCAACCCACCGTCGGGCTGCCGATTCCGCACCCGTTGCTGGAAGGCCCAGGACATCTGCACAGACGTGGAACCGCCGCTGATCGACTTCGGCCACGGTCACACGGTGGCCTGCCACTTCGCGGCTCCGCCCGGTGAGGAGCGCACGACTCCAATAACCTCGGCGGCACCAGTGAACGCCTGACCTGCGAGTGTGGAACCCGAAGGTCTCTTCGACATCCCGTCAGCACAGCCCAAGACCCCGGCTGGCAGCCTGACCGGGGTCGCTCATCCAGACACCCCGCTCGCCGTACGCATGCGTCCGCGCATCCTCGACGAGCTCGTCGGCCAAGACCAGCTGCTGGCAGCAGGATCTCCGCTGCGCCAGCTCATCGAGGAAGACAAGTCCTCGTCGCTGTTGCTGTGGGGTCCGCCAGGCACGGGCAAGACCACCATCGCTGCCATCGTGTCCGGTCAGACGGGTCGACGGTTCGTCGAGGTTTCCGCGGTGGTCGCCGGCGTGAAGGACGTGCGTGCCGTCATCGACGCGGCACGTCGTGATCTGGCGACGGGCGGACGCGGGACAGTGCTGTTCGTCGACGAGGTGCACCGTTTCACCAAGGCGCAACAGGACGCGTTGCTGCCTGGCGTCGAGAACCGCTGGGTCACGCTGGTGGCCGCCACCACAGAGAACCCGTACTTCTCGGTGATCTCACCGCTGTTGTCGAGATCGCTGGTGCTGACGTTGGAGCCGTTGAGCGATGACGCGATCCGCGAGGTGCTGCGCCGCGCGTTGGCGAGCGACCAAGGTCTCGCTGGACACTATGAGCTGGCCGCGGACGCCGCGGACCACATCGTGCGGCTGGCCGGCGGTGACGCTCGACGAGCGCTCACCTATCTCGAGGGGGCCGTGCGGGCCGCGGAGACGCAGCAGTCGCGAGAGCTCGACCTGGTCGCCGTCGAGACGGCCGCAAACCGCGCGGCTGTTCTGTACGACCGGCAGGGGGACCAGCACTATGACGTCGCCAGCGCCCTGATCAAGTCGGTTCGCGGGTCGGACGTGGACGCCGCGCTGCACTACCTGGCCCGCATGGTCGCGGCGGGGGAGGATCCCCGGTTCATCGCCCGCCGGCTGGTGATCTCGGCCAGCGAGGACATCGGGCTGGCCGATCCGACGGCGCTGCCAACCGCGGTGGCGGCGGCCCAGGCGGTGCAGCTGGTCGGCCTGCCGGAGGCGGCTCTCAACTTGGCACAGGCTGTCATCGCGCTCGCGCTCGCGCCGAAGTCGAACGCGGTCACCACGGCTCTGGGCGCAGCCACCGCCGACATCGATGCCGGCCGCATCGGACCCGTCCCGGCGCATCTGCGGGGCTCGGGTTACCGCGGAGCACAGAAGCTCGGACACGGCGTTGGCTATCGCTACGCCCACGACTATCCGCGTGGCGTGGTGGCGCAGCAGTACGCCCCGGACTCGGTCACGGGGTCCGACTACTACCAGCCGACTCGACACGGAGCGGAGGCCGACTTCGCCGACCGGCTGGCTATGTTGCGCTCAATCCTGCGTGGGGAGGAGTGATAGTCGACGGTCTCTGATAGCTGTGCAACCGCGGGCGGCACCGCGATAGGGTCGACCGCCATGGACTCGACCTCGACCGCCGGGCTCGTGGTGGCGGCTGTGGTCGTCGTCGTTGCGTTCGTTGTCACCGTGGTGCTGGCCCAGGCGTTGGCTCGGGCGCGCAAGGAGTCTGCGCGTCTGCGTGGCGAACTGGCGGCCCTGACAGAGTGCATCGAGCGGCTTGCCGAGACCGACCGGATCCGCCGCGAGGCACCGCTCGTCCAACCAGGCGCGGTTGTTGCGCTGCCCGACGAGTACGTCATCACCGACGCGGGCAACGGTCGCAGGGTCGGCGACATCCCGTTGTCTCGACGCACCATGGCGCTGACGATGGGGGAGCCGCTGGTGAAGGTCGCCGCGTTCTCATCCGGGGTCGGTCGGGCACTTCGTGAGGAGACGCGTGCGCACATCGCGTACCAGGTGCGCCGGGAGATGAAACAGCGGCGGCGCCAGCGCCGCCATGTCAGGAGGCGGGACCAGTGAGTCGGGCGTTCTGGTTTGCCGCCGGCGCCGGGGCCGGCGTGTATGCGGTCATCAAGGCCAGGCGAGCGGCCGACCGGCTGCGGCCCGCGGGCCTCGGAGACCAGCTCGCCGCCGCACAGATCGCCGGTCGGTTGTTCCTGCACGAAGTGCGAGAAGGGATGGCGGAGAAGGAAACGGAATTGCGGTCACGCCTTGGTCTGACCGACCCTGGAGTCCCAGACCAGCCGAGCCTGACCGAGAGCACCGGCGAAAGAGGCGCCCCTGATGGACACCGCTGAGATCAGGCGGAGGTTCCTGACACATTTCCAGCAGCGCGACCACACCCCGGTGCCGTCGGCCTCGTTGCTGGTCGACGACCCGACCCTGCTGTTCGTGGGCGCCGGAATGGTGCCCTTCAAGCCCTACTTTCTCGGGCAGGAGGCGGCGCCGTACCGGCGGGCCGTCAGCGTGCAGAAGTGCCTCCGTACCACCGACATCGAAGAGGTCGGGAGGACCACCAGGCACGGCACCTTCTTCCAGATGTGCGGCAACTTCTCGTTCGGTGACTATTACAAGGAGCGGGCCATCGAGCTCGCCTGGGACCTGGTCACCAGGTCGCAGAACGACGGTGGCTACGGGTTGGACGAAGCCGTCCTGCTCGCCAGCGTCTATCACGAGGACGACGAGGCGATCTCGTTGTGGCGGCGCATCGCCGGCCTCCCGGACGAGCGCATAGTCCGGCTCGGGATGAAGGACAACTTCTGGTCGATGGGAGTGCCGGGCCCTTGTGGCCCGTGTTCGGAGATCCTCATCGACCGTGGGCCTCAGTACGGCCCAGAGGGGGACATCGAGAAGGCAGGGGACCGCTACCTGGAGTTCTGGAACCTCGTGTTCATGGAGAACATCAGGGGTGAAGGCGGCGTCAAGGAGGGGTACGAGATCGTCGGCGACCTCCCCGCCAAGAACATAGACACAGGGCTGGGGCTCGAACGCGTCGCCTACCTGCTCCAAGGCAAGGAGAACATCTACGAGATCGACGAGGTCTTCCCGGTGATCGAAACGGCGCAGCAGCTCGCGCGGCGGCCTTACGGGGCCGATCAGGAAGCCGACGTGCGCTTCCGCATCGTGTCCGACCACGTTCGGAGCGCGTTGATGCTGGTGGGCGATGGGGTGACCCCGGGGAACGAGGGCCGCGGTTACGTCCTGCGTCGGCTGATCCGCCGAGCCGTGCGGTCGATGCGGCTGCTCGGTGTCGATGACCCGACCATGCCCGAGCTGTTGCCGGTGTCGATGAACAAGATGAAGCTCTCCTATCCGGAGGTGGAGCGCGACTGGGCGCGCATCTCAGCTGTCGTCTATGCAGAGGAGGACGCGTTCCGTCAGACACTGCGCAGCGGTACGCAGATCTTCGACCAGGCGGCGGCCGAGACAAAACAGTCCGGTCGCACCGAGCTGGCCGGTGACAAGGCTTTCCAGCTGCATGACACGTTCGGGTTCCCCGTCGACCTGACCCTGGAGATGGCGGGTGAGGCGGGCCTCACGGTGGACGAGGCGGGGTTTCGCCGGCTCATGCAACAGCAGCGGGACCGAGCGAAGGCCGATGCGAAGGCCAAGAAGGGAGCGCACGCCGACACCAGCGCTTACCGCGAGATCGCCGCCGGCCTTGGGCAACCGGTCGAGTTCACTGGTTACGAGGAGGTGGACGGCGAAGCGACAGTACGCGGCCTGATCACGCCATCGGGTGTTGTCGCATCGGCCGGGCCCGGTGAGGAGATCGAGCTGGTGCTCGACCGGACGCCGTTCTATGCGGAGGCCGGTGGCCAGCTCGCCGACCAGGGCGTGATCGAACTGGCCGACGGCGGTCGGGTGGAGGTGCTGGATGTGCAGTCACCGGTCAGCGGGCTGATCGTGCACCATGCGCGTGTGGTCGCCGGCGACGTCTCTGTCGGTGTCGGCGCACACTCGCTGGTCGACTTGGAGCGTCGACGCTCGATATCGCGCGCCCACACGGCGACTCATATGGTTCACAAGGCGTTCCGGGAGGCGTTGGGGGAAACCGCGACGCAGGCCGGTTCCGAGAACGCACCCGGACGGTTCAGGTTCGACTTCAGCGCCGCTGGAGCCGTGCCGGCCAGCGCGATGGCCGATGTCGAGGCCAGAGTGAACGATCTCGTGCTCGAAGACCTGAGGGTCCACGCGGACATCATGAGTCCCGAGCAAGCGGTCGCCGCGGGTGCGATGGCGCTGTTCGGAGAGAAGTACGGCTTGCAGGTGCGGGTGATCTCGGTAGGTGACTGGGCTCGAGAGCTGTGTGGTGGCACCCACGCGGCTCGCTCGGGACAGCTCGGGGTCATCAAGCTGCTCGGCGAGTCCTCCATCGGCGCGGGCGTGCGTCGCGTCGAGGCGCTGGTGGGCGCCGACGCGTACCGGTTCCTGGCCAAGGAGCACGTGCTGGTCGCCCAGCTAAGCGAGCTGCTGAAGTCCCGGCCCGAGGAGCTCCCGGAGCGGGTCGGCGACCTGGTCGAACGGCTGCGGACAGCGGAGAAGCAGATCGAGTCGTTCCACGCGCAGCAGCTGTTGGCTGCCGGTGCGGAGATCGCCGGCTCTGCCAAGGACGTCTTTGGAGTGGCACTCGTGGCGCACCGCGCCGACGGAGCCGGCCCGGGCGACGTGCGGAGGCTCGCACTCGACATCCGCTCGCGGCTGGCCGCCGACCGCCCGGGCGTGGTGGCCGTGGTCGGGTCGGCGAACGGCAAGCCGGCGGTCGTGGTCGCGGTCAACGACGCTGCCAGGTCGTGGGGACTGACCGCCAGCTCGCTGATCGGCGGGGCGGCGGCGGCGCTCGGCGGCGGTGGCGGTGGCAAGGACGACGTGGCGCAGGGTGGTGGCACCAACCCCTCGGCCATCGACGACGCGCTCCGGCAGATCGAGCGCGCGGTCGGCCAGCAGGTCAGGAGGCCCTGAACCGATGCGGACGGGAGTGCGCCTCGGGATCGATGTCGGAGACGTGCGAATCGGGGTTGCCGAGTCAGACCCGGCCGGCTCGATCGCGACACCAGTCGAAACCGTGGTCCGCGGTGAGGGCGACCTGGAACGGCTGGTCGCGATCGTCGCCGACCGGCAGCCGGTGGAGGTGGTCGTCGGGCTCCCCCGCTCGCTGTCAGGTGCGGAGGGCACTGCGGCGCTCCGGGTTCGGGAGTACGCTGCCGCTCTGGCGGCTGCGATCGACCCGGTGCCGCTGCGACTGGTCGATGAGCGCTTGACCACCGTGACCGCCGAGCGCCAACTGCGTGACCGGGGGAGGAAGGGAGCCCGTCGCCGAGCCGTTGTCGACCAGGCGGCCGCGGTGGTGATCTTGCAGTACGCCTTGGACACAGAACAGTCTGCGGGGGCCGTGCCAGGGGAGACCCTCGACCTAGGACACATGTGAGCGACCTCGGACTGAAGCTCGACACGCCAAAGCGTCATCGGTCCAAGCAGCACGGACAGGGGCGTGGCTGTCTGGCCGTGTCCCTGGCCCTGGTGATCTTGCTGGCTGCCGGCGGTTTCGTCGTACTCAAGGGCCGTGACTACATCGCAGGCCTGCTGTCCCCGCCGGCGGACTACACCGGCGCCGGACATGGCACTGTCACGGTGGTAGTGCATTCCGGTGACACCGCAACCGACATCGGCGAGACGCTGCTCAACACAGGAGTGGTCAAGAGCGTCGAGGCGTTCACCGACGCCGCTCGTGAGAACCCCGCGTCACGGTCGATCCAGGTCGGAGCATATCGGCTGAAGTTAGAACTTCCGGCCAAAGCGGCGCTCAGTATGTTGCTCGATTCGAACAACCGGCTGGCGATCTCGGTCACCATCCCCGAGGGCTACACGGTCGACCAGATCGTCGAGGCGATCTCCTCCGACACGAAGTTCTCCAGGGACCAGGTCAAAACGGCGCTCGGGCAGCTGCGGCTGCCCGACTACGCGGGCGGCAACCCGGAGGGGTTCCTGTTTCCGGCGAGCTATCCGATCGGGCCCGACACGACCGCCAGAAGCCTGCTGCAGTCGATGGTGACCAAGTTCGACCAGGTCAGCCGCGATGTCGGACTTACGCGGGGCGCTGCTGCCCTCGGCCGGACGCCGCGCCAGATCGTGACGATCGCGAGCCTGGTGCAGGGGGAGGCACGCTTGCCGAAGGACTTCGGCAAGGTGGCCAGGGTGGTCTATGACCGGCTCCACATCGGCATGAAGCTGCAGTTCGACTCGACGATCCACTATGCCGTGGGCAAGGACGGTGACGTCGCGACGACACCACACGACCGCGCCGTCGACTCGCCGTACAACACCTACAAGTACCCCGGACTGCCGCCGGGTGCCATCAACTCTCCAGGGGCCGCCGCGCTCCGTGCGGCGCTGCACCCAACGCGTGGGCAGTGGCTCTATTTCGTGACCGTGAACACCGAGACCGGCAGGACTTTGTTCGCTGACACCTACGCTCAACATCTCCGGAACGTCGACAAGTGGTGTTCAAACTCTGACGAATGCTGATGCGCTGCGCCGTCTTGGGTAGCCCGATCGCCCACTCGCTGTCTCCGGTGCTGCACCGAGCGGCATACGACGCCCTGGGCGTCACCGGATGGCGTTATGACGCCTACGACGTCGGCCAGGCCGGGCTGCGGCCGTTCATCGAGAGTCTCGACCACACCTGGCGCGGGCTCTCACTCACCATGCCCCTGAAGCGAGCGATCCTGCCGCTGCTCGATGATGTACGCGAAACGGCACGGATCGCCGGTGTGGCCAACACGGTCCTGATCGACTCGGCCGGCCGGCGGACCGGCGAGAACACCGACACCCCGGGGATGGTGAACGCCCTGCGTGCGGCCGGCGTGGACCGGGTCGAGTCGGCGGTGGTCGCCGGTGCCGGAGCGACCGCGGCTTCTGTGGTCCTCGCACTGCACCGTCTCGGGGTTCACGAGATCCTCCTGTTGGCACGCGCGCCAGCGAAGGCCGCCGGAGTGCAGGAATTGGCGAGCCGGCTGGGCGTAAGACTGCGAGTGCTGGAGCTCACGGCCGGGCACGCGTCTGCGGACCTGCTGGTGTCAACCCTGCCGGCCGATGCCAGTCCGGCTGGCCTCGCGGGCGTCGCACCTGTGGTGTTCGACGTCGTCTATCGACCCTGGCCGACGCCGCTTGTCGAGGCGGCCGCACAACGTGGGGCGTTGACGCTCGGTGGACTGGATCTCCTCGTTCACCAGGCCGCCCTGCAGGTGGAGGAGATGCTGGAGGTTCGGGTCGCCCCGCTGGAGCAGATGATGGTCGCCGGCCGGCTAGCCCTCGCCGATCAGGCAACCAGCCGGACGGCTGAAGCGTCTGGTGATTGACTCGAGCGCACGGGAGTCCGCTCAGACCGCGGGGAGGTCATCATGGGAAACGCCATGGAAGCCGCTGGCGCGACGCTCGTGCGGAGACGCAGTGTGCTGCAGGCGGGTGCGACGACGGTGGTGGCGGCCGCGCTGGGGGCGACTGCCTGCAAGGCGGACGGTAGTCGAGCCCCCCGGCTGGCTTCAACGACCGCGGCGGGGGGTCCGTCCGGCGCTGACTGGCATGCACTCGCGGCGAGTCTGGACGGGGACCTCGTGCGTCCGGCCGACTCTGACTATGACGCTGCCCGCCGACTGTTCAACCCGAGGTTCGACGGCATCAGGCCGGCGGCTGTTGTCGAAGCGGCCAACCCCCATGACATCGCGGAGGCGATCCGGTTCGCCCGCAAGTTCGACCTGGTCGCGAGGCCACGCTCGGGTGGACATTCGTACGTCGGCGTTTCTACCGCGGCGAGCGGCATCGTCCTCGACGTCGGGCGCATGCGGGGTGTCGACTATGACGCCGGCAGTAAGTCCGCGGTGGTACGCGCCGGGTCCCGGTTGTTCGACGTACACGAAGCTCTGGAGGCGCACAACCGGTCCGTGCCCACCGGCACGTGTCCGACGGTGGGTGCCGCCGGACTCACCCTCGGCGGTGGCGTCGGAGTCGAGGGACGTGCCAACGGCCTGACCTGCGACGCGGTGCAGGCGCTGACACTCGTAACGGCGGCCGGCACGATTCTCCAGGTCGACGCTGACCACCATCCGGACCTGTTCTGGGCGCACCGCGGAGGTGGCGGTGGCAATTTCGGAGTGCTGACCTCGATGCGGATGCGCACGTTCGCGGCCCACCGGATGGGCTTCTACTTCGTGTCATGGTCGCCTTCCCAGGCGGTGTCGGTCATTCGTGGCTGGCAGCGCCGGGTCTCCACGATGCCTCGCTCGGCGTGGGCCAACGTCCATCTGGAAGCTGCCTCCGACGGTTCGGTGGCGATCCGGGTCGTTGGTGTCTCGCTGACCGGTGACGGCGGACCGGAGGCGCACGGGCTCATCAACGCGGTGGGCCACCAGCCCACCAGCTTGTCGACCTTCTCCCGATCGCACGAGGACGGCATCAAGTTGCTGGCGGGGTGCTCCACGCGGAGCGACCAGCAGTGTCACCTGCCACCTCGCGGCAATCTGTCGCGGGAGGCCTTCGCGGCCGGCAGCGACGTGCTGGGCGGGCCGTTGACAACGCCACAGGCATCGCGCCTGGTCGCCGCGGTGCGTCTTCGAGCCGGCTCGGGAGGCAGTGTCGCGGTCATCCTCGATCCATTGGGCGGTGCTGTCGCGGACCTGGGCCCGGCAGCGACCGCGTTTCGCTGGCGAGACGCGCTGGCGACCGTGCAGTGGTACATCGGGCTGCCCGAGCACCCGACCGGCTCCCAGGTCAGGCAGGCCTACCACTGGATCAACCATTCGGGTCACCCGGCGCTGCACGGCGCCTCCGTCGGTGCGTACGTCAACTACCTCGAGCCGGGGCGTTCGGTGGGCTCGTACTACGGGAGGAACCTGGCCCGGCTCCGCAAGGTCAAGGCCCGTTACGACCCGTCCGGGTTCTTCCGCTCGCGCTACACCGTGTGATCCGCGCCTAGCCCGTTGGTGTCCACAGGGCCGCCGTCGGCCGGCCGGCAGCGGCCGGCGATCACTAGGCTCCTGGCGTGAGTGGACACCTGGCCGCTGCGGTCGTGGCATCTGTGGCGTTCGGGGCCGTGGCCGGTTCCGCAGTCCCGCGGGTGGTCCGAAGCCTCCCTGAGCCAAGTCCTGCCGCCGATGGCGTGGTCGCGGCGGCGCGAACCGGCGCCACGGTCTCCTACCAGGAGCTGGGGGGCACACCCGGCCTGCGGTGGGGGTTCGCAGCCGCAGGCGCTCTCACGTGTGCCTGCGTAGCGTTCCGACTGGGCTCCTCCGCGGTGCTCCCTGCCTGGCTGTACGTCGCGCTCGTAGGGCTGTTGCTCGCCTGGGTCGACTCACGCACGTGCCTGCTGCCGACACGGATCATTGGTCCCTCCTACGTGGTGGTCACCGCGCTGCTTGTGCTGGCGTCGGCGGTCGACGACGACTGGGCCGCCCTGGGGCGAGCCGGCCTGGGCTGGGGCCTGGGCGGCGGAACCTTCTTTCTGATGTGGTTCATCTATCCCAAGGGTCTGGGGTACGGCGACGTGCGCCTGGCCGGCCTGCTGTCGATGGCGCTGGCCTGGGTTGGCTGGGCCGAGTTCGCGGTCGGGATATACGCGGGCTTCCTCCTCGGTGGGGTGGTCGGAGGCGCGCTCGTGCTGGCCCGGGTCGTGGACCGCCGGCGCTACCCGTTCGGACCGTTCATGGTGCTCGGCGCGCTGCTCGGCCTGGCATTCGGCCAGGCGCTTGCCGACTGGTACGCCAACCTGGGCGGCTGAGTGTCATGTGCGCGGATCCGCTCGCGCAGATCGGGCGGAGCACCGGCTGGTCGACATGGGAGACTTTGCACCATGCTGCGCTGGCTCACCGCAGGCGAATCCCACGGCCAAGCCCTCATCGCCGTACTCGAGGGGCTGCCCGCCGACGTCGCCATCACCTCCGCACGGATGGCCGAGGTGTTGGCCCGGCGGCGACTGGGATACGGCCGCGGTGCCCGGATGTCGTTCGAGCAAGACGAGGTTGCGTTCCTTTCGGGGGTTCGGCACGGTCGTACGCTGGGCAGCCCGATCACCGTCCGGGTGGGCAACACCGAGTGGCCGAAGTGGGAGCACGTCATGTCGGCCGATCCGGTGGACCAGGAGGTGCTCGAGGGGCTGGCCCGAAATGCAGCACTGACCAGGCCACGCCCCGGACATGCCGACCTGGTCGGGATGCAGAAGTACGATTTCACCGACGCGCGACCGGTGCTGGAGCGCGCCAGCGCCCGAGAGACGGCTGCCAGAGTTGCGTTGGGAGCGGTCGCCGCCGCGTTCCTGCATCAGGCTTACGGCATAACCTTGGTCTCGCATGTGGTGTCGATCGGCACCGTGGAGGCGCCGGTCGGGTCAACCCCGTCGACCGGCGACGTGGCCTACCTCGACGGCGACCCCGTACGGTGTCTGGATCCAGATGCCAGCAAGTCGATGGTCAGCGAGATCGATACGGCTCGCAAGGACGGTGACACGCTGGGGGGCGTGGTCGAGGTGGTGGTGCATGCGCTCCCTCCCGGCCTGGGCAGTCACGTCCACTGGGATCGACGGCTCGACTCGCGGCTGGCAGGGGCGCTGATGGGCATCCAGGCGATCAAGGGCGTCGAGGTCGGTGCCGGCTTCGAGTTGGCGCGCACCCGCGGGTCGGTGGCGCACGACGAGATCGTGAACACCGCCGAGGGCATCAGGCGCACCTCGGGCCGGTCAGGTGGGACCGAGGGGGGAATGTCCACCGGTGAGCCTCTTCGGGTGCGGGCCGCCATGAAGCCGATCTCCACTGTCCCGCGGGCCCTGCGTACCGTCGACGTGGCCACCGGTTCGGATGCGGTGGCGCACCATCAGCGATCCGACGTCTGCGCTGTCCCGGCTGCTGCCGTGGTCGCCGAGGCGATGGTCGGGCTGGTCCTCGCCGACGCCGCGCTGGAGAAGTTCGGGGGCGACTCGGTGGGCGAGACGCGTCGCAACCATGCCGGCTACCTCGCGGCCCTGAGGTACCGGTGAGCCCGGTGGTCGTCTTGGTAGGCCCACCAGGTTCCGGCAAGACCACGGTCGGGGGGTTGCTCGCGCACCGCCTGGGCGTGGACTTTCGTGACACCGACGCCGACATCGAGGCGCTCGAGGGAAAACAGATCGCGGAGATCTTCGTCGACGACGGGGAGGAGCGCTTCCGGAAGCTCGAACGTGATGCGGTTGCGGCTGCGCTTCGCGAGCACGACGGTGTTCTCGCCGTGGGTGGCGGCGCGGTGACGTCAGACGAGACCCGCGGTCTGCTGACCTCGGCGCAGGTTGTGTTCCTTGACGTAGGGCTGGCGCACGCTTCGTCGCGGGTTGGGCTCGGCACGTCTCGTCCCTTGCTCTTGGGCAACGTCCGGGCCCAGCTCAAGCGGCTTCTCGACGAGCGGCGGCCGCTCTACGCCGAGATCGCCGACAGCGTCGTCGGCACCGATGGTCTGGATCCGGCTCAAGTCACCGAGCTCGTAGCAGCCAGGGTCAGCGCGTGAACGGCGAGGCGACGCGAATCCGGGTGCGTACGGCCAACCCGTACGACGTCATCGTTGGAACCGGATTGCTCGAGACGCTTCCTGGGCTGCTCGGTGATGGCGTCAAGAGGGTGGCCGTCATCCGGCCCCCGGCGCTGGCGACGACAGGTGAGAGGGTCCGGGCGGAGCTCGCGAGATGTGGGTACGCACCCACCCTGGTGGAGATCCCGGACTCGGAACAGGCCAAGACCACCCGCGTGGCCGAACGATGCTGGGCGGAGCTCGGATCGGCCGGGTTCACCCGCACCGATGCAGTGGTCGGTGTCGGCGGGGGAGCTGCCACCGACGTGGCCGGCTTCGTCGCAGGCACCTGGGTCCGCGGCATCAAGGTCGTCCACGTTCCGACCACTCTGCTCGCGATGGTCGACGCCGCCGTCGGGGGGAAGACCGGTGTGAACACCCCGCAGGGAAAGAATCTGGTTGGCGTGTTCCACGAACCGGCGGGGGTTCTCTGCGACCTGACGGCTCTTCAGACCTTGCCGGCCGATGAGCTCACCAACGGCCTGGCCGAGGTGATCAAGTGCGGGTTCATTGCCGACCCGGACATCCTGCGCCTGGTCGAGCGTGACCCTGGCGAAGCTATTCGCGACGGCGACGTGCTGCGGGAGCTGGTCGAGCGGGCGATCACCGTCAAGGCGGGCGTGGTCGCGGGCGACCTGCGCGAAACGATCTCGTCCGGCGCCGAGGTGGGGCGAGCGGCGCTCAACTATGGTCACACGCTCGCGCACGCCATAGAGCGCACCGAGGCCTATCGCTTCCGGCACGGCGCCGCGGTGGCCATCGGCATGGTGTACGCGGCAGAGCTCGCCAGACTTGCGGGATGTCTCGACGACGCCACGGCGCAGCGCCACCGGGTCCTGCTGGCCTCCGTGGGGTTGCCGACCAGCTATTCACGGATGACCTGGGCGGAGCTGCTCGATGCGATGAAGCTGGACAAGAAGACCCATGGAGATCGACTGCGGCTCGTCATCTTGAAGGCGGTCGGTCAGCCGGTGATCCTGGAGGCGCCTGACCGGGCCCTGCTTTCCGCGGCGTACGCGGCGATCGCGAGATAAGGTCCAGCCGTGCTCGTACTCGTCCTGAACGGTCCCAACCTCGGCCGTCTCGGTGCCCGCGAACCGGAGGTCTACGGCACTACAACGTACGACGAGCTGGCCGACGTGCTCAGGCTGACCGGCCAGGCGCTCGGAATGAAGGTGGAGGTCCGGCAGACCGACGACGAGTCGGAGCTGGTGGGCTGGCTCCATGAAGCCGCCGACGCGGCCACCCCGGTCGTGCTCAACCCGGCGGCGTTCACCCACTACTCGTACGCCCTGCGCGACGCCTGCGCTCAGCTGACGGCGCCGCTGATCGAGGTGCACCTGACGAACCCCGCGGCGAGAGAGACGTTCAGGCACACGAGCGTGGTCAGCGGGGTAGCCACCGGAACGATCGCGGGATTCGGCGTGGAGTCGTACCGGTTGGCTCTGGAGGCCGTGAGCCGGGTTGTCTCCGCGCGATCCGACACTTATTCGGCGCGATCCGACACTTATTCCCCGCCATCCGACACTTAGACCGCCAGCCCTCATCGGCCGACTAGAGATCGTGCGGTCTTCTGGGCGTCGAGAATGCCAATCCTGAGCTCGTCGCAGAGCAGGCGTACCGCCGAGACTTCCTGGCGCTTGTTCATCAACGTGACTACCCTCGCCGCCAGCTCTGGCGGCACTTGGGCGATCTTGGGACTCAGCATGTCCAGCGGGCTGGGCGGCTCGAGCGGCTCGCCAGCCGACACTGCTTCAACCTCGACGGGCGCGGCGCTTGTCGGCCGAGGCGCTTGAGGCGCCGGCGCGGGCGGCGGCTGGGCTTGTGCCCGGGTCCGCCCCTGGGCTGCTGCGCCGGATCGCCTGGTGGGTTGCGGAGGGGCAGGCGCCGGGGGGCTCTCGATCACCCTGCGGCCGCCCTCAGGGGTGTCGACCACGATGAGACGACGACCCTTGGGTCCGCTGAGGACGCGAGGCACGGGGTGGCCAGGCCGCGAGCGGCTCCGCGCGTTGAGCCGCGTCGCGATCATGATCACGGCAATGACGGCGCACAGGAGCAGGAATCCCACCCCGTCACTCTAGCCGTGGAACCCCCACCTAGTCGGTTTGCCTCGGCGCGCGGCAGTGGCGAGGATTGTGGGCATGCCTACCCTTGAGCGGTCTCGGCGCGATGCGCTCCGTCAGGTCCTGGTCGACCGCGAGCTGTCGGCCGTTTTGATCAGCAACCTGGTCAACATCCGCTACCTGTCCGGGTTCACTGGCTCCAACGGCGCCCTGCTGGTCGGCGTGGACGGCGAGGACCAGCTTGTGACGGATGGCCGCTACACCGATCAGGTGGCCGCCCAGGCCCCGGACGTGTCGGCAATGATCACCACCGATCCCGCGGTCGACGCGCTGGCGAGTCTGGCGGCAGAACGCTCGTTGCAGACGCTGGCCCTGGAGACCCATGATCTGACGGCCGATGCTCGCGACAAAATCACGGCTGCCGTTCAGGGCACCATGACGGTCAGCCTCGGCCGGGCGGTCGAAGAGCTCCGCGTGGTCAAGGACGAGTCAGAGATCGAGGCCCTTCGCTCGGCCTGCCAGATCTCCGTGCAGGCGCTCGAGGAACTGCAACAGGGCAAGTTCGTAGGGCGTACAGAACAGCAGATTGCTCGCGACCTGGAGTGGCGGATGTTCGCGCTGGGCGCCGAGGCGCTGGCATTCGAGACGATTGTGGCGGCGGGTCCAAACTCGGCAATCCCACACCATGAACCCACTGGTCGTGAGATCGGCACTGGGGACCTGCTCAAGATCGACTTCGGGGCGAGGTTCGCGGGCTATCACGCCGACTGCACTCGCACCATGATGATCCACGACCAGCCGGCCGACTGGCAACGGGAGATCTACGAGCTGGTGGCGTCTGCCCAGCAGGCCGGACGGCACGCGCTGGCGCCGGGCGCCGAGCGCATCGAGGTTGACCGCGCGGCTCGCAGCGTCATCGATGCCGCTGGGTTTGGCGACTACTTCGTACACGGGCTCGGACACGGCGTCGGGCTCCAGATCCACGAGGACCCGTACTTCAGCCCTCGGTCAACGGGTAAACTGCTCAGTCGCACTCCGGTGACGGTCGAACCGGGCGTCTATCTGCCCGATCGAGGGGGTGTGCGCATCGAGGACACCCTTGTCGTCGCCGACTCGCCGGAGTTGCTCACAACCACTACTCGGGAACTCCTCGTCGTCGGCTGAGCTCGGCGAGGCCACATACCAAGAGACGGATCGCGAACGCATGGCAACGACCAATGAGCTGAAGAACGGGATGGTGCTCAACCTCGACGGCCAGCTGTGGTCAGTCGTGTGGTTCCAGCACCACAAGCCGGGCAAGGGTGGCGCCGTCGTGCGTACCAAGCTGAAGAACGTGCTCTCGGGCAAGACGGTTGACAAGACTTTCAACGCAGACGTGAAGGTAGATACCGCCAACGTCGACAAGCGCTCGATGACCTACCTGTACAACGACGGGTCGTCCTATGTATTCATGGACACCGAGACCTATGACCAGGTCCACGTGCAAGAGGACGTCATCGCAGAAGCTGCTCCCTTCATGCTCGAGAGCCAGCAAGTCATCGTCGCCGTCCACGAAGGTACGCCGCTGTACATCGAGCTGCCTGCGTCGGTGGAGATGACGGTCGAGTACACCGAACCCGGGCTGCAGGGGGACCGCTCGACCGGGGGCACCAAGCCTGCCAGGTTGGAGACGGGGTACGAGATCTCCGTACCACTGTTCATCGTGACCGGGGAACGGATCAAAGTGGACACCCGGGATGGCAGCTACCTTGGTCGCGTGTCTGCCTGATGGCAGCGCGATCCAGGGCCCGCAAGCGAGCGCTGGACATCTTGTTCGAGAGCGAGCTGCGAAGCATGCCTGCGGGTGGTTCGTTGGCCGATCGGCTGACGGATCCTGCCCAGCAGCTGAATCCCTACACCATCACCCTGGTCGAGGGGGTCGGGGAGCATCGCGAACGCCTGGACGACCTGGTCAGCGAGTACTCCCTAGGCTGGGCCCTGGAGCGAATGCCGGTGGTGGATCGCAACCTGCTTCGCATCGGGTTGTTCGAGATGCTCTACTGCGACGAGGTGCCGGACGCCGTGGCAATCTCCGAAGCCGTGAAGCTGGCTCGTGAGCTGTCCACCGACGAGTCTCCAGCCTTCGTCAACGGAATCCTGGGTCGAATCGCCGAGCTGAAGCCGACCCTGCTCTCGCCAGACGATTGACCTAGCCTCCCCGACCTCCCGCGCAAAAGGGAACACGTGTCGGATCGCGCGAAATAAGTGTCGGATGGCGGCGAATAAGTGTCGGATCGCGCGGAATAAGTGTCGGATCGTGGAGGGGTTACTCCTCTTCGCCGGACCGACGGTCGTTGCTGTTGAGTACGCCCCAGGCGACGAAGCGCTGGGCCAGCAGGCTGGGTGGCTCGTCGAAGATGACAGCGAGTGTCCGCATGTCGTCCTGCCGGATGGACAGCACCCGGCCGTTGTAGTCACCGCGTTGGGCCTGGATGGTGGCGGCATACCGGGCCAGCGGGGCCACCTCGGGGGCGTCGAGCGACTGGAGTCGCTCGAGGTCAAGCACCAGCCGTGGCGGCGGCTCCGCCGTCGCGCCGAACTGCACGCGGCCGGGCAGCAGCTCATGGACGGGGACGCCGTAGAACTCGGCCAGCTCGGACAGCCGCTGCACCGTGACGGCGCGGTCGCCGCGCTCGTATGACCCGACCACGACCGCCTTCCAGCGACCGTCGGATTTCTCCTCGACTCCATGCAGCGACAGGTTCTGCTGCTGCCGGATGGATCGAAGCCGGGCGCCAAGGGCCCGAGCGTACTCGTTGCTCATGGTGACGTCCTTCCGGCCGGGATGGGGCTTTGCAGGCTCATTCACGGCGTTTCGACTACGGAGAGTGATCGTATCTCTGACAGGGCTCCGGGTCAAGCGGTACCTGTCGATTCGGGGAGTGTCGTGGTCGCCCCGATCGCGGAAACGCCGAGGTCAGGTGCCGAAAGAACGCACGCGGGCTGGTACTGTCATCGGTGACCGACATCCTTTAACGACCCGTCCGGTGAGGCGGGGAAGGAGGTCCGGCAGATGAGTTCTGCCTTACCTGGCGCAGATCCCGGCGCCCTCCACACCGACGCTCGGCTGGTGCTCGACCGCCCCGACATCGTCCGGGCGCTGACCCGGATCGCCCATGAGATCCTCGAAAGCAACAAGGGTCCGCAGAATCTGGTCCTGCTGGGGATCCCGACACGAGGTGTCCCGCTCGCGCGGCGGATAGCCGCTCGCATCGCCGACGCGGGGGGCACCCAGGTCCCGGTGGGGTCACTCGACGTCACCATGTACCGCGACGACCTCAGACTTCGACCTGCACGCACCCTTGTACATACAGTGATCCCTGGCTCTGGGCTGGACGGCGCAGTCGTGGTCCTGGTCGACGACGTGCTGTTCTCCGGGCGCACGATCCGCGCCGCTCTCGACGCCATCAACGACGTGGGCCGCCCCAGCGTGGTGCGGGTCGCTGTACTGGTCGATCGAGGTCATCGTGAGCTGCCGATCCGGGCTGACTTCGTCGGCAAGAACCTTCCAACCGCGCTGGGTGAGAAGGTCTCCGTGCTCCTCGAGGAGTACGACCAGAGGGATGCCGTGGTGATCCACCCCGAACCGGTGTCACCCCGAGCACGGGACGAGGGGCTGTCATGAAGCGGCATCTGCTCAGCAGCGCGGACCTCACCCGGGACGACGCGACGCTGGTGCTCGACACCGCGGAGGAGATGCGGTCGCTGGCCGATCGGCCGATCAAGAAGCTGCCGACCTTGCGGGGCCGCACCGTGGTCAACCTGTTCTTCGAGGACTCCACTCGCACCCGCATCTCCTTCGAGGCGGCAGCCAAGCGGCTTTCCGCGGACGTCATCAACTTCTCCGCCAAGGGGTCGAGTCTGTCCAAGGGCGAGAGCCTGAAGGACACCGCGCTCACACTCGAGGCAATGGGCGCCGATGTGGTGGTGGTCCGGCATCACGCCGCCGGTGCGCCTCATCGGCTCGCCAACAGCGGCTGGGTGCGCAGCAGCGTCGTCAACGCGGGCGACGGCACTCACGAGCACCCGACCCAGGCACTGCTCGACGCATTCACCATGCGCCGCCACCTCGACAGCCTGGAGGGCCGCCGGATCGCGATCGTCGGGGACGTGCTCCACAGCCGGGTCGCACGATCGAACGCACTGCTGCTGGCCATCCTGGGCGCCGAGGTCACGCTGGTCGCGCCACCCACCTTGCTGCCGTTGGGCGTGGGCAGCTGGCCGGTGGAGACCTCGTACGACCTCGACCAGGTGCTGCCCAAGGCAGACGCGGTGATGATGCTTCGCGTGCAACGTGAGCGGATGAACGCCGCGTTCTTCCCCAGCGCCCGCGAGTACAGCCGGCGGTACGGCCTGGACGCCCGACGGTTCGGACTGCTGCCTGATCACGCGCTCGTGCTGCATCCGGGGCCGATGAACCGTGGCATGGAGATCTCGGCTGAGGTGGCAGACAGCGACCGCTCGGTGATCGTCGAGCAGGTGAGCAACGGTGTCGCCATCCGGATGGCGGTGCTCTATCTGCTGCTCGGAGGCAACGACTTCGCGGACGGCGCCTCCATGGAAACCTCGCCGGCGAACTCGGAGGACGACGCGTGACCGCATATCGGATCAGTGGCCCATCGATCTTGGGGGAGAAGCCGACGGACCTGATGATCCGCGACGGTGTCGTGGCAGCCATCGGCCACGACGCGTCATCCGGGAAGGCGGAGTCGATCGACGCGGCGGGCCTGGTGGCGCTGCCGGGCCTGGTCGACCTCCACACCCATCTGCGGGAGCCCGGCCGCGAAGACGCGGAGACGGTGGAGTCCGGCACCCGGGCGGCGGCCAGCGGCGGGTTCACGTGCGTGCACGCGATGGCTAACACCGATCCGGTCGCCGACACAGCGGGCGTGGTCGAGCAGGTCTGGCGCCTCGGCCGGGAGGCCGGCTACTGCGATGTGCGGCCGGTAGGCGCGGTCACTGTCGGGCTGGGTGGCCAGCGGCTGGCCGAGCTCGGCGCGATGGCCGACTCGGTGGCGCGAGTGCGCGTGTTCTCCGACGACGGGAGCTGCGTCTCCGACGCGGTGTTGATGCGACGGGCACTGGAGTACGTCAAGGCGTTCGACGGTGTCATTGCCCAGCATGCGCAGGAGCCGAGGCTCACCGAGGATGCCCAGATGAACGAGGGTGAGCTGTCGGGGGTGTTGGGAATGCGCGGCTGGCCGGCCGTCGCGGAGGAGGCGATCATTGCCCGCGATGCCCTGCTGGCCGCTCATGTGAGCTCACGACTGCACGTCTGTCACGTGTCGACCGCCGGTTCGGTCGAGATCGTACGTTGGGCAAAGGGCAAGGGCTGGAACGTCACAGCAGAGGTGACTCCCCACCATCTGCTGCTGACTGACGAGATGGCGGCCACCTACGACCCGCTCTACAAGGTCAACCCACCGCTGCGAACGCGGGTGGATGTCGAGGCCCTGCGCGCGGGTCTGGCTGACGGGACGATCGACGTGGTAGCCACCGATCACGCGCCGCACCCGGCTGAGGACAAGGAATGTGAGTGGGCGGCGGCAGCCTCCGGCATGCTCGGTCTCGAGACCGCCCTCACGGTCGTCCAGGAGACGATGGTCGACACGGGCCTGCTGGACTGGGCCGGCGTCGCCGACCGGATGTCGGCGCGACCTGCACGGATCGGCCGCGTCAGCGACCACGGCCACCCGATCGCCGTGGGCGCGCCGGCCAACCTGGTGCTGTATGACCCGTCGGTTCGCCGTCGGGTCGACCCGGCGGAGCTGGCCTCACTGTCCCGGAACACGCCCTATGCCCACCTGAGCCTGCCCGGTGCGGTCGTGACCACCTTCCTGCGAGGCAAACCCACGGTCCTCGATGGGAAGCTCCAGTGACCATCGCACCGGCGCTGCTGGTCTTGGAGGACGGCCGTGCATTCCACGGTGAGTCGTTCGGCGCCCCCGGCGAGACGTTCGGTGAGGCGGTGTTCGCGACCGGGATGACCGGTTATCAGGAGACCCTCACGGACCCGTCCTACCACCGTCAGGTCGTCGTGATGACTGCCCCTCACGTCGGCAACACGGGCATGAACGACGAGGACGCCGAGTCGTCGCGGATCTGGGTTGCGGGTTATGTCGTACGCGATCCCGCCCGGGTCGCATCCAGCTGGCGGTCGTTGCGCAGCCTGGATGATGAGCTGCGGGAGGACGGGGTCGTCGGCATCTCCGGTGTCGACACGAGGGCGCTGACCAGGCACCTGCGGGAGCGAGGTGCCATGCGCGTCGGCATCTCGACGACCGAGAGCAACCCGGCCGCGCTGTTGGGGAAGGTGCTGGCGCAGCCCGCGATGACAGGTGCCTCGCTGGCCGGAGAGGTCACCACGACGGAGTCGTACGTCGTCCCGGCCCGTCGACAGAGGCGGTTCACCGTGGCAGCACTCGATCTGGGGATCAAGTCGATGACGCCTCGACTGATGTCCGAACGGGGGATGGAAGTGCACGTCCTGCCCGGGACGGTGACAGTCCGAGGGTTGCTGTCGGTGAAGCCGGACGGCGTTTTCTTCTCCAACGGACCAGGTGATCCCGCGACAGCAGACCATGCAGTCGAGCTACTCCGGGAGGTGCTCGCCCGGCGCATTCCGTACTTCGGCATCTGCTTCGGGAACCAGGTGTTCGCGCGAGCCCTTGGGCTGGCCACCTACAAGCTCACGTACGGCCATCGCGGCCTCAACCAACCTGTCCTGGACTGTTTGACCGGCACCGTCGAGGTGACGGCCCACAACCACGGGTTCGCGGTCGCCTGGACCGGCGACGCGCGCCCCTATGAGCCGGTGCCGACTCCTTACGGACTTGCCGAAGTGACCCATGTGTGCCTCAACGACGATGTCATCGAGGGGTTACGTCTCGTCGATGCCCCTGCCTTCAGCGTCCAGTACCACCCGGAGGCAGCTGCCGGCCCCCATGATGCGACTCACCTGTTCGACCGTTTTGCCAGCCTCATGGCCAACACGCCAGGACCTCCGGACAGGGGCTACTAGTGGGCAGGCGTACGGACATCTCGTCGATCCTGGTCATCGGGTCCGGACCTATCGTCATCGGGCAGGCATGCGAGTTCGACTACTCGGGGACGCAGGCTTGCCGGGTGCTGCGCGACGAGGGTCTTCGGGTGATCCTGGTCAACTCCAATCCGGCCACGATCATGACCGATCCGGAGGTCGCAGACGCTACCTATCTCGAGCCGATCACCCCTGAGTTCGTAGAGAAGGTGATCGACAAGGAGCGCCCCGACGCATTGCTCGCGACTCTCGGCGGACAGACAGCACTCAACACGGCGGTGGCCCTCGCGGAGCAGGGCGTGCTGGACAAGTACGGCGTCGAGCTCATCGGCGCATCCATCGAGGCGATCGAGGCCGGTGAGAACCGCCAATCGTTCAAGGCGGTCGTGGAGGCGCTGCCCGCACAATGGCGGGCTACCGTCGCGCGCAGCGCCATTTGTCATTCCCTGACCGACTGCCAGTCGGCGGCACGAGATCTCGGCTATCCCGTCGTCGTACGACCGTCGTTCACCATGGGCGGGGCCGGTTCCGGGATGGCATACGACGAGGACGACCTGATTCGCTTCGCCAATGCGGGTCTGGCGATCTCGCCGACCGCCGAGGTGCTGCTCGAGGAGTCGATCATCGGCTGGAAGGAGTACGAGCTCGAGGTGATGCGCGACCGGGCCGACAACGTCGTGGTCGTCTGCTCGATCGAGAACCTCGACCCGATGGGCGTGCACACCGGCGACTCGATCACCGTCGCGCCGGCGCAGACGCTGACCGACAAGGAATACCAGCTGCTCCGCAACGCGTCGATCGCGATCCTGCGCGAGATCGGCGTCGAGACCGGCGGCTCGAACGTGCAGTTCGCCGTCAATCCGAAGGACGGCCGGATGGTCGTCATCGAGATGAATCCGCGCGTCTCGCGCTCGTCGGCGCTGGCGTCGAAGGCGACCGGCTTTCCGATCGCCAAGGTCGCCGCCAAGCTGGCGATCGGCTACACGCTCGACGAGCTGAGGAACGACATCACCGGCGGCGCCACGCCGGCGAGCTTCGAGCCGTCGATCGACTACGTCGTCACCAAGATCCCGCGCTTCGCGTTCGAGAAGTTCCCGGCCGCCGATTCGCACCTCACCACGCAGATGAAGTCGGTCGGCGAAGTGATGGCGATGGGCCGCACGTTCCAGGAAAGCTTCCAGAAGGCGCTACGCGGCCTCGAGACCGGCATCGACGGACTGACCGAGCGCACCGCCTGCAAGGACACCGACCACGAGGAAATCCTCGACGAGATCACCAACGCCGGCCCCGAGCGCATCCTGTTCGTGGGCGACGCGTTCCGCATCGGCATGTCGCTCGACGAGATCTTCGAGGCCACCAGGATCGATCCGTGGTTCCTTGCGCAGATCGAAGACCTCGTCAAGACCGAACAGACGCTGCGCGGCCGCAAGCTCGAATCGCTGTCGGCCGCCGAGCTGCGCTTCGTCAAGCAGAAGGGCTTCTCCGACAAGCGCCTGGGCCTGCTGATGGGCAGCAACCAGCACGAGCTGCGCAAGGCGCGCCACGCGCTCGGCGTGCGGCCCGTCTACAAGCGCGTCGACACCTGCGCCGCCGAGTTCTCCACGCAGACGGCGTACATGTACTCCACGTACGAGAACGTCGACGGCGAGTGCGAGGCCGCGCCCACCGCGCGCAAGAAGATCATGGTGCTGGGCGGCGGGCCGAACCGCATCGGCCAGGGCATCGAGTTCGACTATTGCTGCGTGCACGCTGCGCTCGCCATGCGCGAGGACGGCTACGAAACGATCATGGTCAACTGCAACCCCGAGACCGTCTCCACCGACTACGACACGTCGGACCGCCTCTACTTCGAGCCGCTGACCTTCGAAGACGTCTTGGAGGTCTACCACGCTGAGGTGGCCGCCGGGCCAGTGGTCGGCGTCATCGTGCAGCTTGGTGGCCAGACCCCGCTGGGGCTGGCTCAGCGACTCCACGATGCCGGAGTCCCGATCGTCGGCACCTCTCCGCAAGCCATCCATCTGGCGGAGGACCGCGGGGCGTTCGGTGCCGTCCTGGCCAGCGCTGGCCTGCCGGCCCCCCAACACGGCACCGCGACGTCGTACTCACAGGCCAAGCAGATCGCCGACCACATCGGCTTCCCGGTGCTGGTCCGGCCCTCGTACGTCCTCGGCGGCCGGGGGATGGAGATCGTGTACGACGACGAAGCGCTGCGCGCCTACATCGAGCGAGCGACCAAGATCTCGCCCTCTCACCCGGTGCTCGTCGACAGGTTCCTCGACGATGCGGTCGAGATCGACGTGGATGCCCTCTACGACGGCACCGAGCTGTTCCTTGGGGGCGTGATGGAGCACATCGAGGAGGCCGGAGTTCACTCCGGCGACTCCGCGTGCGTTCTGCCGCCGATCACCTTGGGCCGCGAAGACATCGAGCGCATCCGCTGCTCGACGCAGGCGATCGCCGCCGCTGTCGGGGTTCGCGGCCTGCTGAACGTGCAGTATGCCCTGGCCGGCGACGTGCTCTACGTGCTGGAGGCCAACCCGCGCGCATCACGGACCGTACCCTTCGTGTCGAAGGCGACCGCCACTCCGCTGGCCAAGGCGGCGGCGCGCGTGATGCTCGGCACCGGCATCGGCGAATTGCGAGCCGAGGGGGTGTTGCCCACCGGACGCGACGGTGGAGATCTTCCGCCGAACTCGCCCATCGCGGTGAAGGAGGCTGTCATGCCGTTCGACCGGTTCCGCACGCTGGATGGCCGCACCGTCGACACGGTGCTCGGTCCCGAGATGCGTTCGACGGGAGAGGTGATGGGAATGGACGCGGGCTTCGGCACCGCGTTCGCCAAGTCACAGACGGCCGCGTACGGCGGGCTTCCCACCAAGGGCACGGTGTTCGTTTCGGTGGCCAACCGCGACAAGCGGCACATGATCTTTCCGGTGAAGAGGCTGGCTGACCTGGGCTTCCAGGTGTTGGCTACCGACGGCACAGCCGAGGTGCTGACGCGCAACGGGGTGATGGCCCGACGCGTGCGCAAGCACAGCGCCGGGTCCGGCCCCGGCGGAGAGCCGACGATCGTCGGCCGCATCCTCGACGGCGAGGTCGACCTGGTGATCAACACCCCGTTCGGATCCACCTCCAACGGGTCACCGCGGCTGGACGGTTACGAGATCCGGACTGCCGCGGTGCTGCGCAGCATTCCGTGCATCACGACAGTGCAGGGGCTCGCCGCGGCCGTCCAGGGGATAGAGGCGCTGCGGCACGGAGATGTGCCGGTGTGTTCGCTCCAGGACTGGGCGGCTGCGATCGGTGGCATCGGATGAGCGTGGGTTCACGTACCGCACAGATCGAGTCCGCGCGGTTGCGCGCGGGTCCGTTGCAAGTGGCTGGAACGGTGCTCAGTATCAAGCGAGTCGGGGACTACCACCACCTGACGATGGTCGCGGCTGGGATCGCCGAGCGAACCCAGCCGGGCAGCTTCGTCGCGCTGGCCGTTGGCGGCGCGCACTCCGCGATGTTGCTGAGACGCGCCTTCTCCATCTATCGAGTGCGCAGCAGCGGGGTCTACGGGGGCACCGTCGAGATCGTGTTCGCCACTTTGGGCAAGGGAACCGAGGCATTGTCCCGGCTCCGGCCGAACGACCCGATCGACGTGCTCGGCCCGCTCGGGCGCCCCTTCGCCTTACCGAAGCAGGCGGTGCCGTGCGTACTCGTGGGCGGAGGTTACGGGAGCGCTCCGTTGTTCGGTCTCGCTGAGCGGCTTCGGGACCGGCACTGTCAGGTTCACATGGTGCTGGGCGCCGCGACAGCGAGCCGCCTGTTCGGCGCCTTGGAGGCCAAGCGGGCCGCTCAGTCTGTGCTGGTGACCACTGAGGACGGCTCGGTCGGGATACGCGGCCGGGTCACGGACGCGTTGCCAGACCTGATCGACCGCACCGCCGCGCAGGTGGTCTATTCCTGCGGCCCGATGGGCATGCTGGCGGCTGTGACCGAGGTCGCGCTCGCGCACGGCGCGTGGAGCCAGACGGCTGTCGAGGAGTCGATGGCCTGTGGTGTCGGAGTCTGCATGACCTGCGTGCTGCCGGTGATCGGGGACGACGGTGTCACGCGAATGGTGCGCTCATGTGTGGAAGGTCCGGTCTTCCGCGGTGAACGCGTGCGCTGGGACGCCGTTGGGACCGTCCCGGTCGACACCTTGGGTGCGCCCAGGGGAGGCCGGCACGGATGACCATGCTGGAGGCATCTGGCGTCGACCTGACCACGTCCGTGGCCGGGGCCACGCTGCCCAACCCGGTCATGACGGCCTCGGGCTGCGCAGCGTCGGGTCGCGAACTCCACCAGTTCTTCGATGTGGCCGATCTCGGAGCCGTCGTGACCAAGTCGATCATGCTGGACCCGAGGTCGGGCCGCCCGATCCCCAGAATGGCCGAGACCCCGTCGGGCATGCTCAACTCGATCGGTCTGCAGGGACCAGGCATCGATGCGTTCTTGGCGACCGACCTGCCATGGCTGCTGCAGCACCGGGCTCGGCCAGTCGTGTCGATCGCGGGCTCGAGTCTGGGGGAGTACGCCGAGCTTGCACGCCGGGTCGGAAACGACCCGGGAGTGACCGCTGTCGAAGTCAACATATCCTGCCCCAATGTCGAGAACAGGGGTCTGGTGTTCGCCTGTGACCCGTATCAGGCAGCCAAGGTCGTTTCCGTGGTGTGTCGAGAGACGCCACGCGGGGTTCCTGTCCTTGCCAAGCTGTCACCCGATGTCACCAGCATCGTCGACATCGCCTCGTCGGTTATGGAGGCCGGCGCGTCCGGCCTCACCCTCATCAACACGCTGCTCGGCCTGGCGATCGACCCCGGCACCATGCGTCCGGTCCTGGCCGGGGTGACAGGCGGACTGTCCGGTCCGGCGATCCGCCCGGTCGCCCTACGCGCGGTGTGGCAGGTGCATGAGGCGATGCCCGACGTGTCCATCGTGGGGGTTGGCGGGATCCGTACCGGACGTGACGCCTTGGAGTTCATGTTGGCTGGGGCCTGTGCCGTCCAGGTAGGCACCGTGATCTTCAATGATCCGTCCGCGCCCATCCGCATCGTGCACGAGCTGGCAGACGAGCTCGCCGCGCGAGGCTTCGCAAAGGCCGCGGACGCTGTCGGGCTCGCCCACCTGGCTCGATCCGGGAGGCCATGAGCGATGCAGCCGTTCGGCACGCGTCTACAGCGTGCCATGGCCGAGCGTGGCCGCTTGTGTGTGGGTCTCGACCCTCATCCGGGGCTGCTGCGCGAGTGGGGCCTCTCCGACGATGCCGCAGGTCTGGAGCGCTTCACCTTGACCATGGTGGCTGCGGTGGGCGATGTGGTGGCGGTGCTGAAGCCGCAGTCGGCATTCTTCGAACGCCACGGCTCAGCGGGCATCGCGGTCTTGGAGCGAACCATCGTCGCGGCCCGCTCGGCCGGGGCTCTCGTACTCCTCGACGTCAAACGCGGAGACATCGGTTCAACGGCTCAGGCCTACGCCGACGCCTACCTCGATCCATCGTCGTCGCTGGCCTCCGACGCCGTGACCGCGAGCCCGTTTCTCGGGATTGGCGCCCTGGATCCCATCATCGACGCGGCGCTGCTGCACCGAGCCGGTGTGTTCGTGCTGGCGCTCACCTCCAACCTTGAGGGCCGCTCTGTGCAGCAGGCTCGGGCCGCTTCGGGCACAACCGTGGCCGGCGAGATCCTCTCGGCCATCGCCGGTCGCAACGCGGCGACCACCTCGCTCGGATCGATCGGCGCCGTGGTCGGCGCAACCATCGGTTCCACCAACGAGAACCTCGAGGTCAACGGGCCATTGCTGGTGCCGGGCATCGGCGCGCAGGGCGGAACGCTGGCCGATCTGCCTCGCATCTTCCGCGGGGCCGTCCGCAACGTCCTCCCCTCATCGTCACGTGCGCTGATGCGGGGCGGACCTAGCACCGCTGCCCTGCGGCAGGCGGTAGCTCAGACCGTGGGAGCGGCGGATTCGCTACTCGGGCGACCGGACTGCCCACAGGCCTGATGCAACGCCACTCAAAGCACCGCTGCCGGATTCGCTGAAAGTCGAGCTCCGATCAGGCATGATGCAGGCGTGCATGCGAGAGTACGCATGGACCATGAGAGAGGAAACCCCAATGAAGCGCATGATCGGCGCGTGCGCCGTGGCCGTCCTTACCTTTGGCTCGCTGACCGCCTGCGGCGGCGGCAGCGATAACAGCAGCGCCAACGCCAGTGACAGCAGCAGCACGGGCGACAACAGCGGCGGCGGGATCTTCGGCGGTGGCGGCACCGACGACTACTGCTCGGCCATCAAGGACGCAAAGGACCAGTTCGGGAGCGTCAACTTCAAGGCAGCCGACCTCGGCGATGCAGTGAACGTGATCCACAACCTTGCTGGGCAGGCTCCGGACAGCGTCTCCGCCGAATGGGCCACCATTGACGACGCGTTCAGCCAGCTGATCAGCGCCTTGGCCGATGCGGGGCTCGACCCATCAGATCTCGGGGACCCGACCGCCATGCAGAGCCTGGCCTCAGACCCGCAAAAGCTGCAGGAGCTCGAGAACATCACAAAGAGCTTCAACAGCAAGGACCTGACCCAGGCGGGTAACAAGATCGATGCCGAGGTCAAGGCCGACTGCGGCTTCGCCCTGAGCAGCCCAAACTAGGGACGAACGCGGCAGGCACCGCCGACAAGCACGCCGCGGTGCCGGCCGGCTGACACGCCATTGGCCCGGCACGGCGCCGAATGGGATTCCCCCTGTGTTCGCGAATGCTTTGACCTGTGAGCCGAAGGCTCGCTAAGTTCGCAATGCATCCTGTTTCCCTTCGCCGTCGATCCCGAGGTGACCCAACGTGGCAGTTCCGCAACTGACACCGCAGCAGCGTCAGGCAGCACTCGAGAAGGCTGCCGCGGCCAGGCGTCAGCGTGCCGAGGTGAAGAACCGCCTGAAGCACTCGGGGACCTCGCTCAGCGACGTGCTCGAGATGGGCACCTCCAACGAGGTGATCGGCAAGATGAAGGTGCTCGACCTGCTGCAGTCGATGCCGGGTCTGGGCAAGGTCCGGGCCAGGCAGTTGATGAACAAGATCGGCATCTCCGAGACCCGTCGGGTGCGCGGGTTGGGCAACAAGCAGGTAGCCGCCCTCCAGGCAGAGTTCGAAGCTCGCGGATGACCCAACCCGCGGGGACGGCACTCCTTACGGTGCTGTCGGGCCCCAGCGGGGTTGGCAAGTCCACGGTGGTGACCGAGCTGCGCCGGAACCATCCGGAGGTCTGGGTCTCCGTGTCGGCCACCACCAGATTTCCGCGGCCCGGTGAGATCGACGGCAAGCACTACTACTTCGTGAGCCCGGCGGACTTCGACAAGCTCGTTGCGGACGGCGCTTTCCTCGAGTGGGCCGAGTTCGCGGGCAACCGGTACGGGACACCGCGGGACCCGGTCCTGAACCAGCTGGCCGACGGCGTCCCCGTACTGCTCGAAATAGACCTGCAAGGTGCACGAAGCGTGCGCGAGTCGATGCCTGACGCGCAGCTCGTCTTCTTGCGACCGCCGACGTGGGATGAACTGGTCAAACGGCTAACCAGGCGTGGCACCGAGGATGACGAGGTGATCGAGCGGCGGCTGGCCGTTGCGCGCGAAGAGCTGGCCCACGAACCGGAGTTCGACCACACGCTGACCAATACGGATGTGCGCGCGGTTTGCGCTGAGTTGGTAGCCTTGATGATTCCCAGCACCTGATCGAGCGGGTGGCAGTCTGTCCGCCGGCCGCGCGTCATGCTGGTCGTCTGCTGTTTTCCGATCCGATCTTGTGAGGCCTAGCGCGTGTCCGGCTCCCAGCCTGTTGCCGAGGGCATTACCAACCCGCCCATCGACGAGTTGCTCGAAAAGACCGACTCCAAGTACAAACTCGTTCTCTACAGCGCCAAGCGCGCTCGCCAAATCAACGCCTACTACTCTCAGCTGGGCGAAGGCCTGCTCGAGTACGTCGGCCCGTTGGTGGAGACCCACGTACAGGAGAAGCCGCTGTCGATCGCGCTTCGGGAGATCAACGCCGACCTGTTGACCTGCGAGGACATCGACCCAGACGCCGAGCCGGATGCCGCGGACTCACCGCAGCTGTGACCACGGCCCAGCGGTTGCCGAGACGCTGAGACACTGGCTGACATGGATCAGTCACAGACCGTGGACGCGCCTCGCCCGAAGGTGATCCTGGGGGTGGGTGGCGGCATCGCCGCCTACAAGGCGTGCGAGCTGCTGCGCCGCCTCACCGAGTCCGGGCACGACGTGCGGGTGATCCCTACGGCGGCCGCACTGCGGTTCGTCGGCGAGGCGAGCTGGGCGGCGCTGTCCGGAAACCCCGTGTCCGACCAGGTGTGGGCCGACGCGCACGAGGTGCCGCATGTGCGTCTGGGACAGACCGCCGGCCTGGTGGTCGTGGCCCCGGCGACCGCCGACCTGCTGGCGAAGGCGGCTCACGGCCTGGCTGACGATCTGCTGACCAGCACGCTGCTGACTGCGCGTTGCCCGGTGATGTACGCGCCGGCGATGCACTCGGAGATGTGGGAACACCCTGCGACACAGGACAACGTTGCGATCTTGCGCGAACGAGGCGCCATCGTGCTCGAGCCCGCTACGGGCCGCCTCACTGGTGCCGATACGGGTCCGGGTCGACTGCCCGAACCTGCCGAGATCTTCGCCTCCGCGCGCCAGCTGCTGACCCGCGGCTCCGTCCACCCCGACCTGGTCGGTCGGCGGGTGGTTGTCACGGCGGGTGGTACGCGTGAGTTCCTTGATCCCGTGCGGTTCCTTGCGAACCGCTCGTCGGGGCGACAGGGGTTCGCGCTGGCCCGCGCCGCCCTGGCCCGCGGCGCCGAGGTGACGCTGATCGCGGCTAATGCCTCGATGCCGGATCCGGCGGGGGTCAAGGTGCTCCACGTCGAGACGACCAGCCAGCTCCAGGACGCGGTCAACGGGGCCGTCACCGATGCCGACGCGTTGGTGATGGCGGCTGCGCCGGCCGACTTCAGGCCCCGCTCGTCGGCGGACTTCAAGATCAAGAAGCCCACCGATGGATCCGCACCCGTGATCGAGCTGACCCAGAACCCAGACATCCTCAAGGCCATTTCGCAGCAGCGGCCGAACGGCCACATCGTGGTGGTCGGTTTCGCCGCGGAGACCGGCGACGATACCGGCAGTGTGCTCGATCATGGCCGGGAGAAGCTCGGCCGCAAGGGCTGTGACCTGCTGGTGGTCAACGACGTCAGCGGCGGAGCAGTGTTCGGGGCAGACAACAACGCGGCGGTCATCCTCGCCGCCGACGGAACGGCGACCGACGTACCTCTGGGCAGCAAGGACGCCCTGTCGCACACCGTCTGGGATCTGGTGGCGGCGCGCTGGGCGACCTGATCCCAGCTGTCCGCGCGCTAACGCGGGTGCCTGTCCGATCAGACCGTTAGGCTGGTCCGCACGAGCGGCACTACCCCGTCTTTCTTGGAGGCTGTCTTGGCGCGCCGACTTTTCACCTCTGAGTCCGTCACCGAAGGCCATCCCGACAAGATCGCCGACCAGATCAGCGACGCGGTGCTCGATGCGTTGATCAAGGACGACCCCACGAGCCGGGTAGCCGTCGAGACCCTCATCACGACGGGGCTGGTGGTGGTGGCCGGCGAGGTTCGCACCGAGGCATACGCCGACATCGCCTCGATCGTGCGTGAACGCATCATCGACATCGGCTACGACAGCTCATTGAAGGGCTTCGACGGCCGCTCCTGCGGCGTGCAGGTGTCGATCGGCTCGCAGTCGGTTGACATCGCCGCCGGGGTCGAGAACGCCCATGAGGAGCGCAGCGGAGGGTCCGTCGACGAGCTCGACAGACAGGGTGCAGGCGATCAGGGGTTGATGTTCGGCTACGCCTGCGACGAGACACCGGAGCTGATGCCGCTGCCGATCACGATTGCGCAGCGGCTCGCTCAGCGACTGTCCGAGGTTCGCAAGGGGGGCACGATGCCCTACCTGCGTCCCGACGGCAAGACGCAGGTCACCATCGAGTACGACGGCGACGTCGCCGTTCGTGTCGACACCGTGGTGGTCTCGAGTCAGCATGCCGCCGACATCGACCTCGAGCACCTGCTGACACCCGATGTCCGCAAGCACGTGGTCGAAGCGGTGCTCGAGAAGTTCGACCTCGACCACAGCGACTACAGGCTGTTGGTCAACCCGACCGGGAGGTTCGAGATCGGTGGCCCGATGGGGGACGCCGGACTGACCGGTCGCAAGATCATCATCGACACCTACGGTGGCATGGCCAGGCACGGGGGTGGCGCCTTCAGCGGCAAGGACCCCTCCAAGGTCGACAGGTCCGGCGCCTACGCAATGCGCTGGGTGGCCAAGAACGTCGTGGCTGCCGGGCTGGCGCGCCGGTGCGAGGTCCAGGTCGCGTACGCGATCGGGAAGGCGCAACCGGTCGGCTTCTATGTGGAGTGCTTCGGCACCGAGGTTGTCTCGGTGGAGTCGATCACCGATGCGGTGCTCGCGGTGTTCGACCTGCGGCCGGCCGCCATCATCCGTGACCTCGATCTGTTGAGACCCATCTATGCCCAGACCGCGGCCTACGGTCACTTCGGTCGCGAGCTGCCCGACTTCACCTGGGAACGGACCGACAAGGTTGACGCGCTACGGGCCGCGACCGGCCTGTAACCCGGCGCAGGTAGCCCGCTGTGGATGGCGCCTGCGGAGGTGGGTGGAGCATGCTAGGCATACGCCATGACGGGCGCCGGTGACCAGCAGGAGCAGCTGACGCTGGTTCGTGCCCGGGTCCGCAAGACCGTCGCGTCGTTCCAACCCGCCGCCGAGCTGCCCATCGCCAGGGTCGCTGTAGACATCCCGCTCGCCCACCTCGACCGGTCGTTCGACTACCTGGTGTCAACGTCGCTCGACGAGGTTGCTCAGCCAGGGGTCAGGGTCAAGGTGCGCTTCGCCGGCAAAGAGCGGTCAGGTTTCTTGCTCGAGCGGGTCGCCAGCACAAATCACGAGGGTCAGCTCGCAGCACTGCGCCGGGTCGTGTCACCGGAGGTCGTGCTCCGGCCAACCATCGCAGAACTGGCTCGGCTGGTCGCTGACCGCTATGCGGGGACCCGGGCAGACGTCCTGCGGCTCGCCATTCCGCCTCGGCACGCCCGGGTGGAGTCCGAGTCGACGGGGCAGTCGCTGCCGCCGCTCGGCGAGCTGAGCAGCGCGACGGTCGCCGGCTGGGCCGACTACCGTGCCGGCCGGGCCTTCATCACACGCCTGAGCCGTGGGGAGGCCCCACGCGGCGTGTGGTCGGCATTGCCGGCCACGGACTGGCCGATGGCTCTCGCCCATGCGGCGCAGGCTGCCCGGGCCTCGGGACGGGGGGTGATCCTGTGCGTGCCTGACAAGCGCGACATCGCGCGGGCCGACGCCGCCCTCTCGGAGGTTCTCGGGCCAGACCGGCATGTCACCTTGAGTGCAGATCTGGGTCCGGCCGCCCGGTACCGTGCGTTCCTGGCCATCGCCCGCGGCCGCGTCCAGGTGGTGGTCGGCAATCGCGCCGCCGTGTTTGCTCCCGTCCACCGCCTTGGGTTGCTCGCGATCTGGGACGACGGTGATGACCTGTTCGCTGAGCCGCGGGCGCCATACCCGCACACGCGCGAGGTGATGGAGCTGCGGGCCGACCAGTCCGCGGCCGCCATGCTGATAGCCGCCCATGCCCGCACGACCGAGGCTCAGCTGCTGCTTGACAGCGGATGGGCGCAGCCGCTGACCGCCGACCGTGTTCTGCTGCGGGCGCGCACGCCCCTTGTCCAGGTCACGGGCGACGTCGACACCGACTTGGCCCGCGACCCTGGGGCCCGGTCGGCGCGTCTGCCGAGTCGGGCCTTCGAGGCGATCAGGTCAGCGATCGCAGGTGGCCCGGTGCTCGTCTCGACGCCGCGCGGCGGTTACCTACCCGGGCTTGCCTGCAAGCGCTGCCGTCGACCCGCCGCCTGTTCGCGTTGCACCGGCCCGCTGGCGGTGGACAGCGCCTCCGGTGGGATCAGCTGCCGGTGGTGCGATGCGAGCGGCGCCGTGTTCCGCTGTCGCCACTGTGGTGGGGAGACGCTATGGGCTCCGGTGGTGGGCACGCGGCGCACCGCCGAGGAGCTGGGCAGGGCCTTCCCGAAAGTTCTGGTTCGCACCTCAGACGGGGATCACGTCATCGACAGCGTTCCTGGCGAGCCCTGCCTGGTCGTTGCCACGCCAGGGGCGGAACCCGAAGCGGAGGGCGGCTTTGGCGCGGCGTTGATCCTCGACACCTGGATGACGCTCGCCCGCCCGAACCTGCGGACCTCCGAAGAAGCGGTCCGGCGCTGGCTCAACGTCGCGGCCCGGGTTCGGCCTGCCTCTCGAGGTGGCCACGTCCTGTTGGTCGGCGACTCGTCGGCGCCAACCCTGCAGGCCGTGGTCCGCTGGGACCCGGAAGGCTTTGCCGCTCGAGAGCTCGCCGAACGCTCCGCGGCCGGACTCCCGCCAGCCGCGCTGATGGCCACGGTCAGCGGGATCCCGAATGCGGTGACCGCATTTCTCGAGGTGATGGACCTGCCAGCCGAGGCTGAGGTGCTCGGACCCGTTCCGGTGCCTTCCCCGGGGTCTGACGAGGAGCTGGTTCGGGCGGTGATCCGCAGCTCCAGAGAAGACGGTCCAAGCCTGGTCGCTGCCCTGTCGACGGCCCAGTCGATGCGCAGTGCGCGCAAACTCGAGGCCGTCCGGGTGCAGGTCGACCCATACGACATTGGCTGATCGCACGCTACGCCGACATAGAATGTTCGGCGTTCGCGCCACCCCCATCAGGAGCAACCGTGTGACCGTGAGACCGATCCGCCTGTTCGGTGACCCGATCCTGCGCACCAAGGCCGAACCGGTGGTGGACTTCGACACCGAGATACGCCAGCTGGTCGGCGACCTGACGGACACGATGCTCGACGCGCCGGGAACCGGCCTCGCGGCTCCCCAGATCGGGGTGGGCCTACGGGTGTTCACCTACGACGTCGAGGAGGAAGTCGGGCACCTCATCAACCCGGTGCTGTCGTTGTCTGATGACGAGCAGGACGGCCCGGAGGGCTGCCTGTCGATCCCCGAGCTCAACTTCGACTGCCTGCGGGCGGCCAGCGTGGTGGCTCGCGGGTTCGACCAGCACGGTGAGCCCATCGAGATCGCAGGTTCAGACCTGCTGGCCCGTTGCATCCAGCATGAGACCGACCATCTCGACGGCATCTTGTTCGTCGACCGACTCGACAAGGCGACCCGCAAGGCGGCGATGAAGGCGATTCGCGAGGCCGACTGGTACGGCGAGCCGGCACTTCAGGTCAAGCCCTCGCCGCACCCGACGTTCGGCCGGGGAATGTAGGGGATGCGCATCGTCTTCGCCGGCACTCCCGATGCGGCGTTGCCCGCTCTCGACGCGCTGTTGGAGAGCCGGCACGAGGTCTTGGGAGTCGTGACCAGGCCGGATGCCCCGGCGGGGCGTGGACGTAGGGTCGCCTCCTCACCGGTGACCCGGCGGGCAACAGTCGCGGGGATCGAGGTGCTCCGCCCCGATTCACCCAAGGACCCGGAGTTCCTCGGTTGGTTGAAGGAGGTGTCTCCGGACTGCTGCGCTGCTGTCGCGTACGGCGCCTTGCTTCCCGCCAATGCCCTGGAGATCCCGCGCGTGGGCTGGGTCAACCTGCACTTCTCGCTGCTCCCGGCCTGGCGTGGAGCTGCGCCGGTCCAGCGCGCACTGATCGCCGGGGACGAGATCACCGGCGCCAGCACCTTTCGGATCGTCCCCGAGCTGGACGCCGGTCCCGTTTTCGGCGTGCTCACCGAGCGGATCCGGGCCGACGACACGGCCGGGACGCTCACGCGGCGACTTGCCGAGCACGGTGCCCGTCTGCTCGTCTCCACCCTGGATGGGATCGAGGAAGGCTCCTTGCAGCCGCGTGAGCAAGACCACCGGGGCGCATCGTACGCCCCCAAGCTGACTGCCGACGAGGCGCAGATCCCGTGGCGTCAGCCGGCGCATGTGGTGGATCGGGTGATCCGCGGATGCACGCCCGCACCGGGTGCCTGGACGACCAACAGCGATCTGCGGCTGAAGATCGGACCGAGCAAACCACGAGCCGACGTGCTGGACCTGACTCCTGGCCGGCTGCGCGTCTCGAAGTCCGACGTTCTGGTCGGCACCGGCACGCATGCCGTCGCGTTGACGACTGTGCAGCGTGAGGGCAAGAAGCCGATGCACGCGGTCGACTGGGCCCGCGGGCTGCGGTCGGGTCCGGGGTTGGTCCTCGGGTCGCGCTCGCCGTGAACCGGCCAGGGGCGCGTGTCGACCCTCCGAGAAGGGTGGCCTACGACGTCCTGAGCGCCGTTGACGAGCGGGATGCGTACGCCAATCTCGTGCTCCCGGGCCTGCTGCGCAGCCGCGAGCTGGCGGGTCGCGACGCGGCCTTCGGCGTCGAGCTCGCCAACGGGACGTTGCGCCGGCGTGGCACGTACGACGCTGTGCTTGCCCGGTGCCTACGGAAGGGCCTCGAGAGTGTGGAGCCGCCGGTCCTGCGGGTGCTGCAGCTTGGAACGCATCAGATCCTGTCGATGCGCGTGCCGGCGCACGCGGCCGTTTCGACCAGTGTGGACCTGGTCCGCGAAGTGGTCGGCGAGCGAGCGGTCGGCTTGGTCAACGCGGTTCTGCGGCGGGTGGCCGAGGACGATCTAGCGGGTTGGCTCGACGGGCTCACGGGCGAGGCCGGGGAGGTGGCCGCACTGGCCATCCGCCACGCGCACCCCGAGTGGATCGTGAGGGAGTTCGAGGCCGTTCTTCAGGGCGACCGGGAGCAGCTCCAGGCCTTGCTGGCAGTCGACAACGTGGCGCCGGCGGTAACTCTCGCGGCGCGCCCCGGCCGCTCCACGGTGGCCGAGCTGACCGCGGGGGGCGGCGTCGCCGGCCGTTGGTCGCGGTACGCGGTCGAGCTGCCTGCCGGCGATCCCGGAGCCATCGGCGCCGTCGCCGAAGGACGAGCGGGTGTGCAGGACGAAGGCTCGCAGCTGGTGGCGCTGGCCCTGGCAGCCGCTGGCGTCGACGGCGACGACCTACGCTGGCTGGACCTGTGTGCAGGTCCCGGTGGCAAGGCGGCGCTGCTCGCCGCGCTGGCCGCACCGCGCTCGGCTGTGCTGCTCGCCGTTGACCGCAAGCAGCACAGAGCGCGGCTGGTTCAGGCCAACTTGCGGGGTGCCGGCGGTGCCTTGGGTGTGGTGGTGGCCGACGGCACCAGGCCCGGGTGGCACCCGGCTGCGTTCGACCGGGTCCTCGCCGATGTCCCCTGCACGGGTCTGGGTGCTCTCCGGCGCCGGCCCGAGACTCGGTGGCGGCGTCAGCCCGGCGACCTCGATGCCTTGGTGCCTCTGCAGCGAGACCTGCTGCGGGCGGCTGTCGAATCGGTGCGCCCTGGCGGAGTGGTCGGCTACGCCACGTGTTCGCCGCTGTCGGCTGAGACCCGTGGCGTGGTTGGAGCGGTTCTCGAGGAACGCACGGACCTGGTGGAGGAGGATGCGCGCCTGTTGCTGCCCCACGTGCCGGATCTCGGGCCGGGTCCCCATCTGCAACTGTGGCCGCACCTACACGGCACCGACGCGATGTTCCTGTCCGTGCTCCGACGCACCGCTGGGTAGGATCGTCGGGCGATGGCCATCCAGATCTCACCCAGCATCCTCAGCGCCGACTTCGCCGATCTGGCTGCGCAGGCACGGGCGGTGCGCAACGCGGACTGGCTCCACATCGACGTGATGGACAACCACTTCGTCCCCAACCTGACGATCGGCGTGCCCGTGGTCGAGTCGCTGGCCAAGGCGGTCTCCACTCCGATGGACTGCCACCTGATGATCGACGACCCCGACCGCTGGGCACCTGCCTACGTCGAGGCGGGCGCCGCGAGTGTCACGTTCCACGTCGAGGCGGCGCACGCCCCCGTCCGGCTCGCGCGTGCGCTGCGTTCGCTCGGAGCGCGGGTGGGGATGGCGCTCAAACCAGCGACGGCGATCGACCCGTACGAAGATCTCCTGGGCGAGCTCGACATGGTCCTCGTGATGACTGTGGAGCCGGGCTTCAGCGGACAGCAGTTCCTCGACGTGTGCCTGCCGAAGATCCGGCGGACCAGGGAGCTGTTCGACAAGCACGGGCTCGAGTTGTGGCTGCAGGTGGACGGTGGAGTCTCGGCCGAGACCATCGAGCGCTGCGCCCAGGCGGGTGCCGATGTCTTCGTCGCCGGATCCGCGGTGTTCGAGGCGAGTGATCCTGGCGCGATGGTCGACTCGCTCCGTGCTCAAGCGCGGTCTGCCGCGCTGCCCGGTGACACCCGTTCGCGTGGTGCCGGCTAGGGACGGACGCCTTGCCGATGCCGACGGTCAGCGCACACCACGGTACGATCCAGAGGTACGAACAAGCACTCGCGTGCTCCGGGGTCGGTGAAACTCCGAACCGGCGGTGATAGTCCGCGACCCGGTCGTGACACGTCTGTCGTGACCGGTTGACCTGGCGAAATTCCAGGACCGACGGTCAAAGTCCGGATGGGAGGATGCACGCGGCGATGTGGCCGTCGTCCTGCGTCGGGCCGGTGGGAACCCACCGACAGCGCACGACGGGCGACCGAGTCGCCGTTTTCGGTCCGCCCCGGAGTCCGCCTGCCGGATGAAGGGGCGCCGTCATGGTCAGCCAGCTCGAGATCGCCGCGATGCGACGTGCGCTCGAGCTCGCCGCCAGTCCGGATGCTCCCCTCGGTCCCAACCCCCGGGTGGGATGCGTACTGCTGGATCAGGCCGGAAACACGGTCGCCGAGGGCTATCACCGAGGCGCGGGGCGTGCTCACGCCGAGATCGAGGCGCTGCAGCGAGCCGGCGCCGCCGCCGCCGGGGCGACCGCGGTGGTGACACTCGAGCCGTGCGACCACACAGGACGTACGGGCCCCTGCTCGCTGGCGTTGATCGCGGCCGGCGTCCGGCGCGTCGTGTACGCCCAGTCCGACGGCAGTCCGGCGGCCCACGGGGGAGCCGAGCGGCTGCGCTCGGCAGCGATCGATGTGGAGAGCGGCGTGCTCGAGAAGCAGGCCAGAGAGCTCAACCATGTCTGGACGTTCGCCACCGAGCATCGCCGGCCGTTCGTCACCTGGAAGTTCGCCGCCACCCTCGACGGCCGCAGCTCGGCGGCCGACGGGTCGACCCGGTGGATCACGTCCGAGCAGGCGCGCGCGGACGTCCATCGGCTGCGAGCGGAGGCCGACGCGATCCTGGTCGGCACCGGCACGGCACTTGCGGACGACCCGCGGTTGACCGTGCGCCACGACAGCCACCGTCCGCACGAGCAGCAACCGTTGCGGGTAGTGATGGGCATGCGCGACCTCCCGTCGACGTCGCGGGTCCTCGACGCGGCAGCGGAGACGCTGCACCTGCGCAGCCGTGATGTCACGAAGGCGCTCGCCGAGTTGTTCCAACGAGGTCGTCAGCACGTTTGGTTAGAAGGCGGCCCGACCGTTGCCGGCGCGTTTTGGCGAGCACGGCTCGTCGACAGGGTGGTCGCCTACCTCGCACCCAGCCTACTGGGCAACGGGGCGGCAGCGCTGACAGATGCTGGTGTCGGAACGGTTTCCGGGGCGATTCGGCTCGATATCGACGACGTGAGCCGCGTCGGTCCCGACCTGCGCATCGTGGCCCACCCACAATCTCGACCACAGGTTCAACGATCACTGGGCAAGGACTGATCAGCATGTTCACCGGCATCGTCGAGGAGCTCGGTCAGGTCGTCGCCATCGACGGCGTCGGGGACTCCGTGAGGCTGCGCGTACACGGGCCGTTGGCCACCTCCGACGTGGCGGCGGGTGACTCGATAGCAGTCAACGGTTGCTGCCTGACGGTCGTCGACTCACGCGGTGGCGCCTTCTCCGCCGACGTCATGAAGGAGACCCTGGACAGGACGTCGTTGGGCGGGTTGAGGCCGGGCGCGCCGGTCAACCTCGAGCGAGCCGCGACGGTCGGCGCTCGGCTCGGCGGACACCTCGTGCAAGGTCACGTCGACGGGACGGGGGTGATCTCCTCACGCACCCCATCTGAGCACTGGGAGCTCATCTGGGTCGAGATTCCTGCCGCACTGACCAGATATGTTGCCGTCAAGGGCTCCGTGGCGGTGGACGGTGTGTCGCTCACGGTAGCCGACCTACACGACGGTGAGCGGCCGTCCTTCAGCGTCGGGCTCATCCCCACCACACTCGAGCGCACGACTCTCGGCACCAAGACGATCGGCGACGCGGTAAACCTCGAGGTCGACGTGGTCGCGAAGTACGTCGAACGGTTGCTGGCCGCGGCGCACGGACCCAGAGGGGACGCCGCATGAGTGTGTTCGCATCGCTGTACGAGGCCCACCTGACCATCGCCGGCCATGACATCACCTGGCGCGAGATCGTGGGCAACGCCTTCGGGCTGGCCTCCGCGATCGGGGGGATGCGGCGCCGTGTCTGGACATGGCCGGTGGGCATCGTCGGCAACGTCTTGCTGTTCACGGTATTTCTCGGCACCGCGATCGGCGGACAGGGCGCCCCTCTGTTCGGCCAGGCAGCCCGGCAGGTCTTCTTCGTGGTGGTGAGCGTCTACGGATGGCAGCGGTGGCGGGCGACGCGCTCAGCCAATGAGCAGACTCCGGGACGTGATGCGCCCGCGGTGCGGCCGCGGTGGGCCACCACGCGGGAGCGGCTGGGCTATCTTTCCGCGGCTGCGCTACTTGTCGTTTTCTGCTGGTGGGTGTTCCGGGCCATCGGAGCCGGCTGGCCAGCCCCGTGGTGGTACTACGTGGCAGACGCGTGGATCTTCGTCGGCTCCATGCTCGCCACTTTCGCGATGGCCCGGGGCTGGGTCGACTTCTGGCTGGTATGGATTGCCGTCGACCTGGTAGGTGTGCCCGAATTGTTGCATTTCCACTATTATCCATCCGCCGTTTTGTACGGAATCTATACAGGATTCGTGATCTGGGGATTCACTGTCTGGCTCCGGGTCGCGCGGCGCGAGCGCCCGGTCCTGGGCGGCGGAGCATCCGAGGCGGTGAGCGTGTGAGCGCCGATCAGCCGCCTGTGGACAGCGTTCAGCGGGCCATCTCCGACATCAAAGCCGGCAAGCCCGTGGTGGTCGTCGACGCGGAGGATCGGGAGAACGAGGGCGACCTGGTGTTCGCGGCGAGCAAGACCACCGCGACGCTGATGGCGTTCATGATCCGCCATTCCAGCGGTGTGATCTGCGTCCCCCTGACCGGAGCAACGCTGGACCGGCTCGGGATCCCGTTGATGACGCCGCACAACCGCGAGCGCATGCGCACCGCCTACACCGTGTCTGTCGACGCGCGTGACGGGATCACGACGGGAATCTCCGCCGCGGACCGGGCCCACACGGTTCGCGTGCTTGCCGACTCTGCGACCGAGCCACCCGAGCTGGTGCAGCCCGGTCACGTGTTCCCCCTGCGTTACCGCGAGGGAGGCGTGCTGGTCCGGCCCGGCCACACCGAGGCGTCGGTGGATCTGGCTCGGCTGGCAGGCCTGACGCCAGCGGGCGTGATCTCCGAACTCGTCAACGACGACGGGACCATGAAACGCGGCCAACAGCTGCGCGAATTCTGTGACGAGCACGGGCTCGCGCTGATCTCGATCGCCGACCTGATTCGCTATGTCCGGGTGCACGAGCGTCAGGTCGAGCGGGTGGCCGAGACCAGCTTGCCCACCTCACATGGAACATTCAGGGCGTTCGGCTACCGGAACACCGTGGACCATTCCGAGCACATCGCCCTCGCGTACGGCGACATCGGAGATGGCAAGCGGGTACTGGCCCGGGTGCACTCCGAATGCCTCACCGGAGACGTGTTCGGTTCGCAACGGTGTGACTGCGGTGCCCAGCTCGACGCCGCGCTGTCTGCCGTGGTGGCCGAAGGGCGTGGGGTCGTGGTCTACCTGCGCGGCCATGAGGGCAGGGGGATCGGCCTGCTGCACAAGCTCCGGGCGTACACCCTGCAAGATGCAGGCCACGACACGGTCGACGCCAACCTCGAGCTCGGACTTCCCGCCGACTCGCGCGACTACGGCACCGGCGCCCAGCTGCTCATTGACCTGGGGGTCACCTCGGTCCGGCTGCTCACCAACAACCCTGCCAAGCAGACCGGCTTGCAGGCGTACGGCATCGAGGTCGTGGAACGAGTGCCGATGCGGATCGCGATGAACGAGAACAACGCACGCTACCTGCAGACCAAACGCGACCGGATGGGCCACGACCTGCCATACCTCGGCGACCCGGGGCAACCTGCTCCGGCGCCCGAGGCGAGCGCATGAGCGGCCGGGGAGCGCCACCCCCGGCACGGCTGGACGCCAGCCGGCTGCGGGTGGCCGTGGTGGCGGCCTCCTGGCACACCGCAGTCATGGACGGTCTGCTGGACGGCGCTCGGCGAGCGTTGGTCGAGGGAGGCGTGGCGGATGCCGCGGTCGTACGCGTGCCCGGGTCTTTCGAGCTGCCCTTCGCTGCTCAGCGGTTGGCTCGGCAGGGTTACGACGCGATCGTGGCGCTCGGCGTGGTCATCCGTGGGGGGACGCCACACTTCGAGTACGTGTGCGCGGCGGCCACCGACGGGCTGAGCCGGGTCGCGCTCGACCACGACGTGCCTGTCGGCTTCGGCTTGCTCACCTGCGACGACGAGGCGCAGGCACTCGATCGGGCTGGCCTGCAGGGCTCGCGAGAGGACAAGGGGTATGAAGCCGCCCACGCGGCGATGGCGAGTGCACTCGCCGTAGGGTTGAGCGTTGAGGATCCCGACACAGAACGGTCGCGATGAAGAGCTTCGAGCAGTTGTACGCCGAGCTGCGTCACAAGGCGCGTACTCGACCCGACGGGTCGGGCACGGTCGCGCACCTCGATGCCGGCGTGCACGACATCGGCAAGAAGCTGGTCGAAGAGGCAGCCGAGGCATGGATGGCAGCAGAGCATGAAGGCCGCGAACGGGCGGCCGAGGAGATCAGCCAGCTACTCTATCACACCCAGGTGATGATGCTGGCCTGCGAGCTGACGTTGGACGACGTCTACGAGCATCTGTAGGCAGGACGGTCGCCGGGTCTGCGCGTGACTGCCCGATAGCCCTGATGTCCACCATCGCGAACCCGACTGACGAGGCGAACTCATGCTCCGCATAGCGGTACCCAACAAGGGCTCGCTGGCCGAGCCCGCCAGCGACGTACTCCGTGAGGCCGGCTACCGGCAGCGGCACGACGGACGGGAGCTGTTGCTCCACGATCCGGACAGCGACGTCGAGTTCTTCTACCTGCGCCCTCGAGACATCGCGGTCTACGTCGGCGAAGGCACTCTGGACGTCGGTATCACCGGACGTGATCTGCTGCTGGACTCCGGTGCCAATGCGGAGGAGGTCATGACCCTGGGTTTCGGCGACTCGACGTTTCGATGGGCCGCGCCCCCCGGCGTCGTCACGAGGCAGGCTGACCTCACGGCGAAGCGGATCGCCACATCGTACGCAGGCATCGTCGGCGGCTGGCTGCGAGACCGCGGCATCGACGCGACTGTGATCAGGTTGGACGGGGCCGTAGAGAGTGCGGTTCGGCTCGGAGTGGCCGACGTGATCGCGGATGTGGTTTCGACAGGTACGACTCTGCGACAGGCCGGGCTGGAGCTCGTCGGTGAGCCCATCTTGGAGTCCGAAGCGGTGGTCGTGCGTCGTACCGGGGCGGGGCAACCTGCCAGTTTCCCTGTGTTTGAGCGGCGTCTGCAGGGAGTGCTCGTCGCGCGGTCGTTTGTGATGATGGACTACGACATCCCGGTGGAGAGGGTCGAGGAGGCGGTGGCGCTCACCCCGGGCATCGAGTCGCCCACCGTCTCGCCGCTTCATCGAGAGGGATGGGTCGCCGTGCGTTCGATGGTGCCGCGCGATCACGCACAGGCGGTGATGGACCAGCTGTGGGACATCGGCGCGCGCGGCATCCTGGTCACCGACATCCACGCGTGCCGGGTCTGACGGACCGTGCAGACCCGGCGCGTCTACCGGCCGTTCGGCGCTCGGCTCGTGGTGGTCGTGATGGCCGTGACGTTGGTCGGCGCCATCACCTTCTTGTGGGCTGCCATGCCGGCCGAGGTACGGGCACAGTTCACGTGGCCCCAGCGGATCACCATCTTGTTGTTCTTCGCGGCCATCCTGCTGGCCCTGTGGGGCATGTTTCGCACCAGCGTGACGATCTTGGACTCTGGACTCGTCATCACCAACATCTTCAAGGTGCGGTCGTACGACTGGGCACAGGTGCTGGCGATCTCGTTGCATCGTGGTGACCCATGGGCGGTGCTGGACCTGTCAGACGGCACGAGTGTGGTGGCAATGGCGATCCAGGGCTCGGACGGGGCGCGTACCAACGGGATCCTGCGCGAGATCGGGGAGCAGATCGAGAAACACTCGCCCAGCGAGGGCTTGGGCTAGCTCACACCACCCGACAGACTGGGTGGATGAAGACCTCGTACCTCGGTGACCTCACGGTGTCGGCCCAAGGCCTTGGCTGCATGGGAATGAGCCAGGCCTACGGAGTCCCGGATGACCAGGAGTCGATAGCGACCCTCAATCGTGCCCTGGACCTTGGGGTGACGCTGCTCGACACAGCAAACGTCTACGGCGACGGCGCCAACGAGGTCCTGTTGTCGAAGGTGGTGACGGCTCGACGTGACGAGATCACGCTTGCCACCAAGTTCGGCTTGGTGTGGATCGACGGTGATACACCGCGAGCCCACCTGGAGACTCGAGGTGATGCGGCTTACGTGCGTGAGTGCTGTGACGCCTCGCTGCGGCGCCTCAAGACCGACGTCATCGACCTGTACTACCTGCACCGGCCGCCGCGAGACGTCGAGATCGAGGAGACGGTCGGTGCCATGGCCGACCTGGTAGCGGTCGGCAAGGTGCGCCATCTGGGCCTGTCGGAGGTCGACAGCGAGCAGCTGCGACGGGCCCACGCCGTCCATCGGATCGCCGCCGTCCAGTCCGAGTACTCCCTGTGGACCCGCGATGTGGAATCGGTCACCCCGACCATGGCGGAGCTGGGCGTCGGGCTGGTTCCGTTCTCCCCATTGGGGCGGGGGTTCCTCACAGGCACGTTCGACAGGTCGTCGCTGGCGGCGGACGACTTCAGGAACCGGTTACCCCGGTTCACTGCCGATGCCGCGGATCAGAACGAGCAGATCCTGATGGCCGTGAGAGCCGTTGCGGCAAAGCACGGGTGCGAGCTGGCGCAGGTCGCACTGGCCTGGGTGTACACCCGCGCGGAGCGGCTCGGGGTGAGTGTCGTGCCCATTCCGGGCACGAAGCGGCGTACCTGGCTGGAGCAGAACCTCCGGGCCCTGGAGGTCTACCTCGACGCCGAGGACCTGGCAGCTCTCAACCCCTTGGCCGAGCGAGTCGCCGGCTCCCGATACTGATCGCCGAGACGCCAGGTCCGCCGCGACACGCCGTCAGAACTGCCGAACAACTGGCGTCTCGGCGAGGGAGGCCAGGGTCTTGATGGCGGTCACGAAGCAGTCCATCGGCGGGGTCACCAGTCCGGCGCCGACCTGACCCGTGCCGGCGACCTTGCCGGCCATGCCCGTGTTGATCTGCGGCAGGATGTTCGTGCGCAGCACCGAGACCACATCGATGCCGGTAGGCGCTCCGCGAAACTCCAGGATCGGGATGGCGTATGCGGGATTCTCGGCCACGGTGATCTCGTACATCCGGCGCGTGGTCGCGAGCGCATCCGTCACCGTCCCGCCGACGAAACGAACGATGGCCGGTGCCGTAGCCATCGAGAACCCACCCAGTCCGGCGGTCTCGGTGATGGCCGAGTCGCCGATGTCCGGGTTTGCGTCGTCTGGCCCGAACGAGGCGAGGTATAGCCCGTCGGCCAGCTGGGCCGGTCCCGTGAACCACCGATCGCCGGTCGACGACACCTGGATACCGAAGTCGGTGCCGTTGCGAGCCATCGTGGTGACGAGTGTCGAGCCGGGGACACCGGCTCCGGCGAGCGTCTGGAGCTTGGCCGCCGGCATCACGAGGTTCAAGAAGAAGTGGTCGTTCCCAGCGATGAAACGGACCGTCTCCACCAGGTCCGAGGTGCTCGCGCCGGCCTCGATCATGGCTGGCATCAGGTCACGCAGGAGCATCAGCGTCCCGGCCCGGTTGCGGTTGTGTCCCTCGTCGCCCATCTGCACCATCGCCGCGATGATCGCCTTGATGTCGACCGGCCCGTTGGCTCGAACCGCCTGCGCCAGCAGCGGGCCGAGCACGTCCGACATCCACTGCAGGCGTTGGATCACATCGGCGCTGTACGCCCCATATCGGGCTACCCTGCCCAGCCCCTCGTTGAGCGAGCACCATGCGGTGTTGTCATGGACCTCGTCACGGAGCTCCATCATCCACATCGAGGCCGAGACGATGCCGGCCATCGGGCCCACCGCGCCGCGATGATGGCAGGGTTCCCAGGTGACCTCGCCGCTCGCCAACCGGCGCTCCGCCTGATCGGGCGAGTCTGCCAGCCCCTCCAGCAACATGCCGGCGATCAGACCTCCGCGCAACGGCCCGGAGGCGCGCTCCCAGCTCACCGGGGGACCTGCGTGGAGGAAGTGGTCACGCGGTAGATCGAGCGCCTGCGAGGCTGGGCTCACGTCGACCAGCGCGGCCCGGGCCGCCAGCATTCGCTCAGCGGCTCTCGTGTTGGCCGCGTGGCGTCTCGGATCTGTCATCGTGCGAACGAGAGCCGTCTCCGTCCCGGTGACCGGCGGTTGCCAGTCGACTCGGGTAGTCGGAACCGCCTGGGCCGCGAGCGCGTCGGCAAGGAGCTCGGCACCGGCAGTGACAACCGCCGGCGGTTCCGACAACCAGGACATCGCGATCAGCCCCCCACCACGGAGACGGCGGCCCGGGTGGCGTCCGCGTTGGAGAGGTAGACGTGCGCACCGGCCGCACACAGGCTGGCCGCCTGGCGATCCAGGTCCTGAGGATCGTCGCGGGTCCCGACCAGGGACACCAGGATCGGCACGTCGCGGGTGCCGCGGGCGGTGGCAATGGCTGGGGCCAGGCTGTCCGCGGGATCGGGATCGGCGCCGTGCCCCAGTACGACGTCGAGCAGTATCGCGCCGACATCAGGGTCGGCAGCCTCGGCGATGAGTCGCCGCAGGCGCAGGGAGCCGTCGATCATCGGGTGTGCTCGACCCGCAGTGAGCTGGTCGTCGCCGAAGTCGATCATGGTGTGGCCCCGGGACCGCATCGAGCTGTCCAGCGCGAGCTCTGCACGCAGCGGGATGTTGGAGCTGACAGATCCGAGCCGCTCGGTCGCGATAAGCATCGCCTCGTCGCAGAGGGTGCCGCCGACGAAGAGCCCTCGCAGGTACGCACCCCGCCCGGAGGCCGCTCGGCTCGGCGCGAACTCGCGCGGCGCCCGCCAGC
>JBDUDR010000002.1:0-59725 GCA_040002845.1 Nocardioidaceae bacterium
TGGAGACCCGGCTGATCGGCATGCACGGCTCGCTCACGGCCGATGAGATGTACGTACCGCTACTGATCGACGCCGGGTGATCTCCCATGGCGGTCGGCGAAGTCGGTTGTCGTGCGAAGATCCACTAACGGGGCACGAGGGTGATCGCGCAGCGGATGCCTGGTGCTCGGCCGAGCCGCGCGTCAGCGGTAAGCAAATCGCAGTCCAGCAGCTCCGCGAGCGCGATGTATGACGCGTCGCAAGTCGAGAGATTGTCCCGGAGTTCCCAGACCCGATCCAAGAAAGCGAACACCGGGTAGCGTGTTAATCCGAGACGCCGCCAGGTGTCCAACGCCGCCCAACCCGCGTTCGCGTCGAGTTTTCGGGCGGCGACCCTGCGGCGTAGAACGCTGGCGACCTCGGAGTCGGCCAGATGAGGGACATGCAGCTGTTGGGTGGAGAGTGCGCGGCGCGCCGGGCCGTCGTTAAGCAGAGCTGACACGGCGGCTGATGCGTCGACCACGATCACCTTTCGGCTCGTCCGGCTTCCACGTCACCGAGGATCGTCGCGGGGCCAATCTCGAGGTCGGGGAGGGCACCGAGCAGTGCGGGGTTGTCGGCCCTACGCGACACCTCGGCGAGCTCTTTCACCGCTACTGCCCCCACAGATGTCGCGGCGTCGGAGGCGAGGCGCTCGAGGCGCTCGACGACGTCGTCCGGGACGTTGCGCAGATACAGAGTTCTCATGTTGCACTATGCTAGCAATCTCCTTGCATTGTGACAACGGCGGAGCACCTCATGAGCCACGAAATGAACCGCGGGTGTCCGGTGTTGTCGACTCTAAGAGCCTGACCACGAAGGGATCCCGCCTGCATGCTCGAGGACCGGATGAGTCAGAAGATCGCCGTGAGCGTGGCGTTCGTGATGGCGATGTTCGTCAGCATCCTCGACATCACGATCATCAACGTGGCCCTGCCGACGGTGGCGGGAGACTTCGGAGTGGTCCCGTCGCAGACGGGAACGGTCAACGTCGGCTTCCTGGTCGCGCTGGCGGTGTTCATCCCAGCCTCGGGATGGTTGGGCGACCGGTTCGGCACCAAGCGGATCTTCATGCTTGCACTGACGATCTTCACCATCGCGTCGGCCCTGTGTGCGTCCGCCCAGAACCTCGAGCAGCTGGTCGGGTTCCGCATCCTGCAGGGGATCGGCGGCGGGATGCTCACGCCGGTGGGAATGGCGATGCTGTTTCGCGCCTTCCCGCCCGATGAGCGGGTCCGGGCCTCCCGCATCCTGGTGCTGCCAACCGCCGTCGCGCCTGCTCTGGGGCCCGTGCTCGGTGGCTTGCTGGTGCAGCACGCGAGCTGGAGGTGGGTGTTCTTGGTGAACCTGCCGGTCGGTGCGATCGCCTTGGCGTTCGCTTGGCTGTTCGTGGCCGACCACAAGGAGGAAGCAGCGGGCCGCTTCGATGTCGCGGGGTTCCTGCTGGCGGGTGCCGGGTTTGCGAGCGTCATGTATGCGCTGTCAGAGGGGGCCTCGCAAGGCTGGAGCAGCCCACAGATCTGGCTGACTGCGCTTGTCGGGGCAGCCTTGCTGGTCCTCATGATCGCGGTTGAGCTGCGGCTGCGCGAGCCGATGCTCCGGCTGCGGCTCTACGGCGAACCCGTCTTCCGCTCCTCCGTCGTGGTGGCGACGCTGGCTCCGGCAGGTTTCCTCGGGCTGCTCTTCCTCTACCCGCTGTTCCTGCAGGACGGCTTCGGCTTCGGTCCGCTGAAGACGGGGCTGCTGACGTTTCCGGAGGCGCTGGGGGTGATGGTGGGCTCCCAGATCGCCGGCCGTTTGTATGCCCGACTCGGGGCGCGGCGCCTCATGGTGTTCGGCCAGCTGACCGTGATGGCGACGAGTTTGGTGTTGATGGCGAGCCTGTCACCTGGCCGCGCCCTCGTGGTGCCGGTGGCGTTGATGTTCGTGGTCGGGTACGGCATGTCCCACACGTTCGTGTCGATGCAGGCGGTGGCGTTCAACCAGATCTCGCGGGCCGAGACCGGCCAAGCGTCGATGATCTTCAATGCGCAGCGCCAGCTGGGTGCCGCCACCGGGGTCGCGGTCGTCGGCACCATGCTCGCCGCCGTTGGCACCACCACCTCGACGGGTGCGGTGGACCTTGACGGCTACCGCTTCGGCTTCGTCGCGGCCGCGGCGTTCTCGCTGCTGGCCGCGATGGCCGCCTCGCGCGTGCGCCCCGGAGCCCCGACCGAGCCCGAGATAACTGGACCGCCGGCGCACGGCGAGGCACTGTCAGCGGTTGGGGACTGATCAGGACTTCAAGACCAGCCGGTTAGTCGGACTTGCCGAACATGATCTCGTCCCAGCTCGGAACGGCCCTGCGGGTCTTGCGCGACGAGCGGCGGTCAGCCTTGGCGCTGGACACGTCGCGCTGAGGAGCGCCTCTGACTGAGGCGCGGCCGTACCCTGCGGCGGCCACCTGAGGCGGGTCCGGCTCCTCGCGAATGGCGTCGGCCAGGGCTGACATGTCATCGGGTGCGTCCAGCGGGTGCCGGCCGGACAGGTCCTGGGACAAGTCGATGGTGGACTCGGTGTCGGCAAGCGACAGCATGCCGATGGTCTCGTCCTTGACAGCGGCCAACCGGCGGACCTGGCTGGACTCGCGTGCGGGCGGCCCAGTGGCGACCGACTGGTCACCCACCAGCCAGCGACCTTCGTCGTCGTCGGGCAACACATAGCGCCCTGCAGCGTCGTACTGGAAGGTGCCAAGGCGTTGATGTTCGCCCCATCTGTAGGAGACCTGCACGGTCCAGCGTCCGTCGTCGCGGCGCCAGGCATCCCACTCGACGCCGGCGGGATCGACTCCGCGCCCGCGCAACCGCTCGGTCACGGCGTCGCCGAGCAGTCGCCCGGGGCCCTCGCCGCCCTTGCGCCTGACCGCCGACCGCTGCGCGCGCTCGGCTATGTGGGAGCGCTCGGCGAGCACCGGCACGGCGTACCCCAGGATGCGGTCCATGTCGACGCCCGCCACCTCGGCGACCTCTTCTGGCGTCTCACCGGCTCGGATCCTGGCCTGGATGTCTCGCGGCCGAAGTGCGCTGTCCATCTCGATCTCCAACTGGCCGAGCCGGGCACGATCACCGCGCATGGCGGCGCGCAACCGGCCATCGGCGGGAACTGCGAACTTCTCGCCCGAGTCAGAGACGAGGACGAGCTTTTGACCGTCCTCGCTCAAACCCACGGGCTTGAGGTCGCGCATCGGTGTTCCGCCTCCTGATGTTAGGGCTATCCTGACCCGGCCCGGCTGCTGAACCAAGCCACCGCGCCGCTGGCCGTCGTCGGCGCGTCTTTCGGTTCTTGCGCTGAACCACGTCACCGCCTACGGCACCTTACCCGCGTCCACGGGCAGCGGTGCTGGTTCTCCTCCACCCGAGACGTGGCCGCGAGCCGCGCTCCTCAAGACCCCAAGACTCGGGCCAGGTAGGCGTTGCCGAAGCGTCGGTCGGGGTCCACCTCGTCCCGCACCCGCTGCACGTCGTCCCAACGGGGATATGCGCCAGCCAGGTCGGCGGCGCTCCGGTTGTGCAGCTTCCCCCAGTGCGGCCGTCCCCCGTAGGCGACCGCGATCGCCTCCACGGCGCCCGGCGCTGACGGTCACCGTCATCGCGTCCGCGTCGATCTCCGCCGTTCCGCACAGCAACGCGGGGTCGAGCAGGATGCCCTCTGTCAGAGCGACATCGGTGAACGAGTGCCCGGCGCCGACCATGCGTACGCGCAGCCCACGGTTCCTGGCCTGGTCGACCGCTGCCACAACCTCGTCCACACCCCGGGGCGTCAGGACGCTGGCGGCTCGCGCACGCTGAGTTCGAGCCCAGTTCGACCAGTCGGTGCGCTCAGGCATGTCCCAAACGCTACGACTGCCCCGGTCACGCCCGCCAGCGCCGGAACCCAGAACCCGGCAGACGCGCCGAACACGTCGATCACGTGACCGGCGATCGCCGCACCGGGCGCGATGCCAACCGCCAACCCGGTCGTCAGCCACGAGATGCCCTCGGTCAGCCGGGCGGCGGGAACAATAGACTCGATGTAGGAGACGGAGGCGACGAGGGTCGGGGATATCGCGAATCCGGCCATGAACAGCAAGAGTCCGAGCACGATGAGGTTGCCCGCGATCAGTAGGGGCAGCATCACAACGGCCAGGCCGATCGTCCCGCGCCGGAATCGCTGCACCGGCGTGGCCTTCCAGTCGACCATCCCGGTGAGCAACCCCGCGAGCAGGCTGCCGAGTGCCCAGATCGCCAGCAGGAGTCCGGTGGCTCCCGCCCTGCCGTGGCTGCGTGCGAACGCGAAAGTGACGACCTCGTTGGAGCCGAAGAGCGTCCCCAGACAGACCGCGGCCAAACAGACCGGAAGCAAGGTCTGCCAGCCGATCGGTGTGTCGGGCCGGTCGCCCGATGACGTGGTCAGCACGGGTGGCTGGGTGCGACGCTGCGCCGCGAAGGCGTAGGTGCCCAACACCCCGAAGACTGCCGCGGAACCGAGCCCGGCCAGCGGATCAACCGCCGTTGCGAGCAAGGTCACGATGATCGGACCCGTCATGAACACGGCCTCGTCGACAACCGCCTCGAGGGCGTAGGCAGTCTGCAGCTCACGGGTGCCACTGAGCAGGTTGGCCCACCTGGCTCGTACGCACGAGCCGATCTGGGGGAGTCCCGCCCCGGCGACCGCCGACAGGATGTGGGGCACCGGAGTCGGAGCGCCCAGCTCGACCACGGCGATCAGTCCGGCGATTGCTATCCCGAAGACGGTGATCGAGACCGGAAGCACCCGGTGTTGGCCGAAGCGGTCGACCAGCCGGCCTTGCCAGGGTGAGAAGACCGCCGCGGCGAGGACGTTGGCGGCCGAGACGGTCCCGGCGTAGCCGTAAGACCCGCCGGTCAGGGAGATCAGCATCACGATGCCGAGGCTCACCATGGAGATCGGCAACCGGGCCACCAGTCCCGTCAGGGAGAAGGCCAGCGCGCCCGGGAGCGACAGCACACGGCGATAGGGGGTGAGCACGTCGGATCCTCAACAGCGGGAACGGTGGTGGCGGGGGCTCGCCAATGGCCGAAATCACGGTACAGCCCACCAATGACAAGATCTCCTTCATGCCAGCCTCCGCACCCAGTGCGTACCCGTACGAAGCGTTGCTCCTGGTTTCCTTCGGTGGACCGGAGCAACCAGACGACGTAATGCCGTTCCTGGAGAACGTCACGCGTGGGAGGGCTGTCCCACGACATCGGTTGCGTGAGGTCGGCGAGCACTACTTCGCACGCGGTGGCCGGAGTCCGATCAACGATCAGTGCCGAGGGCTGATCACAGCGCTGCGAGCCGACTTCGACGCCCAGGGGGCCGACCTCCCCATCTATTGGGGCAACCGCAACTGGCACCCGTACCTCGCCGACGCCGTGCAGCAGATGTCTGACGACGGGGTACGCCGGGCCGCGTACTTCGTCACCAGCATGTACGCCTCCTACTCCGGTTGCCGGCAGTACCGTGAGGATCTGTTCGATTCGGTGCAGCGAGTCACCGAAGCGCCTGCGCTGGACCGTGTACGGCACGGGTACGACCACCCCGGCTTCATCGCCGCGTTCGCGGACGCAACGGTGAAGGCGCTGGCTGATCTTGGCGCCGACACCGACACCAGACTGGTTTACGTAACCCACTCGATCCCTACGGCCATGGCGCGGGCCAGCGGGATTCAGCCAGATACGTACGTCGCGGAGCACGCGGAGGTCGCGCGGCTCGTCACGTCTGCCGTCGCTGATCGGACCGGTCGTGTGCACGAAGGGGACTTGGTCTACTGCTCGCGGTCGGGCGCACCAGATGTGCCGTGGCTGGTGCCTGACGTCAACGAACGGCTGGCCGCCCTGAGAGCCATCGGGGTCGACTCCGTGGTGGTCGTGCCGATCGGGTTCGTCTCCGACCACATGGAGGTCGTTCACGACCTCGACACCGAGGCCGCCGGGACCGCAGCCCGGCTGGGGCTGCGGTACGCCCGGGCGGCTACCCCCGGGACGCATCCCGCGTTCGTGGCGATGATCCGCGATCTCGTGATGGAACGAGCCGGCGTCGAGCGCGGCGACCGAGTGGACCCGCTGGCCCTCGGTCAGCTGGACGCCCATTGGCATGCCTGCCCGCGCGGCTGTTGTCCCAACCCGACAGCCAGCCGGAACGCGCTCGGGGGGTCGGACTCATGACGGCACCCGACGCAGCGTCCTTGCTCGAGATCGCGATCCAGGTGGCCAACGAGGCCGGCCGGCTGATCACGCGGCAGCGCCCCGAAAGCCTGGGGGTCTCGGCCACCAAGAGCAGCCCGACTGATGTCGTGACGGTGATGGACACCGGTGCGGAGACCCTGATCCGCGAGCGGATCGCGGCCGTCCGGCCGGAGGACGGATTTCTCGGTGAGGAGGGTGGCTCCAGCGCCACCGACCGGCCGGTCGTGTGGGTGATCGACCCCATCGACGGAACCGTCAACTACCTCTACGGGATCCCGCAGTTCGCGGTTTCGATCGGCGTCCGGGTGGCGGGGGCCGTGGTCGCAGGTGTCGTGCACGATCCGAACAGGCAGGAGGACTTCACCGCGGTTCTGGGCGCAGGCGCCCGCCTCAACGGGCGACAGATCCAGGTCAGCGGCCAGACCGACCCGGCCCAGTCGCTGCTCCTCACCGGCTTCAGCTACCAGGTCGCCACTCGGGCCGCCCAGGCGAGGTCGGTGGCCGCGATCATGCCGCAGGTTCGTGACATCCGCAGGTTCGGGTCAGCGGCCCTCGACCTGTGCTGGCTCGCGTGCGCTCGCGCCGAAGCGTACTGCGAGCGAGGTCTGAGGCCCTGGGATCTCGCCGCCGGCGGGCTGGTGGCCCGTGAGGCCGGCGCCACGGTCGGTGGCCTGCGCGGGAAACCCGCTGACGAGCATCTGGTGGTCGCCGCAAACCCGGCGTTGTACGACGCACTGCACGACCTGTTGGTGGACGCCGGTTTCGACGACTGACCCGGGCGCAACCGAGCCGGCGGGGATCGATCATCTGTCCTCGAGGAATATCTTTGCCGCCGAGTTGGTTTTGTTGGCTGACCGGGGGGTAGAAAGTGTGAGTAGCGCGACACTTTCTCGCGACCGGGCTCGAATGTGTGCAAAGAAGGCCGCGATGGTGCACAATCCCCGCTCGGGACTTGGAGACATCCGGCGCCGTCTGCCGACTGGATGCCCAGGTCCCAGACGCAATCAACTGAGTACGAGCACCGCCCGAGGCGGAGCAGGGACACGCTGATATGGCTACTGACTACGACGCTCCACGCAAGACCGAAGAGGAGCTGAACGAGGACAGCCTCGAGGAGCTCAAGGCGCGCCGGATGGACAAGAACTCAGGCAAGGTCGACGAGGACGAGGCCGAGGCTGCCGAGTCGTTCGAGCTGCCCGGGGCAGACCTGTCCCATGAGGAGCTGGCCGTCAGGGTGCTCCCCAAACAGGCAGACGAGTTCACCTGCTCGGTCTGCTTCCTGGTGCATCACCGCAGCCAGCTGGCCACCGAACGCAAGGGAATGCTGGTCTGCCGCGACTGCGCGGCCTGACGGGAAACCACCTCAAACAGGCTCCTGTGGCCCCGATCGTGGGCCGCAAGGGCCTCTTTTTCGGCACCTCACCGGCCAACGCCTGTGCGATCAGACGTCGATGTCCTCGAGTCCAGGCGGCAGCCTGCCGGTTGACCTGCGCCAGTATTCGGCTGCCCGTCGGGTGGCGAGCATGCGTGCAACCCCCACCGTCACGCCGCTGGCGATGGCCCATCCGAGCGCCTCGCCGAAGGTAACGTCGGGATGCTCGGGGTTTTTCGGCGGCGTGGTTCCAGTGGCGGCGCGCCAACCCGTCTCCAAGAGCTTGCGGGCGGCGATGGTGGCCCCGGTGGCGGCTGCCAAGCCGAAGACCTTCCACAATTTCGACCCTGCCACTGCGTCCTCCTCCTCGACACCCCCTGGGGTACCTGCCGACATCCTTGCACTTCGCGCCGACTCAGGACGTGATGCGCCAGTCGGCGATGGCCGCACCCAGCCGATCCGGGTGCCTTGTGCAGATCAACCAGTAGGGCGTCGGGTCGCCGGCGTCCGTCACGTCGATCCGGATGGCGGTTGCCACGTACGGTCGTAGCAGCAGGTACGCCCTCGCGTCCGCGCCCGGCCCACGCAGGTGACGGAACTCTCCCTCGGACAGGATCGTCACGGAACCGCAGGCATCCATGGGTAGCACGGCCCGTCCGGCCCGGACGCCATCCGCGCCGACTGCCACCAGCGCGGAGCCGTACGACCCGAGCACCAGCGCCGCCACCGAGACTGCCATCGCGGTCACCGTGAGCGCGACCCAGCCAGGGGTGGCCACCGCATAGGCGATCCCCAGACTTGCCACCATCACGGCAGCGATCAGCCACCACATCAGCGGTGCGAACAACCGCTCGCGATAGGTGGCGGCACTCACGGTCTCAAGCCTTCCAGACCGGACCCAGCGGGCCGCACCAGGCTTGTAGGGTCGGACCGTGACGCGACCGCTGACCTCCCACCGGATCCCGGCCGGGGCTGAGCCACCGCAGCGACACCCCGATGCCCCGCCACCGGGTGAGCTGCTGCCAAGTCACTATGACCATTGCTTCACCTGCGGTCCCGCCCACCCGACCGGCCTGCACATGCAGGTCCTGGCGGGTGAAGGGGTCAGCGTTCGAGCGTCCTTCACCGTCACCGAAGACCACCAGGGAGCGCCCGGGCTGGCCCATGGCGGCATCCTCGCCAGCGCGGTGGACGAGACGTTCGGAGCGATCGGCTGGCTGCTGCGGGTCCCGATGGTCACGGCCCGGCTGGAGACCCGTTTCGTCTGTCCGGTCCCGGTCGGCAGTGTCTTGAAGGTGGTGGCTCGCTGCGACGGGATCTCGCGTCGACGGGTGTATCTGAGTGGCGGGGGCGTCCTCGGCGATGGCGATGTAGCCATCCGCAGCAGTGCGCTCTTCATGCAGGTGCCGCTGCAGCATTTCGCAGACCATGGGCGGCCCGAAGATCTGGACAGGGCGGCTGAACGACCTGAGGTGCAGCGTTCGGTCGCGACATTCGAGGTGAATCCCTGATGCTGGAAGTCCTGATCACGCGAATCGACTCAGACGTTCCGCTGCCGGCGTACGCGCACCCCGGCGACGCCGGCGCGGACCTCGTGACCACCGTCGACGTGTCACTCGCGCCAGGTGAACGAGCGCTGGTCCCGACGGGCATCGCCGTTGCGCTCCCTGCGGGGTACGCCGCGTTCGTGCACCCGAGATCCGGGCTCGCGGCCCGCTGCGGAGTGTCGATCGTCAACTCGCCCGGAACTGTCGACGCCGGGTACCGCGGCGAGATCAAGGTGATGCTGATCAACCTCGACCCCACGGAACCGGTGCGGTTGGCACGGGGTGACCGAATCGCCCAACTGGTCTTCCAGCGAGTCGAGCGGGCACTGTTGATAGAGGTGGATCGCTTGCCGGGGTCGGTTCGCGGGCCCGGCGGGTACGGTTCCACCGGCGGCTTCACGGCCGAGGCGGACAACCAGACGACCGGGTAGGAGGGGCAGTTCGATGTTTCGTCGACGCAAGCAGGAGGAGCGGTCGACCGACCCGGCGCAGTCCGCCGACGAAGCCGCTCCAGCTGCGGAGCCACTGCCGGCCGGCACCGGGCCATTCGATGCGGCCGATGTCGAGATCGGTGACGATCCGTTGCGAGTCGACCTGGGATCGCTGGTCGTCAAGTCCGGGCCTGGACTCGAGCTCCAGCTTCAGGTGGACGAGGCCAGCCAGCTGGTGGCTGCGGTGATGCTGGTCAGTCAGACCGGAGCTGTTGAGCTGCGCCCGTTCGCCGCGCCCCGTAACGAAGGCATCTGGGATGACGTCCGCAAGGAGCTCGCCGCCGAAGCCACCCGCCGGGGAGGCACCGCGAGCGAGATGACGGGGGAGTACGGCAAAGAGCTGCACATCGTCGCCCCGGTCACCGGGCCACGGGGCGAGCAGCTCCGACAACCCTCCCGGGTGATCGGGGTCGATGGGCCTCGCTGGATGCTGAGAGCAACCTTCTTCGGCAGCGCCGCCAGCGACCCAGATTCCGGAGGTGTGTTGGAACAGGCTCTCCGTGATGTCGTCGTGGTCCGCGGTTCCGCCCCGATTCCTCCCCGCGCACCTCTTCCGCTGAGGATGCCGGGAAATGTTCAGCCGATGGACCTGGGCTGAGTTGAGGCTGCCTGCCGAGAAGCCAGTTACGCCGCGACACACCGCCAAAACCGCCGAAAAGTTGGCGTCTCGGCAGGAAAGGGTCGGAGGGTGGGAAGGTACGCTGGATATGTGGCTGACGAACGCAGCGGTGGTGTGCTCAGGCGGGCGCTGCACCGCCTGACCTCCACTCAAGAGGCCCACCATGCCGACGAGCTGCAGCGAGACGTCGTCAAGACAGGTTGTCAGGCGATCGCGGATGCGAGAGACCGTTCGTACGTGCGGCTGACCGGCACGGTCAACACAGTCACCCTGCGACCGCGTGGGGGGATCCCGGCTCTGGAGGCCGAGCTCTACGACGGCTCCGGTGCGGTGACCTTGATCTGGCTCGGGAGGCGACGCATCGCGGGAGTCGAGCCCGGCCGGGCCATGGTTGTCGAGGGCAGGCTCACCACCCAACGCGATGTCCCCGTGCTGTTCAACCCGCGCTACGAGCTCCGCACGTGAGCGAGCTAGCCGCCGAGCCGGTCAGCCATGAGACCGTCGAAGCCCTGGTGCGCCAACAGCTCGGTGACGCGCTGGGTGGACGTCGCGGAATGCTCGAGGGTGCCCTCCCCACGCTGGGTTTCACGGTCACCTGGATCGTCAGCCACCAGCTCAAGCTGTCGCTGGCCATCGGGGGCGGACTGGCGGTCGCGATGCTGGTTGCCAGGCTTGTGCAGCATCAGCCGGTGAGGTACGTCTTCAACGCCTTGGTGGGGATCGGCATCGCCGCCGTTTTCGCGCTGCGTTCCGGGCGGGCCGAGGATGCCTTCTTGCCGAGCATCTTCTGGAACGCCGGCTACTTCATCCTGCTGGCAGGTTCGGCCGCGCTGCGATGGCCCGTCGTCGGGTTCATGATCGGTAGCGTCACGGGAGACCCGACGGCCTGGCGGGCCAACAGCGACATCGTGCGCCTCTGCTCCCTGCTCACCTGGATCCTGGCCGCGCCCTGTCTCTTGCGGGTTGCGGTCTACTACCCGTTGTGGGCCTCTCACCAGGCCGGCTGGCTGGGCGCCGCGAAACTGGCCCTTGGCTGGCCACTTCAGCTGGGGGTGCTGGCAGTGATGTTGTGGGTGCTGTCACGCAACCGGACGCCCTTGGAACAGCCTGCAAGCGGCTGAGCCTGCCGTTCAGCTGGCCCGGCCGCCGTGCTCGAGCGGCGCCAGCAGTGACTCGAGGTCCTGCTCTTGGTCCTGGGCGGCCACGAAGAGCAGCTCGTCACCTGCCTCCAAGGGGCCGTCCGGCTCAGGCGTGATGACCCGGCTCTCGCGCAGGATCGTCACCAGCGAGGTGTCCGGCGGCCAGGACACGTCGCCGACGCGGCTGCCGACCAGGGGTGAGTCGGCCGGCAACGTGAGCTCGACGAGGTTCGTGTCGCTCTGGCGGAACGTGAACAGTCTGACCAGGTCACCGATGCTGACCGCCTCCTCGACCAGCGCGGACATGATCCTCGGAGTAGACACCGCGACATCGACCCCCCACGCCTCGGTGAACAGGGACTCGTTGTTCGGGTGGTTCACGCGCCCGACGGTCCGTGGCACCCCGAACTCGGTCTTGGCCAGCAACGAGATCACCAGGTTTGCCTTGTCGTCGCCCGTGGAGGCGATCGCGACGTTGCAGTTCTCGAGCCCAGCCTCGCGCAGGGAAGCGAGCTCGCACGCGTCTGCCAGCAGCCATTCGGCGCCCGGAACAGACTCGGCCTTGATGGCGCGGGGGTCCTTGTCGATCAGCAGGACCTGATGACCGTTGTCCAGGAGCTCGGCGGCGACGGAACGACCGACGGCGCCCGCTCCTGCAATCGCGACTCGCATCAGCGCTCCTCCGGCCCGGCGTCGAGGGCCGCGATGACCTTGTCGGCGCCGGCCTCCAAGATGATTATGTGCAGCAGGTCGCCCTCTTGCAGCAGCGTGTCCCGGGTCGGCAGCAACCCCTCCCCGAGGCGGCTCACGAATCCGACACGACCGCCTGTCGTCTTCTGGAGCTCGTCCACCTGGCGGCCGATCCACGCCTCCGGCACCGGGGTGTTCGTCACCCGCACGGTGCCTGTCGGATCACGCCACTCCGGCTCGGAGCCTTCGGGCAACAGCCGGCGCATCACCTGGTCCGCGGTCCATCGCACAGTGGCGACGGTGGGAATCCCGAGACGTTCATAGACCTCCGCGCGGCCAGGGTCGTAGATTCGCGCCACCACGTTCTGGATGCCGAAAGCCTCGCGGGCAACCCGCGCCGAGATGATGTTGGAGTTGTCGCCGCTCGAGACTGCCGCGAACCCGTCGGCCTGCTCCACTCCGGCTGCCAGCAGCACCTCTCGATCGAACCCGACGCCGGTGATCTTCGAGCCCGCGTAGGATGCGCCGAGCCGGCGGAACGCGTCAGGATTCTGGTCGATGACCGCCACCGAGTGGTTCCGCTTCTCCAACTGACCTGCCAGTGTCGACCCCACGCGGCCGCACCCCATGATGACGACGTGCACAGCACCTTCTCCGGTTGCAGAGCTCTGAGCGGGCGATAGACGGTCCCGGGCGTCTACCGGACCGGGTCACCCCGGCGATAGGACGCTACACGCGACCCACGATCGCCGCCATCGCGATCGTATTGGGTGGACTAGCATCGCGGCCGTGGGTATCGGCGATATCGGCAAGCGACTGCTGCTCGGTCGTGCGTTGCGTAGCACGCAGCTCGGCGAGACCTTGTTACCCAAACGGATCGCCCTACCCGTGTTCGCGTCCGACGCCCTGTCGTCCGTGGCGTACGCCCCTGACGAGATCTTCCTGACCCTGTCGGTCGCCGGTCTCGCCCTGTATGCCGTGTCCTGGAAGATCGGTGTCGTCGTCGCCCTCGTGATGCTGACAGTGGTGGCGTCGTACCGGCAGAACGTCCAGGCTTATCAGTCAGGCGGCGGCGACTACGAGGTCGCCAACACCAACATCGGCCGGACCGCGGGACTGACGGTGGCGAGCGCCTTGATGGTCGACTATGTCCTGACCGTGGCGGTGTCCATCTCTTCGGCAGCGCAGTACGCCGCGACCGCCATCGACTCGCTGCAGGGCCATCAGACAGAGCTGGCAGTGCTCGCGACCATCTTCTTGGCGACGATGAATCTGCGTGGGGTCCGGGAGTCGGGGACCGCCTTCGCGATCCCGACCTACATCTTCATGGTCTCGATTCTCGGGATGTCGGCTTGGGGGTTCCTGCGCTGGGGGCTGGGTACGTTGCCCGACTCCGAGCTCGCCGACTATTCGATCACCCCGATATCGGACTATTCGGGGGGGATCGGCGGTCTGGCGATGGTGTTCCTGGTCATGCGGGCGTTCGCCTCGGGCTCCGCCGCCCTGACAGGTGTGGAGGCGATCAGCAACGGCGTACCGGCGTTTCGCAAGCCCAAGGGACGCAACGCGGCGACCACGCTTCTTCTGCTCGGCACCGTCGCGATCAGCATGGCGGTGTCGATCCTGGTGCTGGCCACCCACATGCACGTACGGCTTGCCGATGCTGACAATGGTGCCGTTCTGGTGGGTCCAGACGGCCGGCCGGTCGGGCCGGCGTTTCACCAGGACCCGGTGATCGGCCAGCTGGCGAAGGGCATCTTCGACAACTTCAGCCTCGGGTTCTATCTGGTGACTGCCGCGACCGGTGTGATCCTGGTGCTCGCGGCGAACACGGCCTTCAACGGGTTCCCCGTGCTGGGATCGATCCTGGCCCGCGACGGCTATGCGCCTCGTCAGCTCGACACCAGGGGCGATCGACTGGCCTTCTCCAACGGCATCGGGGTGCTGGCATTCTTCGCGATCGTGTTGATCGTCTCGTTCAACGCAGAGGTCACCCGGTTGATCCAGCTCTACATCGTCGGCGTGTTCGTCTCGTTCACGATCAGCCAGACCGGCATGGTCAGGCACTGGACCCGGCTCCTCCGCACCGAGACAGATCCCGCGCGCCGGCGCGGGATGATGCGGCGGCGGGTGATCAACGCCATCGGCCTGACCGTCACCGGCAGCGTCCTGGTGATCGTGCTCATCACGAAGTTCACGCACGGGGCCTGGATCGCCATCACGGCCATGGTGGTCCTGTTCTTCTTGATGAGGCGCATCCAGCGGCATTATGACCGGGTCCGGGAGGAGCTCCAGCTCGATGAGGAGGACAAGCCGCTGTTGCCTTCGCGCGTGCACGCGATCGTGTTGGTCTCCAAGTTGCACAAACCCGCGATGCGAGCACTGGCGTACGCGCGAGTCTCGCGCCCCAACGCGCTCGAGGCGGTCACCGTCGAGATCGATCCAGACACCACGGCCTCGTTGATGGAGGAATGGGACGAGCGGCGGCTGCCGGTGCCGCTGAAGGTGCTGGCGTCTCCGTACCGCGAAGTGTTGCGGCCGATCGTCGACTATGTGCGAGGGATCCGTCGTGAGAGTCCGCGCGACATCGTGGTCGTCTACATACCGGAGTACGTCGTTGGGCGCTGGTGGGAGCATCTTCTGCACAACCAGACGGCCCTGCGACTGAAGGCGCGACTGCTGTTCACGCCGGGCGTGATGGTGACGAGCGTCCCGTACCAGCTCGCCTCGTCGCAGCTCGCCTCCGAGCGCGCCGATCGACCACACCATGTCGCCGGTGAGATCAGGCTCGGGGTGCCCCCGCCCCCGCGAGTCGCCAAGGCCGAGCGTCGAAACGCGAACCTGGTGAGCCAGCGTCCCGGCGCGGCTGGTGAGCCGGACCAGGACTCACCGCCGACGTCGACCCGGTCCGAGGAGTGACCCAGCTGGAGGGAGTCGTCCGGTGTTGCGCCCCACCTCTACCGGGTCGAGCGGCGCTCGGCGAAGATGTTTGCTAGGAGAACGCGACCGACCAAGGGAGATGACCGATGTCCAGCTTCGGAGCCAGGGGACCGCTGGAGGTCCAGGGCACGACGTACGAGATCTACCGTCTCTCCGCCCTCGCCGAAGAGGGTCTCGACGTGGCGACACTTCCGTACAGCTTGAAGATCCTGCTGGAGAACCTGCTGCGTACCGAGGATGGCGCCGACATCACCGCTGACGACATCCGCGCCTTGGCAGGTTGGGACGCGGATGCGGAGCCCACCAAGGAGATCCAGTTCACCCCAGCGCGCGTCATCATGCAGGACTTCACCGGGGTGCCGGCAGTGGTCGATCTGGCGACCATGCGGGAGGCGATGCAGGACCTCGGGGGAGACGCCACCCGGATAAACCCGCTCGCGCCGGCAGAGCTGGTCATCGACCACTCCGTCATTGCCGACGTGTTCGGGACGACCGACGCCTTCGCACGGAACGTCGAGATCGAGTACGACCGCAACCGTGAGCGCTACCAGTTCCTGCGCTGGGGACAAGGGGCTTTCGACGACTTCAAGGTGGTGCCGCCGGGCACCGGGATCGTCCATCAGGTCAACATCGAACACCTGGCCAGGGTGGTCTTCACCAAGCCCGCGGCCGACAGCGAAACGACAGCTGCTTACCCCGACACCTGTGTCGGAACCGACTCGCACACCACGATGGTCAACGGCCTGGGCGTCGTCGGCTGGGGGGTGGGAGGCATCGAGGCAGAGGCAGCCATGCTGGGTCAGCCGATCTCGATGCTGATCCCACGGGTCGTCGGCTTCAAGCTGTCCGGTGAGATGCCCGAGGGTGCCACCGCGACAGATCTGGTGCTGACGATCACCGAGATGCTCCGCAAGCATGGCGTGGTCAGCAAGTTCGTCGAGTTCTACGGCCCGGGAGTCGCGGCCGTCCCGTTGGCAAACCGAGCGACCATCGGGAACATGAGCCCGGAGTACGGGTCTACCATCGCGGTCTTCCCCATCGACGAGGAGACCATCACCTATCTGCGGCTCACCGGTCGTTCGCAGGAACAGCTGGCCCTGGTGGAGGCGTACGCCCGAGCGCAGGGGCTGTGGCACGACCCCGCGCAGGAGCCGCGCTTCTCCGAGTACCTCGAGCTCGACCTGTCCACCGTCGTGCCCTCGATCGCGGGCCCGAAGCGGCCCCAGGACCGGGTCTCGCTGACCGACGCCAAGGCGGGTTTCCGGGTGGCTCTCCCGAGCTTTGTCAACCATCCTGAGCCCGGGCAGGTGCAGGGGTACGACGAAGCGGCTTCCGAGTCCTTCCCGGCCAGCGATGCTCCCGCCTATCACGGCTCGATCGACGCGGAAAAGGTTCGCGAACACATTTCGGAAGCGGCAGCCGACCCTGGTCGTCCTACTCGGCTGACCCCGGTCACCCTGGCTGACGGAACGCGCTTCGAGATCGACCACGGCGCCGTGGCGATCGCCGCCATCACGTCGTGCACGAACACGTCCAACCCTTCGGTGATGATCGGTGCGGCCCTGTTGGCCAAGAACGCTGTCGACAGGGGACTCTCGAGCAAGCCCTGGGTCAAGACGACCCTGGCCCCAGGCTCGAAAGTGGTCATGGACTACTACGCGCGGGCGGGTCTGATCCCTTACCTGGACAAGCTGGGCTTCAACCTGGTGGGTTACGGATGCACTACCTGCATAGGCAACTCCGGACCCCTGATCCCAGAGGTGAGCAGGGCCGTCAACGACGCCGATCTGGCCGTCGTCTCCGTCTTGTCGGGCAACCGCAACTTCGAGGGCCGGATCAACCCGGACATCAAGATGAACTACCTGGCGTCGCCACCGTTGGTCGTGGCGTACGCACTGGCGGGGTCGATGGATGTCGACCTGTTCACCGAGCCGCTGGGGGTGGACACCGATGGTGACGAGGTCTTCCTCAAGGACATCTGGCCCTCGGAGCTGGAGATCGAGCGGGTGGTGGCGTCGGCAATGGCGTCTGAGATGTTCACCGACGACTACGCGGACGTGTTCGCCGGCGATGAGCTCTGGCGATCCCTCCCGACGCCCGAAGGTGACGTGTTCGCCTGGGATTCCACATCGACGTACGTCCGCAAACCTCCCTACTTCGATGGGATGGAGCGTGAACCGTCGGCGGTCACCGATGTCACGGGGGCGCGGGTGCTCGCCAAGCTCGGCGACTCGGTCACCACAGATCACATCTCGCCGGCCGGTGCGATCAAGAAGGACTCACCCGCGGGCGCCTACCTGGCCGAGCACGGCGTCGAGCAACGCGACTTCAACTCCTACGGCTCCCGTCGCGGCAACCATGAGGTGATGATCCGCGGCACGTTCGCGAACATCAGGCTACGAAACCAGCTCGCCCCAGGGACCGAGGGCGGCTACACCCGGGACTTCACCAAGGACGGCGGGCCCGTCACCACGATCTTCGAGGCGTCCGAGGCGTACGCCGAGTCGGGGACGCCGCTGGTGATCCTCGCAGGCAAGGAGTACGGCTCCGGCTCGTCGCGGGACTGGGCCGCCAAGGGAACTGCGCTGCTCGGCGTGCGAGTGGTGATCGCGGAGTCCTACGAGCGGATCCACCGGTCAAACCTGATCGGCATGGGCGTGCTGCCGCTCCAGTTTCCCGAGGGCAAGACCGCGGACTCACTCGGGATCACCGGTGAGGAGACCTTCGCGGTCGCCGGCATCCTCGAGCTCAACGAGGGCCGTACACCCAAGACCGTCAAGGTCACCGCGACTCGGGACGACACTGTTGTGGAGGTCGACGCTGTCGTACGCATCGACACACCGGGCGAAGCCGGCTACTACCGGCACGGCGGGATCATGCCGTACGTGCTGCGAGGTCTCCTGGACGACTGATCCGGGTGAGGGTTCCGAACCCAGGTCGACCGCACTGCAGCATGATGTCCGCGTGACGATCCACAGAGACCACCCCTTTCTGCCGCCGGAGGACCAGCGCAACCAGCTCCGCCGCCTGCGCGGACGGCTGCCGGCCCCGGTGACGGTGTGTACCGCCTACTCGTCGGACCGGCCTGCCGGCCTGACGGTGTCGTCGATCCTGGTCGCGGATGGAGAGCCGGGGCGCGTCCTCGTGCTGCTCGACCCAGACTCCGACCTGGTGGCCGCGCTCCGGATGTCCCAGACGACGGTCGTCAACGTGCTCGGGTGGGAGCATCGCCAGCTGGCAGACGCCTTCGCGGGGGTCACCCCGGCTCCTGGCGGGCCGTTTCGGCTGGGGGAGTGGCAACCGAGTGACTGGGGTCCGGTCCTGGTCGGGGTACAGGCGTGGGCCGGCTGCCGGCTGGTGAAGCCTGAACCTCGCGAGGTGGGATGGGCGCTGCTGGTGGAGGCGGTGATCGAGCACATGCACCTCGACCCGGCCGCCCCGCCGCTGACCCATCGGCGGGGCCGCTACTTCACGCTGTAGCTCGCCGGGGGCGCGGCTGGCGGAGCTGGGTCTGGATGAACCTGGCCAGTCCTCGGGTGCCAACCAGGTCGATCACGTTGCCCGGGCTCATGAACTCACTGATCGGCTCGACCCCCGTGAGGCAGGCGAAGAAGCGCGCGGACTGGTCGGGACGCCCGGCGATCGCCGCGAACCACATCTGTTCGGCGGCGCTCGGCGGAGGCAGTGTTGCCAGCCGGACGGTGAAGTTGTACATCCCGCGCGCCTGCGCGTCTCGTTGCTTTTGGAAGGTCCTCAGCGCCTTCGCCGGTGAGCGTCGCCCACCCAGGCCGCTGGTGATCGCGTCATCCAGCAGGTCCGCGTCGCGCAGCGCGTGCCCGATACCCTGGCCGGTGATCGGGTCCATCACCAACCCGGCGTCGCCGACGAGAGCCCATCCTGGGCCGTACGGACGGACAAACCGGTTGGGTAGGTCGTTCGTCGCCCGGACGGGGCCCACCCGCTGCCCGGCGCGTAGCCGGGCGCCGAGCTCGCCGGTCTGGTCGAGGGTTTCGACGATGCTCCGGTCCGGGTCACGCCGGAACTGCTCCCAGTCCTCCGCGGGCCAGGCGACGAAGGTCACCACCAGGCCGTCGTTGGTGGGCCAGGCGCCGGCGACCCGCCGGTCGAGAGCGTGGATCTGTCCGGTCTGAAGGCCGACGTCCTGCCAGTAGGCATAGCAGCAGACCGACCGCGCAGGCCGCTCCCGGTAGTGGCGCGACCGGGCCGCCTTGGCAACCAACGAGTGCTTTCCGTCGGCCCCGACGACGATGCCGGCGCGCTCGGTGGCCGCCGACCCACCCTTGGTCTTCGTCTGGATGCCGACCACGCGCCCGTCCTCGAACACCAGGTCGGTCACGCGGGTCCGCTCACGGATCTCGGCACCTGCCTCGCGAGCGGCATCCACCAAGATGGAGTCCAGCACCGTCCTGCGAGGGCTGTAGAGCGGCTCGCCGACCCGGTTGGCGCTCAGATCACCCTCGAGGACCGAGCCGGGTGCGTGGAAGCGAACTTCCCGGGTCGCGGGGGTTCCCGCTGCCACCACCCGGTCGAGCAGACCCCACTTGCGCAGCAGCGCGACACCGGGCGGCTGAACCTGATGGCTGGATAACGTGTCGCTGGGAAACGACGTCTGGTCCACGACGAGTACGCGCAGACCGCTGCGCGCAAGCAGCATTCCCGTACTGGAGCCGGCCACCCGGGCTCCGACGACGATGACGTCGTACGTCATTCTTGATCACTCCCCTCGGGTAGGTGGAACCGGTTGGACAGGCGGGGCGATGGCCCGCTGGATCATGGCCACGAGTTCCTCCATTCGTTCGACCAAGCGCCCGTCCCCGAGCTGCTCGCTGAGCTCTTGCACGCCGACGGAGGCGCCGACTGCCACCTCGGCGAAGGTGGCCGCGTCGATGTCGTCGCGCACGCTCCCCTCGGCTTGGGCGGCTCTGAACTGTTCGGCGGCGTGCTCGATCCATATCCGAATGGAGCCGCAGACCTCATCGCGCAGATCTGGGTCGCGCGCCAGCTCTTCGGTAAGCTTCCGCATGGCCGCGGGACCTCGCCCGGACTCGGTGTGCCGTGCGATGACCCGCGGCGTTGCGAACAACCGATCGACGGCGTGCTCGTGGGTGCCGATGTCTCGGCGGACCTCCTCGAGTGCACGTCGTTGGTGGTCCTCGAGCACCGCAAGTGCGAGCGCCTGCTTGGAAGGAAAGTGGAAGTAGAACCCGCCCTTGGTCAACCCGGAGGCCTCGATGATCTGGTTCAGCGAGGCCGCTGCATAGCCGTGTGCGCGGAAGACCGGTAGAGCAGCGTCGAGGATGGCTCGTCGTGAGTGTTCCCCACGGTCCGTCGACCCGGTGGCAGGGGTCTTGTCTGTCATACGCCAAGCCTACAAACCGACCGGTCGGTTTGTCTACCCTGTGATATGGGCCTCGGTCAGGTCGTGGTTATGGCGGCCCCCAGCCGGGCTGCGTACTCGGCCGCCTCGGCCTCGTCGTCGTACTTCCTGCGTGGCCAGAAGAAGCCACGCAAGCCGTCGCCCTTGGTACGTGGGACCACGTGCATGTGCAGGTGGGGCACCGACTGGCTCACCGTGTTGTTCATCGCGACGAAGGATCCCTGGGCGCCCAAGACATTTCTGACGGCTGCTGTGACGCGGGCGGCTGCGTCGAACAGCGGAGCGTACAAGTCCGGCGGGAGCTCGGTGATGGTGTCGACGTGAATCCGGGGGACCAGCAGGGTATGGCCCTTGAACACCGGGCGGCTGTCGAGGAAGCCGGCGATCAACGGCTCGTCGAACACGAAGTGCGCATCGACATCGCCGGCCAGGATCGCGCAGAACAGGCAGGTCACGCTCGGAGCCTAGATCAGCGCGCGACCGTGCTGGCGCCACCGATCGCGCAGCGGTCGTGAGTATCGAACATGTGTTCGATATACTGGCTGTCGTGGACCGGTTGGTGTCTCCTCCGGGGTGGCCGCGCGAGGTGCGGCCACCCGATGCTCCCGCCTGGGAGGCCACGGCGAGTGCCTGGCTGCTGGATCTGTGCCCGCCCGACTTCCGGGGCTATCCGGCGCTGCGCCGCCACGTCGTCGTGCTTGCGAGGTTCGCGGTGATCCAGGTCGACGCCTGCCAGGCGGCTGCTCGCCGAGGGCTCGGTGAGGCGCGCACCCAGCTGCGCGACTACTTGGAGCCCGCGGAGGTGGAGGCCGCCGTCGCCACCTGGGAGCGCGAACAAGCCCGCCTGGTGGGCGTACGCCGCGCGGTAGGCCTGGTCGAGGAGGCGCTGCGCGGCAGGAGGTTTCGGGCCAAGCTCTGAGCCCCCCGACGGTGAAAACAGCTCATCGGGCGGGGTCGCCTACACTCGATGTCTGGTCGAGCGTCGATGTAGACCGACCGGGTTCGCCAGATCATGAGCCGACGGAAGGACCCCGATGGGGCTGCTGGAGCAGATCAGCGCGCCGCGCGACCTGCGTGCCCTCGATGACCAGCAGCTGGACGAGCTTGCCCGCGAGATCCGCGACTTCCTCATCGACAAGGTGTCCCGCACCGGTGGCCATCTAGGCCCCAACCTCGGTGTCGTCGAGCTCACGTTGGCGATCCACCGGGTCTTCGACTCGCCGCAGGACACCATCTTGTTCGACACGGGTCACCAGGCGTACGTACACAAGATCGTGACCGGCCGCGCGGCCGGATTCGACCGGCTGAAGAAGGCGGGTGGGCTGTCGGGTTACCCGAGCCGCGCGGAGTCACCGCACGACGTCATCGAGAACTCCCACGCTTCGACCGCGCTCTCGTACGCCGACGGGCTGGCCAAGGCCTACGCCCTGGGCAGACGGGAGCGCCACGTCGTCGCCGTGGTCGGCGACGGGGCACTGACCGGCGGCATGGCCTGGGAGGCACTCAACAACATTGCCGCTGGCGCCGATCGGCGGTTGGTGATCGTCGTCAACGACAACGGCCGTTCCTACACTCCGACGGTGGGTGGGCTCGCCACCCACCTCACATCGCTGCGGACCAACCCCCGCTACGAGCGTGTGCTGGACCTGGTCAAGAACCGGCTGACCCGCACCCGGCTCGTCGGACCACCTGCGTACGAGGCGCTCCATGCCATCAAGAAGGGGCTGAAGGACGCGCTCGCACCTCAGGGGCTCTTCGAGGATCTCGGCCTGAAATACATCGGACCCATCGACGGACACGACAGGGTGGCCGTGGAGAACGCTCTCGGCCAGGCCAAGGGGTTCGGTGGTCCGGTGATCGTCCACGTGATCACCCAGAAGGGGCGTGGCTACCAGATCGCCGAACAGCATGCCGAGGACAACTTCCACTCCCCGGGGGCGTTCGACCCTGAGACGGGGCTGCTGAAGACGCCGGCTGCTACGTCGTGGGGAGACGTATTCAGGGACGAGATGGTCTCCATCGGTTCCGATCGCGAGGACGTTGTGGCCATCACGGCCGCCATGATGTACCCCACCGGTCTGGACGCCTTCGCGAGCCGGTTCCCCGAGCGAGCGTTCGACGTCGGAATCGCCGAGCAGCACGCGGTAACCTCGGCGGCCGGCCTGGCCATGGGTGGCATGCATCCGGTCGTCGCGGTATACGCGACGTTCCTCAACCGCGCGTTCGATCAGGTTCTGCTGGACGTCGCGCTGCACGGGTGCGCCGTGACCTTCGTGCTCGACCGGGCGGGTGTCACCGGCGACGACGGGCCCAGTCACAACGGCATGTGGGACCTGTCGATCCTGCAGGTGGTGCCCGGGCTGCGCATCGCGGCCCCCCGCGACGGATCGCGGCTGCGTGAGCTGTTGCGCGAAGCAGTCGCGGTCGACGACTCACCGACGGTCCTGCGCTTCTGCAAGGGGCCGGTCCTCGGTGACATCCCGGCAGTTCGACGGGTCGGCGTGGCGGACCTCCTGGTGGAGTCGACCGGCCGTGATGTCCTCATCGTCGCCGTTGGACCGATGGCCCTGATCGCGGTGGAGGCCGCCGAGGTGCTGGCCGCCCAGAACATCGGAGCCACCGTCGTCGACCCGCGGTGGGTCAAGCCAGTCGATCTCGCACTTGTCGACCTGGCGCGTGACTACCGGCTGGTGGTGAGTGTCGAGGACAATGCCATGAGCGGCGGCGCCGGAGTCGCGCTGACGCTGGCGATGCGGCAGGCAGGCGTGCAGACTCCCGTGGAGGTACGCGGGATCCCGGCCCGGTTCCTCGAGCACGGCAAGCGGGCGGAGATCCTGCAAGAGCTGCGACTCACCGGCCCGGAACTCGCTGTCGACATCGCGTCCGCGCTGGCGGCGATCAGCGCCCTCGACGATCTCCATCGCCAGATCGGAGAAACGCCCTCGGGTTCGGAGGTCCGGGAGGAGGGTTGAGTGCGGGGAGCTCGAAGAGTGCAATCGGGTCGTGGTCGACGCCTCCCCGCAGCTCGCTCGCTTGCCAACCAGCCCAACGTCATCGCGATCTCGCTCTGGGCGACGAATCGGGTGCACGGCATAGGCTGGAACGCTCCATGAAAGGGGCTTGATGCACGACGAGACCGGTTTGGTGCACATCGTGGACGATGTCGCAGCCCTGGACCCCAAGCCCGACCAGCTGGTGATGCTGCACGCCATGGACGGATTCCTCGACGCGGGCGCGGCCGCCCGACTTGCGGCCGCCCAGCTGTCGGGCGAAACAGATGGTCCCGTGATCGCCAGCTTCGACCTCGACCAGCTGTACGACTATCGGGCGCGGCGCCCGGCGATGCTGTTCGTGACGGATCACTACGAGGAATACTCAACCCCCCGTCTTCTCGTGCGCCTGCTCCACGACGAGACCAGCCAGCCGTACCTACTGCTCAGCGGGCCGGAGCCGGACGTCGCATGGGAGCGGTTCATCGCCGCGGTGCGCCTGGTCATCGACCGGTTCGGGGTCACCAGCGTCGTTGCCATGGGTGGGGTTCCGATGGCGGTTCCGCACACCAGGCCGGTGACGTGGACTGTCCACGGCACGAGTCCTGACGAGCTGCCCGAACACAGGAGCATGTTCAGCGGACAGCTGCGGGTGCCATCCAGCGCCCAGTCACTGCTGGAGTTCCGGTTGGGCGAATGGGGCTACCAGGCCCTCGGTTTCGTGGCTCACGTGCCCCACTACCTCGCCCAGATGGAGTTCCCGTCGGCAGCCGCCGCTTTGCTGCGGGCCGTTTCGGACGCGACCGGCCTGAAGTTCGACCTGACAGATGTCGACGCCGCCGGCCAGGCCTCGATAGCGGAGATCTCGACGCAGCTGGAAGGCAACGACGAGGTGGCGGAGGTCGTTCGCGCCCTCGAGGCACAGTACGACGCCTTCACTCGCGCTGCTGAGGCCTCCCTGCTCACGGGCGAGGGGCCGCTGCCGACCGGCGAGGAGCTGGGCGCCGAGTTCGAACGCTTCCTGGCCGGGCTCGACCGGCCTGACGAACGACCCTGATGGGTGCAACGGCCGATTCTCACCGATTCGATCTGACCTGGGAGGCCCGGGGTGCCGGACACCCTCGAGGAGCTCATCGACCTGCTCGACCTCGAGACGATCGAGGTCGACCTCTACCGGGGCCGGCAGCCTGACACCTGGCTACAGCGCGTATTCGGCGGTCAGGTGGCGGCCCAGGCGCAGGTCGCGGGGACGCGTACCGTCGACCCTGACCGCTCCATCCATTCGCTGCACGCCTACTTCATCCTGCCCGGCGACACTGCGTTGCCCATCGTCTACGACGTCGAACGCGTACGAGACGGCCGATCGTTCAGCACCCGGCGCATCGTCGCTCGCCAGCACGGCAGGTCGATCTTCTACATGTCGGCGTCGTTCCATGTGACGGAACCAGGTCTGGAGCACCAAGACGTGATGCCGAACGCTCCACCGCCCGAGGACTGTCCGCGGATGGCGGACCTGTTCGCGAAGCAGTTCGGACGCTCGCCGGACGACTGGAGGCACGAATGGGCCGCGCTGGACGTGAGGTACGCGGGCGACTCGCGGCCGGGAGGTGAGCTCGACGACCCTGCGCATCCTGCTCAGGCGCGCATCTGGTTGAAGGCGGCCGGGAAACTTCCCGACGATCCGGTCCTGAATGCCGCGGTCTTCACCTACGCGAGTGACCTGACTCTCCTCTCGTCCACCCTCGTGCCGCACGGCACTCATATCGGTGCGCCAGGTCTGATGACTGCGTCGCTGGACCACACGATGTGGTTCCATCGGCCGTTCCGGGCGGACGAGTGGAAGCTGTACGACCAGACCTCGCCGTCGGCAGCCGGGGGCCTCGGCTTCGCCGTCGGGCGGGTCTTCAGCCAGGATGGGCGACTGGTGGCGTCGGTGGCGCAGGAGGGGCTGATCAGGCAGGGCCGAGCCTGACCCGCGCGCTCCTCAGGGTCTGCGGGCGGCGCGGACGCTGCTGAGCAGGGACAGGGCGAGGAGCGTCAGGACCGCGAGTGGCAGGAACCACCACACCGTGCGATGACTGCGGGCGAGAGTTCCGGTCACCGCGATCGCTGCGACTACCCCGGCGGCCAGCCGCCAGTCGTCGCCGACGATGAAGTCCCACCAGAACGAGCCGAAGGCGCGCAGCCAGCCGCCGATGGTGTTCACGGGTGCACCCCGACCTGGTGGCCTGCGTCGGGGGGTACGGGACCATCGTGGGCACGCAGCCTCCGCAGCCCGACGGTGAGCAGCAGCGCTACCCCCGTCACGACCACGATGACCGCCAGCAGAGCTGTGTCGTTGCCCGGCCACTCAACGCCTACGCCCTCGGCTGACCAGAAGGTGCCGAAAGAGGTGAGCAGCACGCCAACGGCGAACTTCATCGTGTTCTCCGGTACACGAGCCAACGGGCCGCGGATGGCGAAACCGGCCGCGGCGACGCACAGGATCGCAGCGACAGCACCAAGCGTCGCCAACGGGATGCTGCCTTGGTTCGAGCCGAACGTCACGACGATGAAAGCGACCTCGAGCCCCTCGAGTAGCACGCCCTTGAACGACAGCGTGAACGCGTACCAGTCGGCGATGACGGCACGGCCGCGGCGCTCCGCCGCGTGGGCAGCGGCCAGCTCCCGGGCGTAGATGACGTCCTCGTTGTGGCGGGCCTTGAACCCCGATGCGCGCAGGATGGCCTTCCGGAGCCAGCCGAGACCGAAGATCAGCAACAGGCCGCCGACAAGCACCCGTAGCGCGTCGATGGGCACCAGCGTCAGGGCTGGACCGAGCGCGGCGACGATGAGGGCCAGCGCGGCCAAGGCCGCGGCAACGCCCTGCAGGGCGGAGCGCCAGCCGCGGCTCACTCCCACAGCGAGCACGATCGTCAGCGCCTCCACCGCTTCGACGCCACACGCCAGGAACACGGCGGACACCAAGAGGACATCACGCAAGGGACTCACGACCTGCCGACCTCACGGGGCGTGGCTTCGTCACCGGGCGCTACTCTCGCGCCACGTGGCGAGCAACTCGGCCTCCCGGTCGGGGCCGAGACCAACCTCGGGCCGCAGTGGCGAGTCTTGGGTGCGCATCCAGGCCCAGGTGTCGACCACCGTCTCAGACAGTGTCCGCGGCGAGAGCCCGGTCGACTGCGCGGCGGAGGTGTCGAGGGCCATCACGTTCTCGTCGGCGCCTTCGGCCCACAACGGCATCGAGCCGCCGTCAACGCCATTCGCGGTCAGAAAGTCGGCGTCCGCCCAGACCAGGGAGGTTCCGGGTGCCGCGACCGCTGCCGCTGTGGTGTCGAGGAGATCACGCATCGAGAACGGAGGCGCCGGAGAGGCCGCATGGAACGAACCGGAAACCTGATGCTCAGCAAGCGAGATAGTCCAGGTGGCCAGGTCGCGAGCATCGATGACCTGCATGGCGGCATGCGATGGCCCAGGACACAAGACGTCGCCGCCGCGGGCGATCCGGTCAACCCACCAGGTGAACCTGCCCGAGTGGTCCCATGGTCCGACCACATACGTCGGACGAACCACGCTGAGTGCGTCGCGGTAGGCCAGCGTTGCGGCACGCTCGCACTCGACCTTCAAGCCGCCGTACGTCTGGTCCGTGACCTCTTCCACATCCTTGTCCTCCAGCTCTGCCAGTGGTGTCGACTCGTCGGCACCGGGCGCGCTGGGCTCGTCGTACGCGGAGACCGAGGAGATGAAGACATGGTGCCCACCGCGACCTCCCAGCGCCTGTGCGAGAGCCCGGACCTGACGCGGCACGTACGCACAGACGTCGAAGGTCGCGTCGAACGACCGACCCGCCAGCGCGCTGAGGTCACCGTCTCGGTCGGCGAGCAGATGCGTGGCCTCGGGAAAGAGCTGAGATCCGGTCTTGCCACGGTGCAGAAGCGTCACCTCGTGACCCGCTGCGAGCGCCGCCTCCACCATCGAGCGACCGACGAACTGAGTGCCTCCGATGAACAGCATGCGCATGGACCCGAAGCGTACGCCGGAGCATCTGATCGCCCCGTCTAGGCTGACCCAATGCCGTTGACCGCAACCGCCCAGTGGGCGCAGCAACTGGCCGCGTGGGCGATCGACCCGAGGATCTTGGCCGCCGCCCCCGAGTCGCCCTGGGGCTTCCCACCTGCGCTGTTCAAGGCAGACCGTCGGGTGGATGCGGTCGGCGGGCTGGGTGCGACAGTCGAGCGGGTCGCGGAGATCCTGCAGGATGGCGGCTCTGTCCTCGACGTGGGATGCGGGGGCGGAGGCGCGACCATCCCGGCCTTGTCGGCAGGGGTCGTTGCCGTCGGGGTGGACGAGTCGGAGGCCATGTTGCAGGAGTACGCAACGGCCGCGGCCGCCCGCGGCGCACTTGTGCATACCGTTCGTGGCACCTACCCCGATGTGGCTGCCCAGATTCCGCTCTGCGACGTGGTGGTGGCGGCCAACGTCGTCTACAACGTGCCGGTCATCGACGACTTCCTGCGGGCACTTGCCGCTCAGGCGACCCGGCGCGTGGTGATCGAGCTGACAGAGCGCCATCCCCTGACTTCGCTAGGCCCGTTGTGGCTCCACTTTCACGGACAGGCCAGGCCCGATGGTCCTACGTACGAGCGGTTCCTTGCGGTGCTGGAGGAGCTCGGCATCGGGTACCAGATCGAGCTGGGGCAGCGCGAGCCTACGATCCGCACCGCAGATCCCGAGGCGTACGCGGAGTGGACCCGCCGTCGGTTGTGCCTGGGCCCGGAGCGCCAGCCGGAGGTCGACCGGCTGCTGACCGAGATGGGACCGCCTCCGCTGATCAACGTGGCCACGATCTGGTGGGACCGTGCGGCCGGTTGATCGCCTTGCGTTGACAACCGCACCCAACGTCGGTGATGCCGAAATGTCGGTGATGCCGAAACAGCGACAACTGCCGCGTCTGGAGTTACTGTTGGCCCTTCAAGAGGCTCAGGTGACTGATGTGACCTAACCACTCTCGGGAGGCCGGTGATGTGGACGGTGGCCCCGCGGTCCCACCAGATGGCGGCCACCTCGGTGCTGGTGATCGCGTCGACGGCGCTGGTCTGCGGACCGGCCAGTGCACGCTTGGCGCCTGACCGCGGCGCCCCCGGCTACCAGCTGCCTTTCCCGTGTGGGCAGACCTGGGACGGCACCAGCCGCGACAGCCACAGTCCGAGCAGGTACGCGATCGACTTCAACCGGGAGGGTGCCTACGGCGACCTTGTGGTGGCCTCGTCCCCGGGCGTCGTCGCAAGCGTCACCAACCTCGGGAACACGAGCTATGGCCGTTACATCGTGATCGACCACGGGCACGGCCACAGCAGCCTGCACGCCCACCTGTCGAGGTTTCTGGTGGTTGCGGGCCAGACGGTCGACCTGGGGCAGCCGATCGGTCTGGTCGGCGACAGCGGTGGGGCCGAGGGCGCCCATCTGCATTACGAACAGCGCCTCGACAAGATCGACCAGCCTGCCGTTTTCGACGGAACACCCTTCAGGTACAACACATCGATAGCGTCCTCCAACTGCCCGGCAGTTCCGCTGGCCGGAGACTGGAACGGCGATCGTCGAGGTGATGTCGGAGTGTTCAAGCGCAATGCGGGTGGGGCCGTGTTCGCGTTGCGGATGCCGGACGGCGAACGTCACGTCATCGCGTTCGGTACGGCCTCCGACGTGCCCGTCGTCGGTGACTGGGACGGCAGGGGGCAGGCCGACGTCGGGGTCTGGCGCCAACCCGTGCACAGGTTCGTACTGCGACATGGCGACGGATCGACCACCAGCATCCGGCTGGGAGGTGTGACTGCCTTGCCGGTGACCGGCGACTGGGACGGCGACGGGCGTACCGAGGTCGGCGTGTGGCGTCCGGACAGCTCCACGTTCGTCCTGCGCGACCAGGTCGGAGGGCGCACCTGGCGGCAGCTCGGGATCACCCGCGACCTTCCGGTCACCGGCGACTGGAACGGCGATGCACGCACCGACATCGGCGTCTACGACCCGGTTCGGCACTCCTGGGAGCTGCAGCTGCCCGATGGCTCCAGCGTCACCCACTCCTTCGGGAGCGCCGGTGATCTACCGGTCACCGGTGACTGGAACGGTAACGGGGTCACCGATCTTGGCGTCTGGTCGCCCGCGACCGCGACCTTCACCATGAGGTACCCCGGCGGTCACACGGTGCGGTTGGTGTTCGGGAAGCGCCGCTGACCGCCCACCGGCTCAGCCCGGCGTAACCAAGCCGCTGACGTGCGGCGTGCCCTCTCGCGCGTCGGCAAGGGCGAACCGCACCACCTCATCGTGCATCGTCGTGGTGTACGCGACGTCGGCAGGCAACAGGATCGGCTTGCTGAACTTCGCCTCGACTGTATAGGTGGCAGGCAACCGACCAGCCAGCCCGGCCAGACATCGAGCCAGGCTCCACATGCCCTGCGCGATCTGGCGGTGGAACCCGAACGGCCGGGCTGTAATCGCATACAGATGGATCGGATTGCGGTCGCCCGAGACGGCTGCATAGCGCCTGCCCAGGTCGACCGGCAACCGCCATTCGACGGGACTGGGCGGCAGCGGGGCCGGTTTGTCGCGCTGGCCGGTCGGATGACCGCTGCCGCGCCTCAGCAACGTGGTGAGCTCTGCCCAGACGACGCTGCCCTGGACCCTCGCCGTGGTGACGACGTCGAACTGCCGTCCCCGGGGGTGCGGACGCAGGTTGGCGGCGCCTACTTCGAGGTCGAGTCGTTCGGAGGTCTGCACGGGGCGAAGCTGCGTGATCGAGTTGTGGACGTGCACCAGCCCGAGGGCGGGGAAGGGAAAGCGCCGGTCTGTCAGCAGCGCCAGCTGCAGGCCGAACGCCAGGACGTGTGGATACGTGACAGGCACCGTGGCCTGTAGCCCGAATCCGCACAGCCGGTTGTAGGCGGCCAGGTGACCCAGGTCTATCGGCTGGTCCGGTCGCCTGACCACCAGGTCGGGGAGGCCGCGACCATCGCGACGGATGCCGGGGATCGACGACAGCCCAGGAATCCCGGTGACAGCTGCCCTCGCCATCAGCGCAAGTGTCGAGGGTGCTCGCCGGTAGCTCTTGACGCTGTGGGTCGCCATCGGCTCAGGCGCCCAGCAGGCTCTGGCCGCAGACACGCAGCACATTGCCGTTCACGCCGGTTGAGGCCGGATTGGCGAACCAGGCAATGGCCTCCGCGACGTCGACGGGCTGACCGCCTTGTCCGAGCGAGTTCATCCGGCGTCCGGCTTCGCGGATCACCCGCGGAACCTGCCCAGTCATCTGCGTCTCGATGAATCCGGGCGCGACAGCGTTCACCGTGATGCCCCGGCTCGCGTGGCGGGGGGCGAAGGCCTCGACGAGCCCGATGACGCCTGCTTTCGAGGTCGCATAGTTGGTCTGCCCGACGTTCCCGGCGATGCCGGCGATCGACGAGACCCCGACTATTCGACCGTTGTCTCGCACTAGCTTCTGTGTCAGGAGCTCCGTCGTGATCCGCTCCGGCGCCGTCAGGTTGACCGCCACGGTCGAGCGCCAGGCGTCCTCCTTCATGTTGGCCAGCCGCTTGTCACGGGTGATGCCCGCGTTGTGCACGACGATGTCGACGCCGCCGTGCTCGCTCACGTGGTGCGCGATGCGCTGTGGCGCGTCGACCCCCGCGATGTCGAGCGTGAGGGCGTGGCCACCCAGCTCGTCCATCAGCTCGGTCAGCGCTGAACCGGCAGCGGGGACGTCGAGTCCGATCACGGTGGCGCCGTCGCGGGTGAGCACCCGGGCGATGGCTGCCCCGATCCCACGGGCGGCTCCGGTCACCAACGCCACGGTCTCCGCCAGAGGCCTGCGCCAGTCGCTGACCCGCGCGGGACCGGGGGTGTCTGTGCTGCCGATCCTGATCACCTGCCCGGAGACATAGGCAGATTTCGGGGAGAGCAGGAAACCGAGGGTGGAGGTGATCTCTGGCTCGTGACCCTCAGTCACACGGACGAGCTGCACCGTCGAGCCCCGACCGACCTCCTTGCCCAGCGAGCGGACGAAGCCCTCGAGCGCGCGCTGAGCGATCCGCTCGGTTTCGGACTGGCGTGGCCCTGGCGATGTCCCGAGGACGATGACCCGACCGCACCTGGACAGGCTGCGCATGACCGGCGTGAAGAACGCTGGCACGGCCTGCAGGGCCGGGGAGTGGGTGATGCCGGTGGCGTCGAACACGATCCCTTTGTGCCGCCGACCGGGAGTCGCGGTGGCAACGGTGGTGATGTCCAGCACGCTCAGGGCTGCGGTGAGGGGCTCGCCGAGTCGTCCGTCGGGCGCCGAGCCGACCAGGACCGTGCCGGTCACGAGTGGATCGCCGGCGCGGTAGCGCTCCAACGGCGTCGGGCGGGGTAAACCGAGGTTCTTGAGGATGAACCCGCCCACCGGTGTCCCGGCTAGGGCCAGGTAACGGTCACCCATCGGCGATGTGTCCCATCTCGAAGTAACTGCAGGTGCTCCACGCGGCGGGGCAACTGTAACTTTCGGGGTAACGAGGAGTCCAAGCTCGCCAACAACCCTTAGCCGTTGGAGCCCAGGTGAACCAGCAGATCCGTCCCGTCGCGGTCGTCGGCGGGAATCGCATCCCTTTCGCGCGCTCCAACGGCGCCTACGCCAGGGCGTCCAACCAGGACATGCTGACCGCGGCCCTTGACGGCCTGGTCGAGCGCTTCGGTCTGCGCGGCCGCCGCGTGGGTGAGGTGGTCGCAGGCGCCGTCCTCAAGCACAGCAGGGACTACAACCTGACGCGCGAGTCGGTGCTGGGCTCTTCTCTCGCACCGGAGACTCCTGCGTACGACATCCAGCAGGCCTGCGACACCGGGATGCAGGCGATCATCGCGGTGGCGGACAAGATCGCGCTCGGAGTGATCGACGTCGGCATCGCCGGCGGTGTCGACACGATCTCCGACGCGCCGATCGCCGTCAACGAGAGCCTGCGCCAGATCTTGCTGCAGGCCAACCGCGCCAGATCGGCCTCGGCGCGGGTGCGAGCACTGGCGAAGATTCGCCCCCGGCACCTGGCGCCGTCGATCCCGAGGAACACGGAGCCGAGAACCGGTCTCTCGATGGGGGAGAGCGCGGCCGTCACGGCTCTGGAGTGGCAGATCGGTCGGACCGAACAGGACGAGCTCGCCTACCTGTCGCACCGCAACCTCGCGGCCGCGTACGACCGGGGGTTCTTCCAGGACCTGATGACGCCTTACCTCGGGCTCGAACGCGACGAGAACCTGCGGCCGGACACCAGCTTGGACAAGCTGTCGACGCTGGAGCCGGTCTTCGGCCGGGGCGACCTGGCCACCATGACCCCGGGGAACTCGACCCCATTGTCCGACGGCGCCTCGGTGGTGCTGCTCGCGTCGCCCGAGTACGCCGCGAGCAACGGGCTGCCGGTCCTGTCGTACCTCACCTGGCACGAGACGGCTGCCGTCGACTACGTGCACGGCGGAGAAGGGTTGTTGATGGCACCCGCGTACGCGATGCCCCGGATGCTTGCCCGGGCTGGGCTGCGGCTGCAGGACTTCGACCTGTACGAGATCCATGAGGCGTTCGCCTCGCAGGTGCTGGCAACCTTGAAGGTATGGGAGGACCCGATCTACTGCCAGGCCCGGCTCGGGCTGACGGAGCCGCTGGGAGCCGTCGACCGGTCCAGGTTGAACGTGAACGGCTCATCGCTGGCCGCCGGTCACCCCTTCGCTGCCACCGGCGGCCGGATCGTCGGGACCCTCGCGAAGCTGCTGGCGGAGCGGGGCTCAGGTCGCGGCGTGATCTCGATCTGTGCTGCGGGAGGTCAGGGCGTGACCGCGGTCCTCGAACGCTGAGCCGCCAAACGCTGAGCCGCCATGCGTCAAGGGGGTCAGCGCGGCATGAGTGACCGCACGGTGTCGATCGTGTCTGCCTCGACCGCCGGCTTGTCCTCGCGATAGCGGATCACCCGGGCAAACCGAAGCGCCAGCCCGCCAGGGTATCTGGTGGAGGTCTGCAACCCGTCGAACGCGATCTCGACCACCAGCTCGGGTCGCACCCGCACGATGTGCCGATCCCGCACGGTCTCGAGTGCCAGCAGCCGCTCGGTCTGCCAGGTCAGCAGCGCATCACTAAGACCCTTGAACGTCTTGCCGAGCATGACGAACCCGCCCTTGGGGTCGCGCGCACCCAGATGCAGGTTGGACAGCCAGCCCTGCCGACGCCCGTTGCCCCACTCGGCCGCCAGCACCACGAGGTCGAGGGTGTGCCGGGGCTTGACCTTGACCCACGAGGCGCCGCGGCGGCCCGCCTCATATGGTGCCGTCAGCCCCTTGACGACGACCCCTTCGTGCCCGCGCTCCACGGCGTCGGCGAAGAAGGCTTCAGCCTCGGTCAGCTCGGCTGTCAGCAGGCGGGGCACGACGAGCTCCGCGGGGAGCACATCGCGCATGACGGCGAAGCGAACATCGGCGGGCTCGTCGATCAGGTCACGACCATCGACGTGCAGGACGTCGAACGCGAACGTCGTCAGCGGGACGTCTCGACGCAAGCGCGCCACGTCGGTGCTGCTGGCGGTGCGAGCCGCGGTCTGTTGGAAGGGCAGTGGACGACCTTCCCTGGTCAGCGCGACGGCCTCACCGTCGAGGACCACCGTCGCGCAGCGCAGCGCCCGCACCTGGTCGACCACTTCCGGCAGCCGATCCGTGATGTCATCGAGGCTGCGGGTCACCACGAGGACTTCGTCGTCCCGCCGGTGGACCTGGATGCGGATGCCGTCGAGCTTCCAGTCGACAGCCACCTCCTCACCGCCGGCGGCGGTCTTGGCGAAGGCTTCGGTGACGTCCGGCGCGGTCGCCGCCAGCATGGGGCGGACCGGCCTGCCCGGCTCGAGGACGAACGCTCTCAGGCCGTTGGATCCCTCAGTCAAGGCCGCCAACGCCACCGGGCCGGTCTCTCCACCCATCATCACCGCCCGCCGAACCGCCCCGGCCGGCAGCGAGGTGGCCCGGGCGATGGCATCGAGCATGATCCCGTCGAGCGCGCCCTGGCGAAGATCTCCTGCGACCAGTCCCCGCAGGAACCGCTGTTCGTCGCTGGTGGCCGTGCCGAACAGCTCGTGCACCAGGCTTGCTCGCTGCGCCCTCGCCCCACTTCCGGACACGGTGCTGATCTCTTCGAAGATCCGGTGCACGTCGCCAACGGTCAGCGCCGGCTCGTCAGCGGGTGCCGGAGCCTCGCTGAGGCTGTGCCAGCCAAGACCGGTGCGTCTTTGTCGAAGCTGTCCCGACAGATAGGCGACCACCGTCTCGACCTCGTCCGGTGCGGCTCGTCGCAGGGCGCCGGCGATCGCAGCCGACTTCGCGTTGCGGGACCGGGTGGCTGCCACCGCATCGGACACGGAGACCAGCTCAGACAGCAGCATGCTCCCATTGTCGTCGCCTGCGCCGACAGCCCGCCTGCAGGACCGCTCGAGCCGGCGGATGCGCCAGACTGGGGGCATGTCCCGCCTGGCCGGCCCTTCGCTGCTGCCGCAGGAGCGGACCTGGCGGCCCGGCTGGCCATGCCCGGTCGCGACCATCTTGAGCCCGCTTCGGCGAGGCGCCGGGGACCCCACCCACCTCCTGGAGCTGAGCGGCGCCGTCTGGCGGGCTTCGCGGACCCCGGACGGCCCGGTCACGCTGCGGATCTGTTCGCTCGACGGCGCCGGCGAGGTGCGGGCAGCCGCTTGGGGTCCCGGGAGTGGCTGGGCGCTCGATCGGCTGCCGACCATGCTGGGCGCCTCCGACGATCCCAGCGGATTCGAGCCGTTCCAACCAGTGCTTCGGCGGGCCTGGCGACGCTTTGTACACCTGCGTACGCCGTCGACGGGACTGGTGCTCGAGTCACTGGTGCCGAGCATCATCGAGCAGAAGGTGACCGGCCGGGAGGCCTGGACCGGGTGGCGCAACCTCATCCGCCGCTTTGGCGAGCCGGCTCCCGGCCCCGGAGGGGCCACGGGCATGCGGGTCCCGCCGTCGCCGGCGACGCTCGCCGCGATCCCGTCCTGGGAGTGGCTGCGGATGCATATCGACCCCGCTCGTTCGCGCACCGTGGTGCGGGCAGCCCGGGTAGCCGAGGCCCTCGAGCGAACCATCGGGCTGCCCTTTGAGGAGGTCGATCGCCGGCTCCGGTCGCTGCCCGGCGTGGGCCAGTGGACCTCGGCCGAGGTACGCCAGCGTGCGCACGGCGACTCCGACGCGGTGAGTTTCGGCGATTACCACCTGGCGACCATGGTCGGTCACACCCTGACCGGCGAACCCATAGACGATGAGGAGATGGCCTCGTTGCTGGACCCGTACCGCCCTCACCGCCACCGCGTGCAGCGGTTGGTCGAGCTGGCCGGCTCCTTGCCGCCGAGACGGGGCCCCAAGATGGCGCCGCGCACCCACCTACCGGGCTGAGCCAGCCTGATCACGCCGGTCGGTCCGGGTTCCGCGGCCAGGCTGGCCGGTCGAGGCGGATCCAGCCGGCGTCCGGGACATCGTCTTGGCAGGTGATCGGATAGCCATCGCTCCATCCGCAGTGCCGGGAACGATCTGCGTGGAAGTCGCTGTACCAGAAGTACCGACGGGCACCGATCAGTCGTCGAGGACCGCTGATCCACAGGGCCTGGGCGTTGGGGCGAGTCACGTCGACGGTGGCGATGACCTTGCGGGTGGCGTTGGAGATGACCTCTGCGGTCAGCTGACCGCCGCGACTGGATATCCTGACGTTTCGCTCTGAGCCAGGCTGGCCGTCGGTATCGAGCTCCAGGACGAACTTGCGTTGTCGCGGGTCGAGCGAGCCGGCGTCGAAGGGCAGATAGGTCCTGACCGCGTACGAGAGCCGGACGCGACCACGGAGGGTGGTGTACGTGATCTGATGGGTGACCCTGGATATGTCAAGGGGCCCGTAGGTGTCGTCTTCGTCGGTCACGGTCGTCGTGATCGTGGTCGATCGCGGCACCTCAACCGTGGCCTGTCGGTGCAGACCTGGGATGGCGGCGGCTGGCGCGGACGGGACGAGCGTGGTGAGCGCCAGGGCAAGCGAGCACGCGGCGCCGACCGCACCGTAGGTCGTCCTGGCTGGTGTCCGCCGGACCTGGCGACGAGCAGACGAGGGGTTGGACAAGGACATGACGGATTGCCTCCGGTTGACGGTGAGATCCCCGCCGGACGTCGGCGAGATGTCGCAACCTAGCCGGATGCCGTCCGCATCCGCTCCCGCTCATCCACAGCCCTCACCTCGTCCACAGACCGAGGCCGCCGGCTGGGGGCAATGCTTCGGAGTGGCAGGCTGTCAACGTCCCGAGCGGAGGAGATGACCCTGACCTCAGCCCCAACGATCGCGGTGACCGGATCCACCGGAACCATCGGCCGTGGAGTCGCGGACCGGTTGGCTGCCGGCAAGGTCCGGCAGCGGTTGATCGTGCGAGATCCCAGCCGTGCCCCGCGGCTGCCCCATGCCCAGGTTGCGGTGGCGTCGTACGCCGACTTTGAGCACGCGCGGGAAGCCCTCGCCGGCATGAGGACCCTGTTCATGGTGTCAGCCTCGGAGGACCCCGATCGGCTGGCGGAGCACCGCTCGTTCGTCGACGCCGCCGTCGCAGCCGGAGTGGGCCGCATCGTCTATCTCTCGTTCTACGGTGCGTCGGAGCATGCGACCTTTCTGCTGGCTCGTGACCACTGGCAGACCGAGCGGCACATCGCGGCCACCGGCCTGGCGTACACGTTTCTTCGCGACAACCTTTACGCCGACTTTCTCCCGCGGATGGCCGGACCGGATGGTGTGATCCGCGGCCCAGCTGGTGATGGGCGCGTGGGAGCGGTGGCACAGGTCGACGTGATGGACGTGGCGAGTGTCGTGCTCACGGAGGCCGGCGAGCACGACCTGGCGACCTATGACATCACCGGACCTGAGTCGTTGAGCCTGGCTGAAGCGGCTGAGATCATTGGCCTGGCCACCGGTCGCGCCATGACCTACCAATCGGAGTCTGTTGAGCAGGCGTTCGCATCGCGGGCCGGACTCGGGGCCCCGGACTGGCAGGTGGCGGCCTGGGTGAGCACCTACACCGCGATCGCCGCAGGTGAGCTCGACGGCGTGTCGGACGACGTACGACGGATTACCGGACACGAACCACTGTCCCTGTCGACCCTGTTCGGTGGGTAGCCCTGCTCCTCGCGGGGAATAAGTGTCGCCAGGCCCGCGTACGCTCGGATCCATGAGGCCAGTCACCGATCTCGAGCGCAAGGTTGCGCCGTTCAAAGTCATCGCGGACTACGCACCCTCAGGCGATCAGCCGCAGGCGATCGACGAGCTGCAAACCCGGTTGGAAGCGGGTGAGCGGGACTCCGTCCTGCTGGGGGCCACCGGCACCGGCAAGACGGCCGCAACGGCGTGGCTGGTCGAGCGGGTCCAGCGACCGACCCTCGTGATGGAGCCCAACAAGACGCTGGCAGCCCAGTTCGCCAACGAGCTGCGTCAGCTGTTTCCCGACAACGCTGTCGAATACTTCGTCTCCTATTACGACTACTTCCAGCCCGAGGCCTACGTCCCCCAGACCGACACCTACATCGAGAAGGACTCCTCGATCAACGAGGAGATCGAGCGACTGCGCCACTCCGCGACCAACAGCCTGCTGACCCGGCGCGATGTGATCGTCGTGTCCACGGTCTCGTGCATCTACGGCCTCGGCACTCCCCAGGAATACGTCGACAGGATGATCAGGCTCAAGGTCGGAGCCGAGCTCGAGCGTGAGAGCCTGCTGCGCAAGCTCGTGGAGATCCAGTACGCCCGCAACGACCTGGCTGGCACTCGTGGCACGTTCCGGGTCCGCGGCGACACGTTGGAGGTCTTCCCGGTCTACGAGGAGCTCGCGGTCCGCATCGAGTTCTTCGGCGACGAGATCGAGCGGCTGATGACGTTGCACCCCGTGACCGGCGAGGTCGTCACCGAGGATGCCGAGCTCTACATCTTCCCCGCCACTCACTATGTCGCCGGAGCCGAGCGGATGCGACGCGCCATCGCCGGCATCGAGTTCGAGCTGGCCGAACAGCTCGCCATGCTCGAGGGTCAGGGCAGGCTGCTGGAGGCTCAGCGGCTGCGGATGCGCACGACCTACGACGTGGAGATGATGCGCGAGGTGGGGTCATGCTCCGGCATCGAGAACTACTCCCGGCACATCGACGGCCGCTCCCCGGGTTCGGCCCCCAACTGCCTGCTGGACTACTTTCCCGAAGATTTTCTGCTCGTGATCGATGAGTCCCACGTCACGGTGCCGCAGATCGGCGGGATGTACGAAGGGGACATGTCCCGCAAACGCACCCTGGTCGACCATGGGTTCAGGCTGCCGAGCGCCATCGACAACCGGCCACTGCGCTGGGAGGAGTTCCTCGAACGGGTCGGCCAGACGGTCTACCTGTCGGCGACCCCCGGCCCCTACGAGCTGTCGCGGGTCGACTCCGTCGTCGAGCAGATCATCCGGCCCACCGGCCTGGTGGACCCGGAGGTCGTCGTAAAGCCGACCAAGGGCCAGATCGACGACCTGATCCACGAGATACACGCGCGGGTCGAGCGTCATGAGCGGGTGCTCGTCACCACCTTGACGAAGAAGATGTCCGAGGACCTCACCGATTACCTGCTCGAGGCGGGGGTTCGCACCCGCTATCTGCACAGCGAGGTCGACACCTTGCGCAGGATCGAGCTGTTGCGCGAGCTGCGGATGGGGGAGTTCGACGTCTTGGTGGGCATCAACCTGCTGCGCGAGGGGCTCGACCTGCCAGAGGTGTCGTTGGTGGCCATCCTCGACGCCGACAAGGAAGGCTTCCTGCGGTCGGGCACGTCGCTGATCCAGACGATCGGACGCGCCGCGCGAAACGTGTCGGGTCAAGTGCACATGTACGCCGACAAGATCACGCCGTCGATGGAGAAGGCGATCGATGAGACCAACCGACGCCGGGCGAAGCAGGTGGCATTCAACACCGCGGCCGGCCTCGATCCACAACCCCTGCGGAAGCGGATCGCTGACATCAGCGAGATGCTGCAGCGGGAGGACGCCGACACCGAGCGGCTGCTGGGTGGGAGCGGTCGGCAGCAGAGCCGGGGCAAGGCACCGGTGCCCGCCCTGTCCAGCAAGGACACCGGCCGGCACGCCGCCGACCTGGCCAGCCTGCCGTCGCGTGACCTGGCCGACTTGGTTCAGCAGCTGACCGACCAGATGCACGCCGCCGCCGCGGAGCTGCATTTCGAGCTGGCCGCTCGATTGCGTGACGAGATCTCCGACCTCAAGAAGGAGCTGCGCCAGATGGTCTCCGCCGGTGTGCGATGAGCCACTGCGACCTGGTCGATGCATCCTGCGGCGACGTCATGGCCCGTTGCCCAAATCCAACCCCACGCGATGCGCTTTAGGAGCACACGTTGTCCACACCGGTCCAGGTCACATTCGACTGCGCGAACCCATCCGCCCTCGCCGCGTTCTGGGCGGAGGCGCTGGGCTATGTCGTCCAACCGCCCCCACCGGGCTTCGAGAGCTGGCACCAGGCACTGGAAACCTGGGGCGTTCCGGAGGACATGTGGGAGGCGCGGTCGGCCGCTGTCGACCCCGACGGCGATGGCCCTCGCCTGTTCTTTCAGCAGGTGCCCGAACCAAAGACCGTGAAGAACCGGGTGCATCTCGACATCAAGGTGGCGGTCGGTCTGGAGGGGAAGGATCGGCGCGACGCCATCGACGCCGAGGCCGACCGCCTACGCGGGCACGGTGCGCGGGTGCTGCGTCCGTTGGAGGAATGGGGTACCTACTGTGTCGTGATGGCCGACCCGGAGGACAACGAGTTCTGCGTCGACTGAGCCATCGAGGGCTGTGCTGGCCGGCTGTGAGAACCCGACCAGGCGGGTGCACTCACGTGAGAGACTGAGGGAAGTGGAGGGGAGTATTCCCCTGCGGTGACGTCGTCATCACGTCCGTGAGTCCGCGGTCCGGTGTCACCGGTCGAGCCAGGCTCGGCGGAAGAGACCTCCGGAGATCTGTGTCATCTTCCGGAGGAGAGTCTGGTGCACGTTCAGAGCTGGGTCTGGTTCCTCACAGTGGGTGTGCTCGTCGCCGTGCTGGCGTTCGACGTGTTCGTCATCGGGCGACGGCCCCACGAGCCGTCGATGCGCGAGTGCGCGTACGCCATCGTGCTGTTCTGCGCCTTGGCAGGCATGTTCGGGTTGGGCGTCTGGTATTTCAGCGGTGGCCAGTACGCCGGACAGTTCCTGGCGGGCTGGCTGACTGAGTACAGCTTGTCGATCGACAACCTGTTCGTGTTCATCATCATCATGAGTCGGTTCGCAGTTCCTCGGGCGTACCAGCAGACGGCGCTGCTCATCGGCATCATCCTGGCCCTGGTGTTCCGTGGCGTCTTCATCGCGCTGGGAACCGCGGTCATCCACTACTTCTCGTGGGTCTTCTACATCTTCGGGATCTTCTTGGTCTACACGGCCTGGGCGTTGGTCCGGCACCGTGACAGCGACGAGTCCGACTTCCGGGAGAACGGCGTGCTGCGCATGGTCAGGCGCCGGCTGCCCGCCACCTCGCAGTATCACGGAGTCCGACTCACAGTGACGAAGAACGGCAGGCGGCTCATCACGCCGATGTTGATCGTGATGGTCGCTCTCGGATCCACGGACCTTCTGTTCGCCCTCGACTCGATCCCGGCGATCTTCGGTCTCACGTCGGAGCCGTACCTGGTGTTCACCGCCAACGTGTTCGCCCTGATGGGCCTTCGACAGCTCTACTTCCTGCTGGGTGGCCTGCTGAACAGGCTGGTCTACCTGTCGCTGGGGCTCTCGTTCATCTTGGCCTTCATCGGCGTCAAGCTGGTGCTCGAAGCGTTGTACGAGAACTCCCTGCCGTTCATCAACGGCGGCCAGGGCGTACCCGTTCCGACCGTCCCCATCTGGTTGTCCCTCGGTGTGATCGTGGCCACGCTGCTGATCACCACTCTTGGCAGTCTGGCCAAGGCCCGCCGAGATCCGGACTCCGTCAAGAGCATCCCCACGCGTGAGGGCTGAACGCCGTCGCCGACCCGTCTAGGGACGCTGGCGAGTCACGCAGTACGGCAACCCGGTCGCCGGGTCGGACATGATGCGCCAGCTGCCGACCCGTGCCACCTGGGTTGACCCGAGCCGTTCGAGACGCGCGACCTCGGCGTCCACGTCGTCGGTCCCGAGGTCGACATGGGCACGGGTGGTGGATGCGTCGTCGGTGGCGTCCAGCCGCTGAAGCAGCAGCTGCACCGGGCACCCCTTGGGCGGACGGAGAAAGTCGAACTCGGCCCGCCGCGAGGCTCCACGCCGCCACCCCGTGACGCCCGTCCAGAAGGCCTGCTCGGTGCCATAGCGATCGTGCGGAATGTCGATGCACAGCTGCGCGAGCCGGCTGCGTTGGCCGCCGGGCCAAACCTCGGCCACCGGGGCAACCAGCGGCTCATGTTCCTTGGTGATGCAGAAAGGCAAGCCGGTCGGCGAGCACATCACCTGCCACCAACTGTGTCGATCGCCCACGGTGCCCCCGAGCCCTTCGATGCGTTCGCGTTCGGCGTCGACACTCGTGTCGGGTTCTACCACGAGGTCGAGATGCACGCGGGGCGGACCGCCGATCGTCTGCACATGTGCGTAGGCCGCGCCGGACGGTGGCTCGAGCGTGACGAACTCCGGATGATGATCCCACCGTCGTCCGGTCGGCCAGCCTGTGACGCCGGACCAGAAGCGCTCGGTGTCCCGCGCCCGCTCGGCCGGTACGTCGATGAACACGTGCACCCAACGAATCATCGTGTCTTCACCAAATGGGCTGCACCACCACTGCCGAACCGGCCCACCCCGGTCAGACCACGCAGCCGATCCGGGTCGAGCGTTTCCTCCTCGACCAGCTCGCCGGTCTGCGGGGCGTGCAGCATCTGGTCGTCCCCTGAGAACAGGCCAACGTGCGACACCTCGCCGGCCGCGCCGAAGAAGTACAGGTCACCCGGTCTCGCCCGGTCGGGAGCAACGTCGGTGGCTGCTGCCTGTTGGTCGTGCGCGTCGCGTGGGACGACCCAGCCGTGCCCGCGAAATGCCAGATGGACCAGCCCGGAGCAGTCGACCCCCCAACCGCTCGTGCCGCCCCAGAGGTAGCCGGTGCCCAGCATCCTCCGAGCGGAGGCGAGAGCGGCCTCACCCGTGACTGCCGGCACCGTCCCGGCAGGACGAACCCGCACGTCCGCCGCCTCCAGCACTCCTCGCCGACCCCCCGGGAGCGCGACGTGCACCTCGGTGTCCGTGACCGCGAGAACGGGCAGGGTGGTCGCCCACGAGATGGCGACGGTGGCGCCTGCCTCGCGTCCGGTTGCCGAGGACGCCTCGACGCCGATCCGCAGCAGAGTGGTACGCGCGGTGACGACCGCCTGTCCGTGGCCATCCGGTGGGTCAGCACGAGCCGCGAGATGTGACCGGGGCAGCCAACCCGGATAGCCGGCGAACTCCGAGTCTGCCGGCAGCCCGGCAGAGGAAGGCTGCCAGGGCGCCTTCACCCGCACCCACCCGGCCGACTCCTCGGTCACCTCGACCGGCTCGCCCATCAGCAGCTGAGAAAGCGTCCGCCCGTGCAGCCCCCGTCGGTCCTCGGTGCTCATGGCCTTGCACCACGTGTAGATGTCAGGAGTCGCGGAGATGGCTGGACCGTCGACCTCACGCGGGGCGTTCGGGGCGCTCCACAGCGTGCTGATGGGCACGGCGACCGAGAGGTGGGTCATGCCTCGACCCTACGCACCACAGACGACGTCAACGCGTGAGTCGATCGACTGAGGTCACCAGCCGCGGGCGTGCCACTCGGCCAGATGCGGACGCTCCGCGCCCAGTGTCGTGTCGTTCCCGTGGCCGGGATAGACCCAGGTCTCGTCGGGCAGCCGACCGAAGACCTTCGCCTTGACGTCGCCGATGAGTGACGCGAAATCGGTGGAGGACCCCGTCTTGCCCACTCCACCGGGGAACAGGCAGTCGCCGGTGAACAGGTGGGGCGTGCCCTCCGGGTCGTCGTACAACAGCGCGATGGATCCGGGTGTATGACCCACAAGATGGATCACCTGCAGCTCTGAGCGACCGACCGGGATCCGGTCACCGTCCGCGACAGGTTCATCGGTGGGCACGGGAATGCCGGTGGCATCGTCGGCACCGGCCGAGGTGATGGCGCCGGTGGCCTCGACGACGGCGGCCAGAGCTTGCCAGTGGTCTCCGTGCCTGTGTGTGGTGATCACCCGGGCCAGGCCGCTCGGGCCGACCAAGCCCAGCAGGGTCTTCGCGTCGTTGGCCGCGTCGATCAGCACCTGCTCATCTGTGTGCCGGCATCGCAGGAGGTAGGCGTTGTTGTCCATCGGACCCACCGACGCCTTCGTGATGACGACATCCGGGAGCTCGCGGACGTCAGGCCGGCCTCCGACATGGACCTTGCCGCTGTAGTTCATCGCCACCGTCCCAGCTGGGGAAGCGGTCCGGTTGGATCGACCTGCAGATCGGAACCGTCGCTGCGCCCGATGAGCCAGGCCAGCAAGGCCTCGGATCGTCCCGAGATGGTCGGTCCTGAGTCCCCGACGTCGTACTCGCGGTCGAGATCGGTTGCTCTGAGCACGAATGACTGGCCATCGTCGCGCGGCTGGTCAGATGCCGTTACGTGCAGCATGCGGGACACAAAGTCAGCCGGCCAGTCAGAGGGTGTGTACCCGAGGTTGAGGTCGACGTGATGCACCTCGACCTCAACCTGGCGCAGCTTCGGAACCACATCCGCAGTGCCGGGGGTGTCGTGCTGGCCCCAAGCGATGGGGGCGGACCAGCTCTCGAGAGGCAGTTCACGGGCGGCCGCCATGAGTCGCAGGTGCGAGCGGCCGAGTTCGTCGCGCAGGGCTGCGGCCGGGCGGGTGGAGCCGGCCTCGATGTCGGCACTACGTTGGGCTCGTGACGCGTACATCGGCGTCTCGACCCCGGTGCGAGCCCAGGTCAGCAGGTTGACCAGGCCGTCTGCATTCCTGGCTAGATGGGTGACGACATGGCCGCGGGTCCACCCCGGGAGCCCAGTGGGTGCGTGTGCGTTCTCGTCGTCGAGCGCTTCCAGGGTTTGCATCAGAGCGGCGGTGGCAGCTTCGATCGTCTCGAGCCAGCTCGTCGGATCGTCGGGAGCCGCAGCCTCGTCGTTGGTCATGAGCCGAACCTATCGCGGGCCTGCCGGGGCGTTCGACCAGCACGGGCCGGAAGGGTTTGTCGGTTGCCGCGGTTAGCATGTCCGCACCGGGCGTACGTGCCCACATTCAAGTCCGACCCGCCGACGCACCAGATCGGGAAGAGCACCAGTGGCAGATCAGCTGATCATCCGCGGCGCCCGCGAACACAACCTCAAGGACGTGTCGCTGGACCTCCCGCGTGACTCGATGATCGTGTTCACGGGACTGTCGGGATCGGGCAAGTCCAGCCTTGCTTTTGACACCATTTTCGCGGAGGGGCAGCGTCGGTACGTCGAATCCCTGTCCGCTTATGCGCGCCAGTTCCTCGGCCAGATGGACAAACCCGACGTCGACTTCATCGAGGGACTGTCGCCCGCGGTCTCGATCGACCAGAAGTCCACCTCCCGCAATCCACGCTCGACGGTAGGCACGATCACCGAGGTCTACGACTACCTCCGGCTGCTCTACGCCCGCGCGGGGCGGCCGCACTGCCCCGAATGCGGTCGGCCTATCGCCCGCCAGACCCCGCAGCAGATCGTCGACCGGGTGCTCGAGCTCGATGACGGAAGCCGATTCCAGGTGCTGGCGCCGGTCATCCGCGGCCGCAAGGGCGAATACACCGACCTGTTCCGTCAGCTCCAGACGCAGGGTTACTCCAGAGTTCGCGTCGACGGTGACGTTCATCCGGTCACCGAGGCACCTAAGCTGGACAAGCAGAAGAAGCACACGATCGAGGTGGTTGTCGACCGGCTGACCGTCAAAGCGTCCGCCAAGCGCCGGCTCACCGACTCGATCGAGACCGCCCTTGGCCTGTCGGGCGGCCTGGTCTCTCTCGACTTCGTCGATCTCCCACCGGGTGACGAGCATCGCCAGCGGACCTTCTCCGAGCATCTGGCGTGCCTCTACGACAACCTGTCCTTCGAGGAGCTCGAGCCGCGCTCGTTCTCGTTCAACTCACCCTACGGTGCGTGCACGCAGTGCCACGGGCTCGGGACCAAGATGGAGGTCGACCCGGAGCTGGTGGTGCCGGACCCCGCCAAGTCCTTGGTGGAGGGTGCGATCTCGCCATGGTCGTCGGCCCACATCTCCGAATACTTCTCCCGCCTCGTCGACGCCCTCGCCGACGAGCTCGACTTCTCGGTGGAAGCGCCGTTCGCGGAGCTGCCCGCTCGTGCCCAGCGGGCTCTGCTGCAAGGCCACCCGACCAAGGTGCACGTCCGCTACCAGAACCGCTACGGCCGGGAGCGCAGCTACTACAGCGCGTTCGAGGGGGCCATCCCCTACATCAAACGTCGACATGCCGAGGCGGAGAGCGACACCAGCCGCGAGCGACTCGAGGGGTTCATGCGGGAGGTGCCGTGCGACTCCTGCGGAGGGGCCAGGCTCAAACCGATCTCGCTCGCAGTGACGCTGGGTGGGAAGAACATCGCAGAGGTCTGCGCGCTCCCGGTCGGTGACGCGGCGGCGTTCCTCCGTGAGATGGATCTGAGCCCCCGCGAACGCCAGATCGGTGAGCGGGTGCTCAAGGAGATCGCCGAGCGGCTGCGGTTCCTGCTCGACGTGGGGCTCGACTACCTGACTCTGAACCGTCCAAGTGGCTCGTTGTCCGGTGGAGAAGCGCAGCGCATCCGGTTGGCAACCCAGATTGGCGCGGGACTGGTCGGTGTGCTGTACGTCCTGGACGAGCCGTCCATCGGACTCCACCAGCGCGACAACCACCGGCTCATCGACACCCTGGTCCGGCTGCGTGACCTCGGCAACACCTTGATCGTGGTCGAGCATGACGAGGACACCATCCGCACGGCCGACTGGGTGGTCGACATCGGCCCCGGAGCGGGTGAGCATGGCGGCCAGATCGTGGTCTCCGGCAGTGTGGACGAGCTGCTCAACCATCACGACTCGCTCACGGGGGCCTACCTGTCGGGCCGCCGCGAGATTCCGGTCCCAGTCACCCGTCGGCCGCTGACCCCCGGTCGCGAGCTCACCGTCTCCGGCGCGCGCGAGCACAACCTCCGCGACCTCGACGTCACGTTCCCGCTTGGTGTCCTCATCGCGATCACCGGCGTCAGCGGCTCTGGCAAGTCGACCTTGGTCAACGACATCCTCTACAAGGCCCTGGCCAAACAGATCTACGGCGCTCGCGACATCCCCGGGCGACATCGCACCGTCACCGGTCTCGAGCACGTCGACAAGGTGATCCACGTCGACCAGTCAGCGATCGGGAGGACTCCCCGATCCAACCCGGCCACGTACACCGGTGTCTTCGACCATGTGCGCCGGCTGTTCGCCGAGACACCCGAGGCCAAGATGCGGGGCTACCTGCCCGGGCGTTTCTCGTTCAACGTCAAAGGCGGTCGGTGCGACGCCTGCTCAGGCGACGGCACCATCAAGATCGAGATGAACTTCCTGCCCGACGTCTACGTGCCCTGCGAGGTCTGCCACGGTGCCCGCTACAACCGTGAGACGCTCGAGGTCCACTTCAAGGGCAAGACGGTCTCCGACGTGCTGGACATGCCTATCGAAGAGGCGGTCGAGTTCTTCGCGGCGATTCCGGCCATCGCGCGGCATTTGCGCACGCTGGTGGACGTCGGACTCGGCTATGTGCGTCTTGGCCAACCGGCACCCACGCTGTCCGGAGGTGAGGCGCAGCGGGTCAAACTGGCCGCCGAGCTGCAGAAGCGCTCGACCGGACGCACCGTCTATGTGCTCGACGAGCCGACGACCGGGCTGCATTTCGAGGACATCAACAAGCTGCTCGGCGTGCTTGGGCGACTGGTTGACCAAGGGAACACCGTGATCGTCATCGAGCACAACCTCGACGTGATCAAGACCGCCGACTGGTTGATCGACCTGGGCCCGGAAGGCGGTGTGCGGGGAGGTCTGCTGGTGGGCGAGGGCACGCCAGAGGACCTGATCGCCAACCCCGACAGCTACACCGGCGCCTTCCTCAAGCCGGTCCTGGTGTCGGGTCGGCACGCCGCAGTTGCGCTCACGGGCGGCTCCAGGCGCCCGAGGGCAAAGCGCGCACCGTCTCAGAGGGCGGGTGCTCGGTCACCCGAAAAGGCAGCAGCCAGGAGATCAGCCGCCGGCCGGGCTCCCGGCTAGTCATCACCCTTGTCGGGCCGGACGGGTCTGCAGGTGCTCGGCGATTCTGCTCAGATTCTCAGCATTGGCCATGAACCAGTGGTGGTGCGACAGCGTTATCCCAGGTACGACAGCCGATCCCCCGAGGAGTGCCATGCCAGACCAGCCAACCGTGCCCGACCGGACAGAGGACGCCACGTCGCGGCGTACCGTCCTGCGGGGGGTTGTCGCAGCCGGTGCCATCGGCGTCGCAACCCCACTGATCGCTGCGTGCGGTGGGGGCAACAGCTCTTCGTCCGACAGCGGCGGTACGACAGCAGCAGGCTCCGACCCAGGGGGTTCGAGCGCAGGAGGGGTCGGCTCGAAGCTGGTCGCCACGTCAGATGTCCCAGTCGGCAGCGGCACGATCTTGACCGGACCGAAGATCGTCGTGACCCAGCCGACAGCGGGCGACTACAAGGCCTTTACGGCAGTGTGCACGCACCTGGGCTGCACAGTGGGCTCGATCTCTGATGGCTTCATCATCTGCCCCTGCCATCAGAGTCACTACGCCATCGCGACCGGCGTTCCCACCCCCGACAGCCCCGCGAAGGCACCGCTGGCGCCCATCGACATCAAGGTCAAGGGAAGCGAGATCGACCTCGCCTGACCTGGCGTCCAGCGGTTGCGAGCCCCCAGGCAGTGGGCCACCGCCAGCAGCGCGGCGATCCGGCTCGGGTCGACGAGCAGAATGTCGACAAAGCGACCTCGGCAACGGGGCCTCGTCCAACGGGTGGATGGTGGTGCGCGTCCCGACCGGCCGGCGCCCGCCGAGCAGCCGCCCGGCACCTGCCTGGTCGCACCTGACACGTCCACGCCACTGCATAGGGTGGTAGCCGTGGCAGATCCCGCGACTTACCGACCGGCGCCGGGCGAGATCCCGGATGCCCCCGGTGTCTATCGCTTCCGGGATGCGCGCAAACGAGTCATCTACGTCGGCAAGGCCAAGAGTCTGCGAGCGCGGCTCTCGTCGTACTTCCAAGACATCGCCAACCTGCATCCGCGCACTCAGACGATGGTGACGAGTGCATCGTCGGTGGAGTGGACTGTTGTCAGCACCGAGGTGGAGGCGTTGCAGCTGGAGTACTCCTGGATCAAGGAGTACGACCCCCGTTTCAACATCAAGTATCGCGACGACAAGTCCTATCCCTGGCTCGCTGTCACCCTCAACGAGGAGTTTCCGCGGGTCATGGTGGGCCGCGGACCGAAGAAGAAGGGGGTGCGGTACTTCGGTCCTTACTCTCACGCGTGGGCGATCCGGGAGACCGTTGACCTGCTGTTGCGGGTGTTTCCCATGAGGTCATGCTCAGCTGGTGTTTTCCGACGGTCGGCTCAGATCGGGCGGCCCTGTCTGCTGGGCTACATCGGCAAGTGCGCAGCCCCGTGTGTCGGGCGGGTCTCGGCTGAGGAGCACCGGGCGATCGTCGACGACTTCTGCGCCTTCCTGGCAGGTCAGACGGCCGACTACATCAAGCGCCTCGAGACTGAGATGCGCGCGGCGTCCGCTGAGCTGGAGTTCGAGCGGGCAGCCCGGCTGCGCGACGACATCGGCGCTCTCAACCGGGCGCTGGAAAAGAACGCGGTCGTCCTCGGTGACGGCACCGATACCGACGTCATCGCGCTGGCCGAGGATCCCCTCGAGGTGGCGATCCAGATCTTCTATGTGCGCGGCGGACGGGTCCGCGGACAGCGCGGCTGGGTGGCCGACAAGGTCGTCGAAGCCGGCACGTCCGAGCTGATCGAGGGGTTCCTGCAGCAGCTGTACGCCGGCGAGTCGGCTGGGGCGATACCACGCGAGATCTTGGTGCCCACCCTGCCAGCGGATGCCGGGACGCTCGCCGAGTGGCTGTCACAGCAACGGGGGAGCAAGGTGGTGGTCCGGGTTCCCCAGCGAGGGGACAAGAAGGCTCTGATGGAGACGGTCGGGCGCAACGCCAAACAGTCGCTTGCGCTGCACAAGACCAAACGCGCCAGTGACCTGACGGCACGCGGGCGAGCCCTGGAGGAGATCCAGCGCACCCTGTCGTTGTCCGAGGCTCCGCTGCGCATCGAATGCTACGACGTGTCGAACCTGCAGGGCACCGAGGTGGTTGCCTCGATGGTGGTCTTCGAAGACGGTCTACCCCGCAAGAGCGACTACCGCCGGTTCGTGATCAAGGGGTTCGACGGGCAGAACGACGTGGCTGCCATGCACGAGACGATCACCCGCCGGTTCCGTCGCTATCTCGACGAACGTGCGCAGCTGAGCGGACCGGATCTGGCCTCCGACGAGGCCGATGGACCGCTGCTGATCGATCCCGACACCGGTCGACCGAAGAAGTTCGCGTACGCGCCAGGACTGGTCGTGGTGGACGGTGGCGCTCCACAGGTCGCCGCCGCCCAGCGCGCGCTCGACGAGCTCGGCATCGATGACGTACCCGTCTGCGGCCTGGCCAAGCGGCTGGAGGAGGTCTGGCTGCCCGAAGAGCCGGATCCGGTGATCCTTCCGCGCACCAGTGAGGGCCTCTATCTGTTGCAGCGCGTACGCGACGAGGCACACAGGTTCGCCATCACCCATCACCGCAACCGTCGTTCCAAGAGCATGGTGGAGTCGGTGCTCGACGAGGTTCCGGGTCTAGGCGAAGTGCGCAGGAAGACGCTCCTGAAGCGGTTCGGCTCGCTACGGAAGCTACGTGGGGCCTCGGTGGAGGAGATCGCGGCGGTTCCGGGATTCGGGCTGCGCACTTCTCAAGCCGTGGTTGGTGCTCTGGCCAGGCAGGCGGAGATTCCGACGAAACCCGCAGTCAACACCGCGACCGGTGAGATCCTCGACCCGGACGCCGGACCAGGTGTTACCGACGCGAGCCCGGAGGCTGAGCGACCCGATGAGTGAGCCAAGCGGCGACCTCGTGGTCGTGACGGGCATGACTGGCGCCGGACGGAGCACGGCAGCGAAGGTGTTGGAGGACCTCGGCTGGTTCGTCGTCGACAACCTGCCACCGCAGCTGCTCCCCTCGGTGGTCGACCTGGTCGGGAAGGTCGAGAGCGGGGAGTCGCACATCGCGGTGGTGGTCGACGTGCGTTCCCGCTGGTTCTTCACCGCGCTGCGCGGCGCCCTGGGCGACCTGGTCCTGCACGGCATCCGGCCCATCGTCTTGTTCCTGGAGGCCTCCGACGATGTGCTTGTGCGTCGACAGGAGGCGGCCCGCCGGCCACATCCGCTGCAGGGCCGCAGCCGGTTGCTGGACGGGATCGCCGCCGAACGCGAGCTCGTGCAGGATCTGCGGGGCGATGCAGATGTGCTGATCGACACCTCTGACCTGAATGTCCATCAGCTCGCAGCCAAGGTCGCGAACGCGTTCTCTGAAGGGGAAACCGTCTCGATGCACTCGACGGTCGTGTCGTTCGGGTTCAAGTACGGCATCCCCGTCGATGCAGACCTCGTGGTGGACATGCGTTTTCTGCCCAACCCGCATTGGGTGCCCGAACTCCGTCCCCAGACCGGACTCGACCCTGATGTGGCCCACTATGTCACCAGTCGTCCCGAGGCACAGGCGTTCCTCGATGGCTATGAAAGGGTGCTCAAGACCCTGACCGAGGGTTATCTGCGTGAAGGGAAGCGTTACATGACGGTCGCCGTCGGCTGTACTGGTGGCAAGCACCGGAGCGTGGCGATGTCGGAGGCGTTGGGCGAACGGCTGCGCGAGTCGGGAATCCCCACCATCGTCATGCATCGCGACCTGGGCCGAGAGTGACAGCGACTCTCTCGCCGGCCAAGGTGGTCGCGCTGGGGGGAGGTCACGGGCTGGCCGCCTCGCTGGCTGCGTTACGTCGCGTCAGCAGTCATGTGACGGCGGTCGTCACCGTTGCCGACAACGGTGGCTCCTCTGGCCGGTTGCGTCAGGAATTCGGCGTGCTCCCCCCTGGGGATCTCCGGCAGGCGCTGGCCGCGCTGTGTAGTGACGACGAGTGGGGACGCACCTGGGCCAGGGTGCTGCAGCACCGGTTCGCCAGCCACGGAGCCTTGCACCAGCATGCTGTGGGGAACCTGTTGATCGTCGCCCTGTGGGAGCTGCTCGGCGACCACGTCGACGGGCTCGAGTGGGTTGCTCGGCTGCTGGGAGCCGAGGGGCGCGTGCTGCCGATGGCGGCCGTTCCGCTGGACATCGTGGCGGAGGTGGCCGGCCTGGACGCGGGCGATCCGGAGGTGGTCCATCGCGTGGTGGGACAGGTCGAGGTTGCTACTACCCAAGGTCAGGTGGTGCATGTTTCGCTGGAGCCCGCCCGTCCGCAGGCCTGCGAGCAGGCCGTACGCGCTGTGCGCGAAGCCGACGTCGTCGTGCTGGGCCCGGGCTCGTGGTACACCTCGATCATCCCGCACCTGCTGGTACCTGAGCTCGCGGAGGCGCTGTGCAGTGCCTCCGCGAGCCGCATCCTGACACTCAACCTGGCGGCCCAGCCTGGTGAGACCACGGGGTTCTCGGCCGGCCGGCATCTCGACGTACTCAGCCAGCACGCCCCCGGGCTGCGACTGGACTTCGTGCTCGCCGATTCGTCGGCGAGCGGGGAACGACTCGGGTTGGCCCGGGCAGCAGCCCGGATGGGAGCCGAGGTCACGTACGCCGATCTGGCGGCCGAGGACACCGCCCGGCACGACCCCGGCCTGTTGGCCCACTCCTACTCGACGCTGATCGGAGGTGGGTGACGTGTCCTTGCGCACACACGCGGCAACCCTGCGTGGGGCGGACCAGGGTGATGCGGTTGCACTAGCCGGAACGTCGCCCACGACAGGCCCATCGCGTGGCAGGATCGGGAGCATGGCAATGACGGCACAGGTGAAAGCCGAGCTCTCCAGCACGCAGGTCACCAAGTCCTGCTGCCGGAAGGCCGAGGTCTCGTCGCTGCTCCGGTTCGCCGGGGGGCTGCATATCGTGGCCGGCCGCATCGTCATCGAGGCCGATCTCGACACCGGCGCAGCAGCCCGGCGGCTGCGTCGAGACATCGCGGAGATCTACGGGCACCCGTCTGACGTGGTCGTGGTGACCGGGGGAGGCATCCGCAAGGGGACCAGGTACGTCGTTCGAGTCATCCGGGACGGCGAGGCGCTGGCGCGTCAGACCGGTCTTCTCGACGGCCGGGGGCGCCCCGTACGAGGCCTGCCACCGCAGGTGGTGTCCGGCCCGGGGTGCGACGCTGTGGCCGCCTGGCGCGGAGCGTTTCTGGCGCACGGGTCGCTCACCGAGCCAGGACGATCGTCGGCGTTCGAGGTGACCTGTCCCGGACCGGAAGCCGCGTTGGCGCTGGTCGGGGCGGCCAGGCGGCTCGGCATCTCGGCGAAGGCCCGGGAGGTGCGCGGAGTCGACCGGGTGGTGATCCGTGACGGGGACGCCATCGGCGCCTTGCTGACCAGGCTTGGGGCTCACGAGTCGCTGCTCGCCTGGGAGGAGCGGCGTATGCGTCGTGAGGTCCGAGCCACGGCCAACCGGCTGGCGAACTTCGACGACGCCAACCTGCGACGCTCGGCTCGGGCAGCAGTCGCCGCCGGCGCCAGGGTCGACCGGGCGATGGAGATCCTCGGAGCTGAGGTGCCCGACCATCTCAAGATCGCCGGTGACCTGCGCCTCCAGCACAAGCAGGCCAGCCTGGAGGAACTGGGGCAGCTGCACGTACCTCCGCTGACCAAGGACGCAATCGCGGGTCGCATCCGGCGGCTGCTGGCCATGGCGGACAAACGCGCCGCGGAGCTGGGCGTACCCGACACCGAAGCCAACCTGACCCCTGACATGCTGGCCGACGCCCCCTGAGAGTGTCTTCCAGCCTCTGGTCCGCGATTCTCTCGGTGCGCCGCGAACCGGTAGGGTCGGGCAGCGGATCATTGTTCCGATTTTGTGAGGGGATCACCGCGTGACCGTCCGCGTAGGCATCAACGGGTTCGGCCGCATCGGCCGCAACTTCTTCCGGGCCGTGCTGGCCTCAGGAGCCGACATCGAGGTCGTGGGCGCCAACGACCTGACCGACAACAAGAGCCTGGCTCACCTGCTCAAGTACGACTCGATCCTCGGCCGGCTGGGCGTCCCCGTCGAGGCTGCGGACGACGTCATCACCGCCGGCGGGCAGCGCATCGCCGCCCTCGAGGAGCGGGATCCCGCGAAGCTGCCTTGGCGGGATCTGGGCGCCGACATCGTTCTCGAGTCCACGGGACTCTTCACCGATGCGAACAAGGCTCGGGCGCACCTGGACGCCGGCGCAAAGAAGGTCATCATCTCCGCCCCCGCGTCGAACGAGGACATCACCGTCGTGATGGGCGTCAACCACGAGGACTACGACCCCGCGAAGCACCAGGTCATCTCCAACGCGTCGTGCACGACCAATTGTCTGGCCCCGATGGCGAAGGCGATCAACGACGCGTTCGGCATCCAGCGCGGTCTGATGACCACGATTCACGCGTACACGCAGGACCAGAACCTCCAAGACGGCCCGCACAAGGACCTGCGGAGGGCCCGGGCGGCCGCGCTCAACATCGTGCCCACCTCGACCGGTGCCGCCAAGGCCATCGGGCTGGTGCTGCCCGAGCTGAAGGGCAAGCTCGACGGGTACGCGTTGCGGGTCCCGATCCCGACCGGTTCGGCGACCGACCTAACCGTCACGTTGCGGCGGGAAGCCTCCGTTGCCGAGGTGAACGAGGCGGTCCAGGCCGCCTCGGAGGGCGCGCTCAAGGGGTACTTGCGCTACACGGACGAGCCGATCGTCTCGACCGACATCGTCACCGACCCCGCCTCATGCGTGTTCGACTCCGGTCTCACCAAGGTCGTCGGCGATCAGGTGAAGGTGGTCGGCTGGTACGACAACGAATGGGGTTACTCCAACCGGCTCGTCGACCTGATCGCCCACCTCGCCGCCACCCTCTGACGCCCACAGCGTTGAAGACCATCGAGGACCTCGCTGATCTGCACGGCAAGACAGTCCTGCTGCGCAGTGACCTCAACGTGCCGTTGGAGGACGGGCGGATCACCGACGACGGACGGATCCGAGCCAGCGTCCCGACCATCGCGGTGCTGCGCGAACGTGGCGCGGCCGTGGTCATCGTGGCACATCTCGGCCGGCCGGCCGGCGAACCAGACCCGCGGTACTCGCTGGCCCCGGCAGCGGCTCGCCTCACGGAGCTCCTCGGACAACCGGTGGCGTTCGCAGCAGACACCGTCGGCACGAGCGCCCGAGAAACCGTGAACGCGCTAGGTGACGGGCACGTCGCGCTGTTGGAGAATGTCAGGTTCAACGCCGCCGAGACGTCGAAGGATGACGAGGTGCGTGGAGCGTTTGCCGATGAGCTGGCGGCGCTGGGCGATGTTTTCGTCAGCGATGGTTTCGGTGTCGTGCACCGCAAGCAGGCCAGCGTCTATGACCTGGCTCGACGGCTCCCGCACGCGGTTGGTCGTCTGGTGGCCACCGAGGTCGCGGTGTTGAACCGCCTGACCGAGGATCCCGACCGGCCGTACGTCGTCGTGCTCGGCGGCTCCAAGGTGTCAGACAAGCTCGGAGTGATCGAAAGCCTGCTGAGCAAGGCCGACCGGTTGTTGATCGGCGGAGGAATGGCTTTCACGTTCCTCAAGGCTCAGGGGTGCGAGGTCGGCACGAGCCTCTTGGAGGGTGACCAGGTGGAGACCTGCCGGCGCTACCTGGGCATGGCTGTCGAGAACGGGGTCGACCTGGTCCTGCCTACCGATGTCGTGGTGGCTCCCCGGGTCTCCGCCGACGCGACCCCAACCGTGGTCAGCGTCGAGGACATTCCGGCCGACCAGATGGGTCTCGACATCGGTCCCGAGTCGGCACGAGCCTTCGCGGCCGCGGTCGCGGATGCCCGTACCGTCTTCTGGAACGGACCGATGGGCGTCTTCGAGTTCGACGCCTTCGCCGCGGGGACACACGCGATAGCCCAGGCGCTCAGCGACATCGACGGGCTGACCGTGGTGGGGGGTGGTGACTCCGCCGCAGCCGTACGCAAGCTCGGCTTCGACGATGACCAGTTCGGGCACATCTCGACAGGCGGCGGGGCGAGCCTGGAATACCTCGAGGGCAGGTCTCTGCCCGGCCTGGAAGTCCTGTCCGACACCTGATCTGGAGAGCGCGCACGCATGGCCGAGCAGCAGCGTCTGCCACTGATGGCAGGCAACTGGAAGATGAACCTCAATCACCATGAAGCGGTGCTGCTCGTCCAGAAGCTGTCCTGGATCCTGCAGGACAAGAAGCACGACTACGCCAAGGCGGAGGTGGTGGTGCTGCCGCCGTTCACCGACATCCGCAGCGTGCAGACCCTCGTGGACGGCGATCGGCTCAAGATCAGGTACGGCGCGCAAGACGTCTCGGTACACGACAACGGTGCATATACCGGCGACATCTCGACGTCGTTGCTGGAGAAGCTGGGGTGCTCCTATGTCGTGGTCGGGCACTCCGAGCGTCGCGAGCATCATGGGGAGGACGACGCTCTCGTCAATGCCAAGGCGCAGAAGTCGTTGGGCGCCGGGATGGTCCCGATTGTCTGCGTCGGCGAAGGGTTGGAGGTCCGGCGAGCGGGCGAGCACGTGCCGCATGTTCTTGCACAGCTGGACGGCTCCCTGCGTGGCCTTTCCGCCCAACAGGTCGCCGGAGTGGTCGTCGCATACGAGCCGGTGTGGGCGATCGGCACGGGAGAGGTGGCGACGCCGGAGGACGCTCAGGAGGTCTGCGCGGCGATTCGCGCCTGGGTCGCGCAGACCAGGTCCGACGAGGCAGCGGGTGCGGTGCGGGTGCTGTACGGAGGGTCGGTGAAGGCAGCGAACGTCGCCGGGATCATGGCGCAGGGAGACGTCGACGGCTGCCTTGTCGGCGGCGCAAGTCTGCAGGCCGATGAGTTCGCCGGAATCTGCCGGTTCTACGACCTGCCCGTCATCTGAGCCGCAGCTCTGAGTTAGGCTCCCGATCGTGACACTTATCTTCGAGATCCTGTTGATCGTGTTCAGCCTCATCGAGATGCTCCTGATCTTGTTGCACAAAGGCCGCGGTGGAGGCCTGTCGGACATGTTCGGTGGCGGTGTCTCCAGCGGCCTGGGCGGCTCGTCGGTCGCGGAACGCAACCTCGACCGAATCACGATTGGTGTCGGGCTGATCTGGTTTTCGTGCATCGTGGCGCTCGGTCTGTTGCTCAAACCAGCCTGACCCTCGGCAGACAATCTCGTTATCTCGTGCCCGCGGGGCACGCCAGTCCCGACCAGAGGAGTTCGATCGTGGCCAGTGGTAGCGCCATCCGTGGGAGTCGCGTGGGCGCAGGTCCGATGGGTGAGGCGGAGCGTGGCGATGCTGCCCCTCGGCAGCGGATCTCGTACTTCTGCGCGAACGACCACGAGACCAGCCCGATGTTCGCCGTGGATGCCGTGATCCCGGACTACTGGGACTGCCCGCGCTGTGGGCTGCCTGCCAGCCGGGACGAGGAGAACCCTCCACCGCCGCCGCGGATCGAGCCGTACAAGACGCATCTGGCCTACGTGAAAGAGCGCCGCTCCGACAAGGAGGCCGAGGAGATCCTCGCGGAGGCCGTCGAGACCCTGCGCACCAAGCGTCGCACCGGCGAGATCATCTTCTGACCTCCCGCCGAGACGCCATCTTTTCGGCGGTTTCGTCGGCGTGTCGAGGCGGATCTGGCTTCTCGGTCAAGCGCCTCAGATGAGTCGGTCCCGGGCTTGGCGCACCTTGGCCGCTGCTCTCGGGGAGTCGCCGTAGACGTCGTCTCGGGTGAGGATCACGAACGTCCATCCTTCTCGTTGCAACGCCGCGCGGCGCGAGTTGTCCCGCGCCCTGGCTGCCGCGGAGCTGTGGAAATCCCGGCCGTCGTACTCGACAGCCAACTTGATGTCCGGACAGGCCATGTCCAGTCGGAAGCGGACGACACCGTACGGCGTGCGGACCTCCCACTGGATCTCCGGAGCCGGCAGTCCGCCATCGATCAACCGCAGTCGGGAGACTGATTCGCTCGCGGACTCGGCGCGTGGGTCCGCCAACGGGACGAGCTCGCGCGGCTGGACCACACCCCGCTGGCCCTTGAATCGAGGGAGCTGTCTCGTGAGATCGTCGGTCGTGAGCCCGCCGACCCTCAACAGTGTGTCAAGAGCCGCGAGTGCGTCGTCGCGCCTGAGAAACCGGCCCAGATCCAGGGCGGTTCGTAGTGCGTTGGTGGGCTCGGGGCCCCAACACGTCGGCCCCCAGTAACCAAGCGGCCGTGCGATCACAGCAACCGCCGAAAAGCTGGCGTTTCGCCGGGTCAGGGGGAGGCGATCCGGGTGAGGGCGGTTGGTATGTCGCTGGCCGCTGCACGGTCGAGCAACCACAGCGTGCGGTGGAGGCCCGCGGGTCCAGCCGCGGGAACCTGTACGACACCGGCACCACCCAAGGCGAGGTGCACCGCCCTCGCCTTCTCCTCACCGGACGCCACGAACCACACCTCGTTCGCGCGACCCAGGACCGGCATGGTCATCGTGATCCGCAGCGGCGGGGGTTTCGGCGCGCCTCGCACCGCCACCACCGGGCGCTCGTCGTACAGCGCAGGATGAGACGGAAACAGGGAGGCCACATGACCATCCGGACCGACTCCGAGCATCAAGATGTCGAACGTCGGCACCGGTCCGTGGTCCTCCGGGAGCGCTCGCTCGGCGAGGACGCCGGCGTACGTCCGCGCCGCGTCGTCGATGTCGGCGCATTCATCTGAAGCCGGCATCGCATGGACGAGGGCATCGTCCAGGGCCAGCGAGTCGAGAAGTGCTCGCCTGGCCTGCCCATCGTTGCGATCCGGACTGTCGCGAGCGACGAAGCGTTCATCGCCCCACCACAGCTCGACCCGCTTCCAGTCGACTGCGTTGTGCGCGGGTGATGCGGCCACTGCCCGGTGAATCCGGTCTGCGATGGTTCCCCCGGTGAGAACCCAGGACGGGATGCGACCGGTGCTCTGCACATCGACCAGCCGCGTGATCAACCGGGCTGCGACCGCCTGAGCGAGCAGGTCTGCGTTGCGGTGCGTCAGGATCGCCGGCCCCGGCATGCGGACGTCACCTGTCCCGCGATGCCGTCGCGAGAACCTTGACGGTCTGGGCGTAGATGTCGTCTGGATCCAGCCTGCGAAGCTCCTCGGCGAGCAGCTCGGCGGTCTCGCGACGCTTCAGCGCGACTGGGCGGTCCGGCTGACCTGGAATGGTGAACTGCGCCAGCTTGCCGTCCGGCCGACTGATCGCGATGTCACCATCGGCGGTGGGCATGCGTACCAAGGTGATGCCGGGCCCCTTCGAGGACGAGCGGGTGACCTCGATCTTCAGCCGCGACCGAAGCCAGGCGGCCAGCAGGTCTGCACTTGGACTTATGCGTTCGCTGACCACTTCGGCCGATCGCACCTTCCCGGTGTACTGGTCGAGCGCAGCCGCCAGCAACGCCCGCCAGTGGGTCAGCCGCGTCCAGGCGAGGTCGGTGTTCCCGTCGCTGTAGTTGAGCGCCTGGGTGAGCAATGCGCTGCTCTTGCCACGTGGCGCGAAGGCAGAATCGGTGATGCGCCTCTGGGCCAAGGCCCCCAACGCATCCTCAGCGACGTTGTCGGGCGCCTTGGCGGGCCACCATGCGACCACCGGCGAATCCGGCAACAGCAGCGGCAAAACCACCGACTCCGGGTGTTTCGTGAGCTCTCCAGACATCCGCAGGAGTACTGCCTCGCCAGACCCGCCGTCTCCGATCTTGACCTCGGCGTCCAGCCTGGAGGTGCCTCGCCCGGTTTTGCGGACCACCCCGAGAGTCCGGGCCGGGTGCTCCTTGGAGACTGTGTTGGCCGCCTTGAGGCTGTCGTAGTAGTTGCCCTCGTCGGTCACCACGATCAGGCTCAGTACCATGCCCATCGTCGGGCTGCCCGCTTCCCGCCGAGCCTGCAGC
>JBDUDR010000003.1:0-58736 GCA_040002845.1 Nocardioidaceae bacterium
GACGCCGTCAGGCGTCGATCCGGTCGGAGTCGAGCTCGTACGCGCCCTGCACGATGAACTCCTTGCGTGGCGCGACATCGTTGCCCATCAACAGCTCGAATACCCCTGCCGCCTCGTCGGCGTCATCAGCGGTGATTCGGCGCAGCGTACGTTGGCGGGTGTCCATGGTCGTCTCGGCCAACTGGTCGGCATCCATCTCACCCAGCCCCTTGTAACGCTGGATCGGGTCCTTCCAGCGCACGCCTTTCTTGGCGAGTTCGGCCAACCGGCGCTGCAGCTCGGCGTCGGTGTAGGTGTAGACGTACCGCTCCATGCCCTTCTTGGGGTTGGACAGCTCGATCCGGTGCAGCGGGGGGACGGCGCAGTAGACCCGTCCTTGCATGATCAGCTCGCGCATGTAACGAAAGAACAAAGTGGTCAACAGGCACCGGATGTGCGCACCATCAGAGTCGGCGTCGGCCATGAAGATTATCTTGCCGTAGCGAGCCGCATCGAGATCGAACGTACGACCCGAACCGGCACCGACGACCTGGATGATCGAGGCGCATTCGGCGTTCTTTAGCATGTCGCCGACTGAGGCCTTCTGTACGTTCAGGATCTTGCCCCTAATGGGCAACAACGCCTGGAACTCCGAGTCCCGGGCGAGTTTCGCCGTCCCCAGGGCCGAGTCACCCTCAACGATGAACAACTCCGATCGATCGAGATCGGTGCTTCTGCAGTCAGCGAGCTTCGAGGGCAGGGCCGAGGACTCGAGCGCATTCTTGCGTCGCTGGTTGTCGCGTTGCTGACGGGCGGCCAGTCGGGTCCTCGAGGCCGCCACGACCTTCTCCATCGCCGCCCGGGCGTAGGGCTTGTCGCCTCGCTTCGAGGACGTCAGAAAGGACGTCAGCTCCCTGGAGACGATCTTCCGGACGATCCGGGATGCCGCAGGCGTCCCCAGCAGCTCCTTGGTCTGGCCCTCGAACTGCGGTTCCGCGAGGCTGACGGTCACGACACCGGTGAGGCCCTCGAGCACGTCGTCCTTGGTCACGTCTGTGTCATTGGCTTTCAGCAGACGGGTGGACCGCAGCACCTCGTTGAAGGTCGTCGTGACAGCGCGCTCGAAACCTTGCAGGTGGGTGCCGCCTTTCGGGGTGGCGATCACGTTGACGAATGTCCGGATCTCGGTGCCGTACCCCAACCCCCAGCGCAGCGCCACGTCGACGGTGATCTCGCGTTCGACGTCTTGTGGCGTCATGTGACCCTTGTCGTCGAGCAGCGGCACCGTCTCGGTGAAGTTGTCGACACCGTGCAGGCGCAGGACGCCGGTCACCGGCTCATCGGGCGCCAGAAACTCGGCGAACTCCGCGATGCCGCCGGCGTGACGGAACGTCTCCTCGGTCGGTTCGTGCCCGCGCAGATCGCGGATGACCAGCTCCACACCAGGAACCAGGAACGACGTCTGGCGCGCCCTCGTGATCAGCTCGTCGTAGGCGAAGGCAGCGTCCTTGGTGAAGATCTGACGATCTGGCCAGAACCTCACCCGGGTGCCAGTGACCCCCTTGCGCACGCGGGCGCCCTTGCTCAGCCCCGAGCCGGGTACGAACCCGGCAGCCGGCCCGTCGCCATCGAAGACCCCCGGCGTACCTCGCTGGAAGGACATCTTTCGAGTCGCCGGGGACCGGTCGACCTCGACGTCGAGGCGCGCGCTGAGCGCGTTGACCACCGACGACCCGACCCCGTGCAGCCCTCCCGTCGCGACGTACGAACCTCCGCCGAACTTGCCACCCGCGTGCAGCTTGGTAAAGACCACCTCAACGCCTGACAGACCGGTCTTGGGCTCGATATCGACCGGAATGCCCCGACCGTTGTCATGCACCTCCACCGATCCGTCTGGGTTGAGAGTCACGGCGATCAGGGTGCAGACTCCGGCGATCGCCTCGTCGACTGCGTTGTCGATGATCTCCCAGACGCAATGCATCAACCCGCGGGTGTCGGTGGATCCGATGTACATGCCGGGCCGTTTGCGTACCGCTTCCAGCCCCTCGAGGACTAGCAAGTTGGCAGCCGTGTAGGTGTTGTCGATAGCGACCCCCTGGGCGGTCACGCATCCCCTCCGGAAAGCATTGGTTCCTAGCGTACGAACAGGTTGCGCCGAGCCTACCTGCGGCTGCGGGCGCGGCACCGGACCCACGCCGCAGCGCACCGAACCGGCGGAGAATGTGGGCAATATCTCCGGCGATCTTCCGTAATCTCCCGTGTTGGCGAACCGGGTGGGTCCATGCTGCGTCATAGAGTGGGTACGGCGTCCGCGTTTCGGGTGCCGGGTCGGGGGGAAGCAAATGACGTGCTTTGATGTTGGGACTGGTGAATCCAGCAGGACAACGGAAAAGAGGCCACGACGTGACCACAGCGATAGCCCAGGGCCCCGCCCTGACCGCCGCTGACCGATGCGACCGCTGCGCAGCCCAGGCCTACGTGCGAGTGACCCTTGCTGGAGGCGGTGAGCTGCTGTTTTGTGCCCACCACGGTCGCGAGCACGCCGAGCGGTTGCGTGAGGTTGCCGTGTCCATCCATGACGAGACCGAAAGACTCGACGAGACGCTCGTAACCACTCCTGACGGTGAGCCCTGAGCTTCCGCTCCGACTAGCCCTGTGAGGGCGGCCACCCCGCGGGTGGTCGCCCTCCACACATTTCGGCAGAGTATGCCGCGTGTCGAGTGCGGAGCTGTGGCTGACTGGCCTGGCGATCTTCGTCGGCGTGATCGGCGTGATCGTACCCGTCCTGCCCGGTTGGGTGCTGGTCTGGGCGGCGATCTTGGTATGGGCCACCGAGATACAGCAAGCGTACGCATGGGCCGTGCTAGCCGTCGCCACCGTGAGTATCGCCGTCAGTCAGGTGGTCAAGTGGATTGTTCCCGAGCGTCGGCTGCGGGGTGCCGGCGTTCGGCGGTCGTCCGTAGGGGTTGGCGCTGTGTTGGGGATCATCGGGTTCTTCGTGATCCCGGTGATCGGGCTGGTCATCGGGTTCGTGGCAGGCGTCTACGGCGCTGAGCGCATGCGGTCGGCCTCCGCTGCCGACGCCTGGAGGTCCGCCCGTCAGGCGCTCAAGGCGGCAGGGCTGTCGATCCTGATCGAGCTCGCCGGTGCGCTGATCGCTGCGGGCAGTTGGCTCATCGCCGTGCTCGCCCACTGATCCCCGCGATCCGACACTTATTCCCCGCTATCCGACTTGTGTCCCCCCAGCTCCTGTTCACGAGGATCCAACCCGGACGCAGTGGCAAGGGACCACGTGAGGTGGGCGGGCCCTAGCGGTGACCGGCTTCGGCATCGGCATCGGCGTTGCCCTGCTGATCGACGCGACCATCATCCGATCCGTACTGCTACCGAGTGCGATGGGCCTCCTCGGGGATTGGAATTGGTACGTGCCGCGCTGGCTCGAATGGCTGCCACGCCTCCAGATCGAGGCGCAGCCCGGCACGCGAGCCCTCGGCGACACGGGTTCCTAGAGGTGGCCGGGCGGAATAAGTGTCGGATCGCTGAGAATAAGTGTCGGATCGTGCCGAATAAGTGTCGGATCGGCGAAATGAGAGCGTCAGTCGAGGTAGTCGCGGAGGACTTGCGAGCGCGATGGATGCCGAAGTTTCGACATCGTCTTGGACTCGATCTGCCGGATCCGCTCTCGGGTGACTCCGTAGACTTTTCCGATCTCATCGAGAGTCTTCGGCTGGCCGTCGGTGAGACCAAATCGCATCGACACCACCCCCGCCTCGCGCTCGGACAGTGTGTCGAGCACCGCGTGCAGCTGCTCCTGAAGCAGTGTGAAAGACACCGCGTCTGCCGGCACGATCGCCTCGGAGTCCTCGATCAGATCCCCGAACTCCGAGTCGCCGTCCTCCCCCAGCGGGGTGTGCAGTGAGATCGGCTCACGACCGTACTTTTGGACCTCGACGACCTTCTCGGGTGTCATGTCGAGCTCCCTGGCAAGCTCCTCAGGAGTGGGTTCGCGACCCAGGTCCTGCAGCATCTGCCGCTGCACCCGGGCCAGCTTGTTGATGACCTCGACCATGTGCACCGGGATCCGGATCGTCCGGGCCTGGTCGGCCATCGCGCGGGTGATCGCCTGCCGGATCCACCAGGTGGCGTAGGTGGAGAACTTGTAACCCTTGGTGTAGTCAAACTTCTCGACTGCCCGGATGAGCCCGAGATTGCCTTCTTGGATCAGGTCCAAGAACAGCATGCCGCGACCGGTGTACCGCTTTGCCAGCGACACCACCAGGCGCAGGTTCGCCTCCAGCAGGTGGTTCTTCGCCCGGCGACCATCCTCTGCTATCCACTGCATCTCGTCGATCGCCTTCGTGCCGAGTCGGCCGGTACCGGCCAGCTTCTCGTCGGCGAACAGCCCAGCCTCGATCCGCTTGGCGAGCTCGACTTCCATCTCGGCGTTGAGCAGCGGAACCTTGCCGATCTGCTTGAGATAGTCCTTGACGGGGTCGGCGGTTGCGCCCGCGACCATGACCTGCTGCTCCGGTTCATCTGTCTCATCGGTGGTGGAAAGGACGAAACCCTCCTTTTCGTCCTCCTTCAACGTCGGGTCGTTCGCCAAATCGGCCTCGAACACCTCGTCGGGGATGTCCTCGAGGATCTTCTTCGCCAGCGCATCGTCGGCTTGGACGCCGGCGTCGGTCGTGCTCGCCGATTTGCTGGCGGTCGCTGCCGAGGGCGCTTTCGAGCCCGCCTTGGTCGGCTTCGTTCCCGGAGCTCGCTTCGCCGTAGTCTTGTTGGCAGGTCCCGTCTGGCCGGTCGTCTTGGTGGTCGTTTTCGCCCTCTTGTGCGGACTGGTCACGCTCGACTGGGCGACCGGCTTCGCCCCTGCCTTGGGGACGGTCTTCGTCTTCGAAGTCTTACTGATGGCGGTCTTGGCGTTCGGCTTCTTGGCATCGGCTGCCTTGGTGGAGGCTACCTTGGCGCGAGCGGTCTTAGCGTTCGCCGACTTGGTGGTGGCGGACTTGGCTGCTCTGGTGGAGCTCGGTTTGGTCGCGGCCTTGGTGCTGGAACCCTTGGCCGCGGTCTTAGTCGTCGGCTTCTTGCTCGACCCGGTCTTGGTCGGCGCAGTCTTGGTCGGCGCAGTCTTGGTTGTCGCAGTCTTCGTGCCGGTCCTCGCTGCGGCGGTCTTGGTGACTGCGGCTTTCGTGCCCTTCGTCGTCTTCGTCCTCGCTGCACTGGCCTTCCCGGCTGCGGCAGCCTTGCTCGGGACAGGCTTGGAGGATGACTTCGCGGCGGCCTTGCCGGCGGTCTTGGCCGTGGAGTTCGTCGCCTTCTTCGCGGCGGTGTTGGTCGTCTTGGCTGCGGTCGACCTGCCGGCGACTCGTTTGGCGGTCCTGGCCGACACGGTTGTACGCGACCGGGCGGCAGCCAGCACCTTCTTCCGGCCTGCGGAGTCGGCCGCGGACACCGCAACACAGACACCTGCGTCACTGAAGTATCGGAGCAGCTTCTTGGCATGGGCCGCCGGGATCGCTGCGCTCTCGAAAACGCGTCGGATGTCGTCGGCGCTGACCTGACCGGACTCCTGCCCTCGCGTCAGCAAGCCCTGAACCTCAGGGTGCTCGAGAACCGCTGCTGGCAATTTGAGGGACGTGCTGGACGACACGAACTACCTCTCGTCGGAGTCTTAGCGGCCGACGCGAGAATGGCGATCGGCGATCGGCAATGGTCCATTGTGTCACGTGCCGCGAGAAACCGAAGCCTTGCGTCGATGCTCCGCCCCAGCTGAAACCCTGATTTCGGTCAGTGGGCGCGCGCCTTCTGCTCCTTCTTGTACGCACGAACCTTAGCGAGTGAGTCGGGATCGATCACATCAGCGACCGACTTGAAGACACCCGGCTCGCCGTACCCGCCAGCGGCCTCTCGCCAACCAGGCGGCTCAACGCCGAGCTGCTTGCCGAGGAGGGCCACGAAGATTTGAGACTTCTGCCGCCCGAAACCGGGCAGACCGGACACACGTTTCAGCAGCTCCTGGCCTGAACCCGCCTCCTCCCAGAGTCGTTCGACCTGGCCACCGTACGTCTGCACTATCTCCCCCGCCACGGCCTGGACCCGCGCTGCCATCGATGCTGGGAACCGGTGGATCGCAGGCGGCCGCGAACACAGCTCGGCGAACCGATCGGGATCGGCGGCTGCAATCGCGTCCGGGTCGAGCGTGCCGAAACGCTGCAGGATCTTGGCGGGACCCGCGAAGGCGCGCTCCATCGGGAACTGCTGATCAAGCAGCATCCCGACCAACAGTGCGAATCGGTCTGCGGTCAGGACCTGGTCTGCATCGGGTTCCTGGGCAATCTGGATGGCCATCGCTACTCTCCCGCCTTCACGGCCAGCACGGGGCATGGCGCGTCGAGCAGCACCCGCTGGGCGCTCGACCCGAGGATCAGCTTGCCCACGGGCGACCTCCGCCGCAGACCGATCACGATGAAGTCCGCCGCGACCTCGACCGCGACGTCGATGAGATCGTCGGCGGGATCGGTCCCACGCACGACTTGTCGAAGCTCGTGGTCCACGCCCGCGTCCGTCAACTCGTCGTGGACGGCTTTCAACTCAGCGTCGGAGTCGGACGCGTCAACGGTGTCAGCCTCCCGGCCCCCGCGGCGGGAGTTGACCACCACCAGCTTGGCGCCCCGCAGCCGAGCCTCTTCAGCGGCTCGGCGCAGGGCTGCCCGACCCTCCGGCTTCGCCACGTAGCCCACGACGATGCTTCCCATCCCGCATGGCCTCCTCGACGCTCACCCGACCCCGGCGCTGGCGAACCCCCGACGAGCGAACGCTACCCGACCCTGCCATCGCCTGTGGAGAAGGACGCCTCAGGCACGAAACGATCGTGCACAGTGAGGCGATCATGCCTTCCACCCTCGACCGTTCGAGCTCGGCTCATGTTGTCGATTGGTGGGACAGGTGGCTGAGGCTGCGGGTGGCGCGACTTCGTAAACAGACCCGGCGTCGCATATTCGCCAACCTCCTCGAGCTGGTGCAGGCGCCCTCTTCCGAGGCCGAAGCCATCATGACGACCCGCCCCGTCGAGCCGCTGGACCATGCACTGCGCGTGGACCTCCTGGTCGGGATGCTCGCCGGCCTCGACCAGCGACACCTCCTCGGTCTGGCGCTTGTGCGCCAGGGTCCAGCCGAGCTCTTCGAGACCGACCGGGCTTGGATCCCAGCCGTGCTGGTGGCCGCCGACATCACCGGGTCAACGCTTCCTCGCGTCGGCGTAGTCACCCGATGGGGTGGAATCGACACGACGCCCGCATGATCCGCCCAAGGGCGACCAACGCACCCTAGCCGACTGTCCAGGTATGGACAGGCTCGTTGGTGTGCATCCGGTCGCTGTATCTCCGGACCATCTCGCGCAGCGCATCGAGGCGGCCGACCGAACTGTGGTCGTAGAGACTGTGGAACTGGGCGATCTGCCACGTCGCTCCGTTCCGCGCGGTCAGGCATCGGCGTTCGATGACGTCGAGCAACCGGTCACGTTCACCGTAGTCGACGCCCCAGGACTCGAGCCCAGCTCTGGCCATCGGCAGCAGCCGCCGCAGCACCAGTTCGGCCGCTGGGACCGTCCCCAGTCCTGGCCAGTAAACAGGCGCCTCGATACCGTCCCGGGCGCCGGAGTGGAAGTTCTCCGCCGCAGCACTGAACGACATCTGCGACCAAAGCGGCCGCTCGTTCTCGACGATGGCACGGACGAGCCCGAAGTAGAAGGCAGCATTGGCCATGGTGTCCACCACAGATGGTCCAGCCGGAAGGGAGCGGTTCTCCACGCGGAGGTGCGGCTTGTCGCCCACGACGTCATAGACCGGGCGGTTCCAGCGGTAGATGGTGCCGTTGTGCAGGCGCAGCTCCGCCAGCTGAGGAGTGTCGCCGCGGTCGATCACCTCCACCGGATCTTCGTCCTCGACGATCGGCAACAGCGAGGGAAAGTAGCGCACGTTCTCTTCGAAGAGGTCGAAGATGGATGTGATCCAGCGTTCACCGAACCAGACGCGCGGGCGCACACCCTGGGTCTTGAGCTCCTCGCTTCGGGTATCGGTTGCCTGCTCGAACAGGGCGATGCGGGTCTCGTGCCAGAGCTCCTTTCCCAGCAGGAACGGTGAGTTCGCCGCGATCGCGACCTGCACACCGGCGATCGCCTGGGCAGCGTTCCAGTACGCAGGGAAGTCCTCGGGGCTCACTTGAAGGTGAAACTGGGTGCTCGTACAGGCCGCCTCCGGGATTATCGAGTCAGCTGTCGTGTTGAGACGCTCGACCCCGTTGATCTCTATCTGGAGGTCCTCGCCGCGGGCCGCCAGGATTTGTTCGCTGAGCAGCGCGTAGCGGGGATTAGCCGAGAGCACGTCGGCGGTGAGGTGGCTCGCCTGCAGAGTAGGCAGCACTCCTACCATCACGAGCTGGGCGCCGACCTGGCTCGCCTTGGAGTTGGCGTTGTTGAGACTTGCCCGAACGCCCTCCTCGAATGCCGTGAACCCGCCTTCACCGAGGCGGCGCGGCGGAACGTTGATCTCCAGGTTGAACTGACCGAGCTCGGTCTGGAAGTCGGGATCGGCAATGGCTTCCAATGCCTCGGTGTTCTTCAGAGCGGGATCGCAGTGCTCGTCGACAAGGTTGAGCTCGATCTCAACGCCGGTCATCGGTCGCTCGAAGTCGAAGCGCGACTCTCGCAGCATCCGGGCAAACACGTCCAGGCAGCGGCGAACCTTGGCGCGGTACTGAGTGCGGTCATCTCGGGTGAAGGTTCGGTGCTCGACGTCTTGCCCCATCGCGCCTCCTCTGGGATCCCTCTCAGCCCCAGCCTGTCGTGAACCAGCCTAAGACGCCAGCCGCTGCCCAGAACCAAGGGTTGCCATGGGGCGGGCCTCCGGCCCGGGCCACGGCGCCCGGTTAGCCGCCGACGCGGCCGTATCCGCCACCCCCGGGTGTCTCGATCACCAGCACGTCGCCGGGCTGCACATCGACCGAGTCGCAGCCGGCCATCTGGGTAACCGTGCCGTCGGCGCGCTCGACACGATTGGCTCCCAGCGCCCCAGGCGATCCACCGGCCATGCCGTAAGGCGCCACTCGCCGGTGGCCGGACAGTGTGCTGACCGTCATGGGTTCACGGAACCGGATCCGCCGGACGGCTCCGTCGCCGCCGCGCCAGCGGCCGGTGCCGCCGCTGCCGGGCCGGATGGCGAAGTCCTCCAGCAAGAGCGGGAAGCGCCATTCGAGCACCTCGGGGTCGGTCAGCCGGGAGTTGGTCATGTGCGTCTGCACCACTGATGCCCCGTCGAACCCCGGTCCTGCTCCGGAGCCGGAACCGACCGTCTCGTAGTACTGGTGACGCTCGTTGCCGAAGGTGACGTTGTTCATCGTGCCGGATCCCTCGGCTTGCAAGCCCAAGGCCGCGTAGAGGGTGCCGGTGATCGCCTGCGAGGTCTCGACGTTGCCGGCGACGATCGCTGCAGGGTAGACCGGCGCCAGCATCGAGCCCTCGGGGATGACCAAACGCAGCGGGCGTAGGCAGCCGTCGTTGAGCGGGATCTCGGCGGCGACCAGGGTACGGAACGAATAGAGAACTGCGGCCATGACCACCGACGACGGTGCGTTGAAGTTTGTGTCGAGCTGCGTAGAGGTTCCGGCGAAGTCGAGCGTTGCACAGCGCTGCTCATGGTCCACCGTGATCCGCAGGCAGATCATCGCGCCAGAGTCCATCTCGTAGCGGTAGGAACCGTCGTCGAGGGCATCGATGACTCGGCGGACAGCTTCTTCGGCGTTGTCCTGCACGTGGTGCATGTAGGCCTCCACCACCTCGAGCCCGAAGTGGTCGATCATCTTGCCCACCTCGTGCACTCCCTTGGCATTGGCCGCGATCTTCGCGCGGAGGTCGGCGAGGTTGGTTTCCGGGTTACGCGAGGGGTAGGGCGCCTCGGTGAGTAGCCGCCGGGTCTCGTTCTCGCGGAATGTGCCGTCCTCGACGAGCAGCCAGTTGTCGAACAGCACGCCTTCCTCGTGGACATCACGGCTGTTGGCCGGCATGGAGCCTGGGGTAAGACCGCCGATCTCTGCGTGATGCCCACGGGAGGCCACGAAGAACAAGATCCGCCCGCCCGTGGAGTCGAACACCGGCGTGACCACGGTGACGTCGGGCAGGTGGGTGCCGCCGTGGTAAGGGTCATTGACAGCATAAACGTCGCCGCTCTTGATGGCGCCCGACCGGCGGCGGATGACTTCCTTGACGGTGGTGCTCATGGAGCCCAGGTGCACCGGGATGTGTGGGGCGTTGGCGACGAGACTGCCCTCAGGGTCGAACAGTGCGCACGAGAAGTCCAACCGTTCCTTGATGTTTACCGATTGCGCCGTGGACTCGAGCGCTGCGCCCATCTGCTCGGCGATGGACATGAACAAGTTGTTGAAGATCTCCAGCCGCACAGGATCGGCCTCGCTGCCGACCGAAGCGTTGCGGCGGGCCAGAACCCGCTCGACCAGAAGATGCCCGGACGGTGTCATCGTCGCCCGCCAGCCTTCGTCCACCACGGTCGTGGAGTTGGCCTCGGCGATGATCGCAGGGCCGGTCACCGCGTCCCCCGGCCGCATCCGCTTCCTCAGCTGCAGAGGCACGGCGTGCCAGGATCCGCCGGCATAAAGCTCCACCGAGCCGATCGGCCCGCCCTGACCGGCACTTGACTCGACTAGTTGGGAGGGGTCGACGTGCTCGGACAGCCCCGTCGCCTCCACCGAGATCGCTTCCACAACCAGCGACCGGTTCACCAAGAAGGAGTATGTCCTGCGGTAGCTAGCCTCAAAGTCGGCGACCATGTTGTCGAGGTCGGCCAGCTCGACGGCCAACGCGGTGTCGGTGCCGTCGTAGCGCAGATGCGCCCGCGTGGTAATCCGGATCCGCTCGTCGGGCACGTCTTCGTCCCGCAACTCGGCCCGGGTGGCCGATCGCAGGGTCTCGGCGACCTCTCGCAGCCGCGGCATGGTCGCGGTCGCCAACGGAGCCTCGACGGACTGCTCGCGCATCGCCGTGACGTCGGCCAGACCGATGCCGAGCGCGGACAGCACACCGGCCATCGCAGGCACGAGCACGGTGCGGATGCCGAGAGAGTCTGCGACCGCGCAGGCGTGTTGCCCGCCGGCGCCGCCGAACGTGGTGAGCACGTATTCGGTGACGTCGTGACCCTTCTCCACCGAGATCCGCTTGACTGCGTTGGCCATGTTCGCGATGGCGATCTGCAGATATCCCTCTGCGACCTGTTCGGGTGTCCGGTGGTCGTCGGTCTGCTCGCGGATGTCATCTGCCAGTTCGGAGAAGCGGCGTCGCACCAGCGCGATGTCCAGCGACTCGTCGCCGTCCGGGCCGAACACCCGAGGGAAATGTGCGGGCTGGACCCGACCCAGCATCACGTTTGCGTCGGTCACGGTGAGCGGCCCGCCGTTGCGGTAACAGGCGGGGCCGGGATTCGCGCCGGCCGAGTCGGGGCCGACACGGTAGCGGCTGCCGTCGAAGTGCAGGATCGATCCGCCGCCCGCGGCGACCGTGTGGATGTCAAGCATCGGCGCCCGCAGTCGGACGCCTGCCACCTGGGTGTGGAACACCCGCTCGTACTCCCCGGCGAAGTGCGACACGTCCGTGGAGGTCCCACCCATGTCGAAGCCGATCACCTTGTCGAAGCCAGCCAACTGGGACAGACGTGCCATGCCCACAATGCCGCCGGCCGGCCCGGACAGGATCGCGTCCTTACCACGGAAGTGCCCAGCTTCGGCGAGGCCGCCGTTGGACTGCAAGAACATCAGCCTGGCGCCGGGCATCTGCTCGGCCACCGCGTTGACATAGCGTCGCAGCACGGGGGTGAGATAGGCATCTACCACCGCGGTGTCCCCGCGCGGGATCAGCTTCATCATCGGGCTGACCTCGCTGGACAACGAGATCTGGCTGAAACCGAGGCGCTCGGCGAGCTCACCGATCGCCCGCTCATGCTCCGGGTACAAGTGGCTGTGCATGCACGCCACGGCGAGCGTACGGACACCGTCGCCACGCGCCCGATCGAGGTCTGCGGCCAGTGCATCGAGATCCAGAGCACGCAGCACGGTGCCGTCGGCCTCGATCCGCTCGTCGACCTCGATCACCCGCTCGTAGAGCGGCTGCGGCAACACGATGTGCCGCGCGAAGATTCGTGGCCGGTTCTGGTAGCCGATCCGCAATGCGTCCGCGAAACCCTTCGTGATCACCAGCGCGGTGCGGTCACCCCGCCGCTCCAGCAGCGCATTGGTGGCCACCGTGGTGCCCATCCGCACCTGATCTATCCGCGCAGTCGGGATCAGATCGCCGTCGGCGATGCCCAACAGCACCCTGATCCCAGCCACTGCCGCGTCTGGATATCGCCTCGGGTCGTCCGACAACAACTTGCGCGTGACCAAGCCGCCGTCTGGCCGGCGGGCCACGATGTCGGTGAACGTGCCGCCGCGATCCACCCAGAACTGCCAACCGTCACCGGCCACGCACGGCTCCTCTCACCACCCAACCATCCTGCCGGACGTGCGAGTGCCTGCCGTCAGCTGCCTCGCGGCTGTTCCGGGGCTAGAGGGCTCCGCACAGAGGCTGCCGGCGCTGCCGACCTAGCCGGCCCGCCGACCCGGCTGGCAACCTGCTACTGCGTAGATCTCCTGCAACGGGATCGGGCGCCAGGCGCTGGGCGGGACGCACCTGTCGAGCGACTCCTCCAGCAGGTGTGCCATGGAGTAGCCGGGATCGTCGCGCAGCGCACGCTCGGCGGCGCAGCGTGCGAGCGCACCAGAGCCCTGGATCCAGCACGCGAAGCCGAGCAGACTCGAGGGGGCGGCTACGAAGCCGTCGACCGCGCGGCGGGTTACCTGGGTCCAAAGGTCGACGTGGGCCTCGATGCGCGGATGGTCCATCACAGCCCATGCCGCATCCCTGACCATGATGTCCTGCACCGCCACACTCAACCGGGCGCACGCGGTGTCGTCGAGGTGGCGCTTGTCCTGGCTGAACGTGGTGACGAGATCGACGATCCGATCCATCTCCCGGCCCAACCACGCTCGACGCTCTCGGTCTGCGGTTGGTCGATGCGACCACGCCAAGGTCGCGCTCGCGGTTGCCGCAAGCATCGCGCCGCCCGGATCGGGCAGTCGGTCTATCGAGTCGCGCAGCGCCTGCCGGTCAGGCAGGGCCACGGCACCGGCGACGACGGCCTCGGCAACGACAGTTCCCTCCTGTTGGCCGTAGGCAACCCCTTCCGATGGACAGCAGACGGGGCTGGTGCACACGTACGAGTACCACCGCCTGCCGTCTGCCCGCCAGGCGTCCACCAACTCGATGTCGGCGACCGTCAGTGCCGCGGTCAGCTCTTCGACGAAGGTGTCTGCCTCGGCCGCCTGGGGCGAGAACGCAACCGCAATAACCCGTCGCAGGCCATGGTGACTCAACACCCGGACGAGATAGTCCGCGGTCGCTCGCTGGGTCTGCCGATCGGGTAGATCCACGCGCAGGATCGGGCCTAGGCGACCTCGCGGCTCGTTCACCACGAGCAGCACGAGGCTGCGCTCGGGTTGAAATCCGAGCTGGTAAGGGATGAGCGCGATCACGTCGCCAGGGCTGGATGCCTTCAAGATCGCCTGTGAACCCCCGTGGGACCGCCGGGGAGGGTGCTGGACGGATCGGCCCGAATCCGCGATGCGTCCGGTGGTCGGTTTGGACCGGGTCGGCTGTCGACGTTGTGTACGCCGTGATCTGCTCATGACGGTCAGCCTGGGCCACAGCGGTCGCCGGAACCCCCACTCTCCGCCGCCTGTGGACAAACCCCGCTGTCGGTGGAGCTGTGGACAATGAGCAGGTGCGCTCGCAAGCCTCGATCCTGCACCTTGATCTAGACGCGTTCTTCGCCGCCGTTGAGCAGCGGGACAAGCCGTCGCTGAGAGGAAAGCCGGTCGTGGTGGGCGGCCTCGGTCCACGCGGTGTCGTGTCGACCGCGTCCTATGAAGCCCGGACATTCGGCATCAGGTCAGCCATGTCCATGAGCGAGGCGCGATCCCGGTGCCCGAACGCGGCCTTCCTCACCGTGCGCTTCCCGGCGTACCAGGAGGCAAGCCGGACGGTGATGACCCTGCTGAAAGAGCTGTCCCCATTGGTGGAGCCGCTGTCGCTGGACGAGGCGTTCGTCGATCTGGCCGTGCCTCCGACGCGTGACCTGACGATCGCCGGGGTCACCAGGTTGACCCACGAGCTGAAGACGACGATCACCAGTACCACCGGGGGGCTGACAGGTTCAGCGGGTCTCGCCTCGTCGAAGCTGATGGCAAAGGTTGCGAGCGAGCTGGGAAAGCCTGACGGCCTCGTCGTGGTGCCCCCGGGCACTGAGACGGACGTCCTACGCCCGCTTCCGGTAACGGTGATCCCCGGCGTCGGTCCGGCTACCACCGAGCGACTCCGCCGCGTGGGAGTCCACACCGTCGATGAGCTGGAGCGCATCAGCCACGACGAGCTGGTCAGACTCGTCGGCAAAGCGCATGGACATGCGCTCTATCTGCTGGCTCGAGCTCAGGACGACCGTCGAGTCGACCCTGAGCGCGAGTCGAAGTCGGTGAGCCTGGAGGACACCTTCGACACCGACCTCGTCGACCCCGCCTTGCTCAAGGCGATCGTCGAGCGGCACGCATCGCGGGTCTCCGAACGGTTGCGCGCGCACCGGCTGTCTGGTCGCACCATCACGGTCAAGGTACGACTTCACGACTTCACAACCCACACGCGCTCGAGCACACTGCGGGGACCCACTGATGATGCGAGGGTGATCGCGCGACTCGCCCGCTCGCTGGTGACCGAGGTCGACACGTCCGGCGGCGTTCGGCTGCTCGGCGTCGGAGTGTCAGGGCTGGCCGACTGGATCCAGGACGACCTGTTTGCCGATTCCGAGGAGGTCAGCCCGCAGGACGACCTCAGCGGCCCCCCGGCTGTGATCGATCGTCGCGGTCCGGCCCGGGCCTGGCTTCCGGGCATGGACGTCGAGCACAGGTCGCATGGGCGGGGGTGGGTCTGGGGTTCGGGCCGCGGGCGCGTAACTGTCCGCTTCGAGACGGGCGAGACCCGTCCGGGGCCGATTCGCACTCTGCCCGTTGACGACCCTGATCTGCGACCCGCGTCTCCACCCATGCAGCCAACTCCGGGCTAGTCACCAGCCGATATGGTCCGCTGTGTGACCGACGACAGCAGCGACGCGCCCGAGATCCCCAACCCCCCGATGGCCAAGCGGCTCCCCTTCGAGCGCACACACCACGGTGACACCATCGTCGACGACTACGAGTGGCTGCGTGACAAGGACGACGCCGAAACGCTTGCGTACCTGAAGGCCGAGAACGCCTACACCGAGTCCATGACGGCTGGCCAGGGGCCACTGCGGGAGACGATCTTCGCGGAGATCAAGTCGCGCACGCAGGAGACCGACCTCTCAGTCCCCGTTCGCAGGCACGGCTGGTGGTACTACTCACGCACGCTCGAGGGCAGTCAGTACGCCCTGCACTGCCGGGCCCCTGTCGGGTCACAAGATCGCACACCCCCAACACTCGACGCACGCACGCCGATTCCCGACGAACAGATCATGCTGGACGGGAACGCACTTGCCGAGGGGTCCGACTTCTTCGCCTTGGGGACTGTCGACGTTACGTCCGACGGTCGGCTGCTTGCGTACTCCGTCGATCTCACCGGTGACGAGCGCTTCACGATCCACTTCAAGGACCTCGAGTCGGGAACGTTGCTGACCGATGAGATCCCGAATGCGTTCTACGGCTCGGCCTGGTCGCGGGACGGGAGCACACTGTTCTACACGACTGTCGACGAGGCGTGGCGACCGTACAAAGTCTGGCGCCATCGCATCGGGACCGGCGCCACCGAGGACGTCATGGTCTACCAGGAGTCAGACGAGCGCTTCTGGCTGAACATAGGCGTCTCCCGCAGCGAGCGCTTCATCGTGCTCGACATCGGCTCCAGGCTGACCAGTGAGTCACGGGTTCTGGAGTCGGATCAGCCTCTGGGAGAGTTTCGGGTGGTCGTGCCACGACGCGAGGGCGTTGAGTATGGCATCGAGCACGCCGTGATCGCCGGTCGGGACCGGTTCTTGATCCTGCACAACGACGGTGCGGCGAACTTCGCGTTGGTCGACGCGCCCGTTGACGACGCCGATCCGGCCAACTGGCAGGAGGTCATCGGCCATGACCCAGAGGTACGCCTGCTCGGGGTGGACGCGTTCTCGTCGCATCTGGTCGTGAGCCTCCGACGCGAGGGCCTCACCGGCCTGCGGATCCTGTCGCTGGACGGCGACGGTTACGGCGCCCGACACGAGATCGACTTCGACGAGACGCTGTTCGGCGCAGCGCCGGGCGCCAACCCTGAGTTCGACTCCCCCACGTTTCGATACGGCTACGCCTCCTTCGTGACGCCCGCCTCGGTGTTCGACTACGACCTCGCGAGCCGGCAGTCCACGCTCCTCAAGCAAACTCCCGTGCTCGGGGACTTCGACCCGAAAGCGTACGAGCAACACCGCGAATGGGCGGTCGCCGATGACGGTGCGCGGATCCCCATCTCAGTCGTGGCTCGCAAGGGCACCGTTCGAGACGGCACGGCGCCTGCCCTGCTCTATGGCTACGGGGCCTACGAGATCAGTGTTGACCCGGGTTTCAGCATCTCCCGGCTGTCGTTGCTCGACCGCGGGGCAGTGTTCGCGGTCGCGCATGTGCGGGGCGGTGGCGAGATGGGGCGAGCCTGGTACGAGCAGGGGAAGATGCTCCACAAGACCAACACGTTCACCGACTTCATCGCCTGCGCAGGGCGACTCGTGGAGCTCGGCTGGACGAGCGGAGACCGGTTGGCAGCCGAAGGTGGGAGCGCTGGTGGGCTGTTGATGGGCGCGGTAGCCAACTTGGCACCGGGCGCCTTCGCCGGAATCCTGGCCGAGGTGCCCTTCGTCGATGCGCTGACTACGATCTTGGACCCGTCGCTGCCGCTGACCGTTGTTGAGTGGGAGGAATGGGGAGACCCCCTTCATTCAGCCGAGGTTTATGAGTACATGAAGTCGTACTCGCCCTATGAGAACGTGACTGCCATCGACTACCCTCCGATCCTTGCGATGACCAGCCTCAACGACACCCGGGTGCTCTACGTCGAACCCGCGAAGTGGGTAGCCAAGCTGAGGCTGGTAAGGGCCGGCGACGCGCCGGTCCTGCTCAAGACCGAGCTGGGTGCGGGGCACGGCGGCCCCTCTGGACGGTACGACGCATGGCGCGACCGAGCCTTCGCCCTGGCCTGGGTGATCGACGTCGTCGGGGCCTCCTCGGAGCCACTGGCCTGAGTGCGCCAGGGCGCAGCCCTGAGAAGTCCCTGAGATCGGCAACCACTTCCGGTTCCCGTACGTCTGGATGGGTAAGACAAAGGAATCCCCAGCCACGTTCGTGCGTTTTAACCCAAGAACGGGTACACGATAGAGAGGAACGTCACTGATGAATCGTCGTTCCCAGTCAGCCGACACCATCGAGGGCCGCGACAGCGTGGGCCTCTATCTTGACGAGATCGCTCGGACTCCCCTGCTCGACGCAGAGACCGAAGTGGAACTCTCCAAAGCGATCGAGGCCGGCATGCTGGCCGAGAAGCTGCTGGAGGAAGGACGCGTGGGCCGCCGCAAGGGCGGCGCGCCCAAGTGGGCGACCGAGGAAGAGCTCCAGTGGCTCGTCGACGAAGGCAGGCGGGCACAGCAGACTTTCGTCACCGCGAACCTGCGCCTGGTCGTGTCCATCGCGCGCAAGTACGGTCGTTCTCAGATGCCGCTGCTCGACCTCGTGCAAGAGGGCAACACCGGCCTGATCCGAGCCGTGGAGAAGTTCGACTACGCCAAGGGATTCAAGTTCTCGACGTACGCCACCTGGTGGGTGCGGCAGGCCATCACGAGAGGCATCGCACAGCAGGCTCGAGTAGTGCGTCTGCCTGTGCATGTGGTCGAGGAACTCAACCAGGTCTCGGCTGCTCGCCGGTCGCTCGAACGTCAGCTCGGCCGCGAACCTGAGCCTGAGGAAGTCGCCGGCGAGCTGGGCATGGACCTCGACCGAGTGATCGACCTGCTGCGATGGGGACGCGACCACGTCAGCCTCGACTCCCCCGTCGACCAGGACGGTGACACCTCGCTTGGCGACCTGGTTGCCCGCGAGACGACGCCGGGACCCGACGCGCAGTTCCTGGTCAGCGAGTCGCGGAACCGACTCGACGATCTGGTCGACCTGCTCGACGAGCGAGCCGCCGACATCATCAGGTCCCGCTACGGCCTGGTCGACGGACGCCAGGAGAAGCTGGCGGACATCGGTGGACGGCACGGCATCTCCGCCGAGCGCGTGCGCCAGATCGAACGTGAAGCGCTGGCAAGTCTCCGCCAGCTCGCGGACCCTGATCTAGCCGCCTGAGGACGGGTTTCCGGCCTTCAACGAGAGGTCATTCCAGACCTGGTCCACTCGGGCACGCAGCGCATCGAGGCCGCCGGTGTTGTCGATGACGACATCGGCGGCCTCCACTCGTTGCCGGGCAGACGCCTGCGAGTCGATCCTCGACTGTGCCTGTTCCTCGGTCATGCCGCGGTCTCTCATGAGCCTGTCGAGCCGCTCGGAACGAGGCGCCTCGACCGCGACCACGACGTCGAACGACCCGGCCTGACCGGTCTCCACCAGCAAGGGGATTGTATGCACCACGACCGCGTCCCGATCGGCGGCGGCCTCGATCTCGGCCGCCCGTGAGCGCACCCTGGGGTGGATGATCGACTCCAGCACCCGGCGTTCGCCGGGATCGTCGAACACGCGAGCTGCCAATGCTGCCCGGTCCAGGTCACCGCGCCTGCCCAGGACCCCGGTGCCGAAGTGCTGGACGACCTCGTCCAGCCCGCTGGTGCCCGGGCCGACGACCTCCCGCGCGAGCAGATCGGCGTCGATGACTACGGCGCCCAGCTCGGCAAGCCGGCGGCTCACCTCACTCTTGCCGGCCCCGATGCCGCCGGTCAGCCCTACGCGCAGCACGGCGTCAGCCTGTCACACACCCTGGTTTTCACGGCGACGGCAGCACGATCCGACCACGCCAAGGTAGGTTTGCTTACGACCGATGTCAATGTGTGGCACAGGATGGTGAGATATCGGGATAAACCGTCCAATCTCAAGCCTTGACATCGAACCCTTCTCGATCTCGGTCGATGAGGTCGTGCTGACGGACCTGCGAGCCCGGATCCGCAACACACGTTGGCCTGCCCTAGCGCCGGGTGCTCCCTGGGAGCACGGCGTCGACGAGGACTACCTCCGGCGGCTTCTTGACTACTGGGTCGAGGAGTTCGATTGGCGTGCTCGAGAGCGCGAGCTGAACGGGTTCGCGCAGTTCCGTGCGGAGCTGGATGGCGTCATGGTGCACTTTGTCCACGAGCGCTCACGCCGCCGACCTGGAATCCCGTTGATCCTGACCAATGGTTGGCCAAGCAACTTCGTCGAGCTACTTCCGCTGGTGCCGTTGCTGACGGACCCAGACACCCATGGCATCGACGGGCCGGCCTTCGATCTCGTCATCCCCTCGTTGCCGGGTTATGGGTTCTCCGAGCGGCCGGCCACCGTGGGCGTGAATTATCGCTACGTCGCCGGACTTTGGCAGCGCCTGATGCAGGGCCTGGGATACGCGCGTTACGGGGCAGGCGGCGGCGACTTCGGTGCTGGGGTCGCGACCCTGATGGCGCTCGACCAGCCGCAACGGTTGATTGGCCTCCATCTGAGCAACCTCGAACTGTCCCCGTACGTGGGTCCGGAGTCGCGCCCGCTCTCGAGCGACGAAGACAGTTATCTACACCACAGCGACCGCTTCTGGCAGACCGAGGGCGGATACAAGCAGATCCAGGCGACCAAACCGCAGACCCTCGCCTATGCCCTCAACGACTCCCCTGCGGGCCTGGCAGCGTGGATCCTCGACAAGTGGCGCTCGTGGGCTGATTCCGGGGGAGACCTCGATGGATACTTCGCACCTGATCTGCTGCTGACCGTAGTGACGCTCTACTGGGTCACACAGACGATGCCCACGTCGATCTTGGATTACTTCGACAACCGTTGGCATGGAGTCGAGCTCGGGCCAGATGACTTCGTCCACGTCCCGACCGCCATCGCCCTCTTCCCGCAATTCGTCTCCGAGGGAGACCCGCCGCGCGAGTGGGTCGAGCGGCTCTACAACGTTCGCCAGTGGACGCCGATGCCAAGCGGGGGACATTTCGCCCCTATCGAGCAGCCTGAGTGTCTCGCCCAGGACATCGCCTCCTTTTTTTCTCGCATCACGGAGGACGAGCGCTAGCTCCAGGTCGCGGGTTGACTGCCTGCGGCATCCTCCTGAGTCGTCAAAAGGCCGCTAGTCCTCGTGGCGTGCCCAAACCCGTCGGTGCGTCGTAGCCCGGGTGAGCCTCGCACATGTAGTTGTGCTTGCAGAACCCGTTGGTGCCCTTTGTGACGTCGTAAAAACTCCCCGGAGAGGCGTACAGGTCGGCTGGGTCAAGGGTGCTGCCCGCTCCAGCGGCCGCCACCATGCCGGCGATCAAGGGTGAGGACACGCTCGTGCCGCCGACCACGAACCACCCATGGAACGGACCGAACCCGAACGAGTCGTAGACCGCCACGCCCGTCGACGGTGCGGCAACCGCCGAGATGTCTGCAACCGTACGCATGTGACAGGAGGGGTCGGTCTGGTAGGCGGGTTTGGCGAAGTACGCGGAACAACCGCTGCCGGCCCCCCACCAGGCGTTCTCCCGCCAACCCCGTGCGTTGGCCGCGTGGTGCAGCGCCGTGCCGCCGGCGCTGACCACCGCCGGGACGTTGGCTGGGAAGTTGGCCGGCCCGTATCCGAAGTCGCCAGACGATGCGACCATCGTCACTCCAGGCACGTCGTAGTGTGCCGAGAATCGATGGACATAAGCCCCCTCCTGGGCGCCATAGCTGTTGTTCACCACGCTCGCGCCGGAAGCCACCGCGGTATCGACTGCCTTCGCCACCGACCGGATCGTGGACACGTTCGCCTCCACCAGGACCAGATGACACTTCGGGCAGGCTGACGACGCCATCGCCAGGTCCAGCCCCGCCTCCAGCGCCCAACCCGCGTCTTTGTGTGGATAGTTGCCCTGCTCGCCGTCCTGGTTGAGCTTGGTGAAGCAACCGTTCGCCGTCGTGCACGGCGGCAGCCCGAATTGCTTGCGGTAGTGCGCTAGATCGGCTTCCGCGGTCGGCGCGTCGTACGCGACCACCACGGCCAGCGTCTGACCAGCCCCGGTCCCTCGGGGAAGGTTGTAGGCGCCTCTCAGCTCCTGCGGCCCGTAGCCTTTGGGGTCAGCCGCGAAGCTGAGGTGCTGGACGCCCGAGCGGACCAGCGCGAAGCATCGCAGGTGGAGAGGCGCGGGCCTCCCACAGGCAGGCTTCCAGTCATGACGATCGGAACGATCCGAAGCGGGCCGGGCCGCGGGTCGCGACAGTTTCAGTGGCACGACGTAGGCATGGTTTATCCGCTCGGTGACCGCGTTTCCCGCGGCATCGGTGGCCTTCACCTCGATGGTGGCGTACGTCTTCTTTGATGCGCTTGGGTTATCCACCCGAACTTTGTAGGTGTCCTGGTCGATCCGCGACAGGTCGGCGGGCTGCCAGGTGATGCCACCGTTGTACGAGAGCCGCAGCGAGGCCGATGTGATCCGTGGACCGGCCGCCCGGGCGAGGTGTGGCAAGTCCAGCCGGAACCTCATGACGTCGTGCTTCGCGCGACCCAGCAGGGTCACCGGGAGGCGGTAGCGGGGGAAGATCAGCGGCAGGGGCCCCTTCCCGTGCTTGGACTTGAAGGTCCAGACGTCGTGCGCCCGTGTCGACTGCGTCCACACCTTGACGTCAGGAACGACGGACGCATCCAGCTTGTAGGTCTTCTCCGCGGCGGGCACCTTCAAGAAGCCGAACGGCATGTATCTGCCACTGGCCAGCAGCCGACCATTCGAACTGATCGTCCACCGCGGTCCCTTGCCGGCGTAGTAGGCACCCGCGTGGCTGGGCATGGAGTCGGTCAGGGAATCGAGGAAGAACCGCATGGTGTCGCCGGTCCGGCACGCGGAACAGGCGAACCCCGTCGGCGCGCTGCGGATCGAGTGGCCCACGCCCGGGCGGATCGGCCCCTTGAACCAGTCGGCGTCCACCGCTTCCGCCGCCTGATAGGTATGGGGACGCCCGAACATGACCGCATCACGGAACGGTGGATAGTGGAAGTAGGCCTCGACCAGCGGCCACCAGGTGGCGTTCGGATTGCCGAGGAAGTAGTTGTCCCAAACAGACGGCCGGGTGAACGGCACTCCGCTCTCGAAGTCGAAGAAGTCACCGGGCAGGAACCGGAAGTCGACCCGGAAGCTGTGCCGTCCTCGCTCATCGGAGTAGTAGCGGTTGTGCTGCCTGCCGAAAGCACTTCGGGGATAAGCGAGGTCCAGGTCGGCGGGGATGCCGTTGAACCCCTGGATCGTGTCGAAGGTGGTTCTGGCTCCGGCCGCCAGATGCGACCGCACCTGACTCGTCAGGGTGCCGACCGTCACGTCGGATGGCTTGACCGGATTGACGAGCAGCGGTGCACTCGGCACCGAACCGTAGAAGGACCCGAAACTGCCGTTCTTCGCGTCGTTGCGAAGGTAGACGAAGTCCACCTCCTTGGCCTTTGCGCCGGGCACGCTGACACCGGCCTTCGAGGTCGAGTCGGCCGTGGAAAGGACCAGCTTCATGTCATCAGTGACACTGAACTGTCCGTTCACGGCTACGCGGAAGCCCCGATGGGAGAAGTCCGTCGCGATCACAGCGTAGTTGCCATTGGGGACGCTGAGCTTGATGCCCGCCTTTCCGAAGAAGGCGTCAGCAAAGTACAGCCGCGTGTCGTCGACGTTCTGGACGACCGCGTCGCCGAACGGCAGGGCGGCCCCTGAGCTGTCCACGAACTTCACCGTTAGTGTGTGCAGCTCATACTTGCTCGAACCGCGAGCGGGTGCTGTCATCGGCCTTGCGCCTGCCAGCCGTACCGACGCGACGCCCCTCCAAGCGCGCGGCTGACCCGCGGCGCGGGTACTGGCCTTGGTGTAGGAAGCCCGCGCGACGATCCGCCCCGAAGCGTTCGTGTGCGCCGATCCAAGGTCGACTTGCAGTCCGCGCACCTGGTGGCCCGACGTGCCGCGCGTGAACGTCACGGTCACCGGCACCGAGCCATCGGTACGCGTCATCCGGCGCAACGCCAGCACATCGAACAAGGATGTGTCCAGATTCAACGTGTCGGCACGGGTGAGCGTACGGGGAAGGACGTAGGCGTGCCCCATGCCCGCAGTGACCTGCTGGCCGGCGCCGATGCTCGGTGACCCCGGTAGGAACCGAGCTCCGACCCGGCCTGAGCCCAACCGAGTGACAGCGACTCGGTCGCCCGTCACTAGCGTCACCACGAACGAGTGATGTGCTCCGCGGTTGGATGGGCCGCCGACGTGCTGCGCGAGTCGCGCGGAGGCCGCCGATGGGCGCGCTCCGGTGCTTGCATTCGCAGCAACCGGTGCGACCGCGGCGACCGACACGGCCAGTGCCGACGCAACTGTCGTCCGGATCGGGTGTGTGTAGAGGCTGTGCGCCCGGTGGTGCCGCGAAAGCCGTGCCGTCATGGCCCGGTCCCCCCAAGTCGATTTGACTGCTTGCGCTCCCGGCCGAGCTGCTGACCGACCGTTGGATATGAAGGACTGTAACCACGAATTACCTGTGAGCGCCAGAGTGATCAGAGTGAAAATTGAGCACGCCCGCCCGGTGACTCCGGACGGGCGGACTGTGGCTGGCGCTCGGCTAGCCCTGGCCGGTGAGCTTCTCGCGTAAGGCCTGCAGCGCTTCGTCCGAGGCCAGTGCACCGTCGCCTGGCGGCTCGGGGGTAGGCGCTGGCGCTGGCTCGCTCGCAGCAGGCTCAGCACCGGATTCGGAGTCAGAGTCGGATGAGTAGCTCGACCCCTCGCCGGCATCGAGCTCGGCCTTCTGCGCCTCCTCGATCTGCTTCTTGTGTGCCTCCCACCTGGTGTGTGCCTCCGAGTACTGCTGTTCCCACGCCGCGCGAGCCTCGTCGAACCCGGACAGCCACTCGCCCGTCTCCGGATCGAAGCCTTCAGGGTAGATGTAGTTTCCCTGGTCGTCGTACGACGCGGTCATGCCGTACAGCGTGGGGTCGAAGGTGTCTTCTGCCACCGTGGCCGCCGACTCGTTCGCCTGCTTCAGCGACAGCGAGATCCGGCGGCGCTCCAGGTCGATGTCGATGATTTTGACCATGACGTCGTCGTTGACCTGCACGATCTGCTCGGGGATCTCGACATGGCGCTCCGCCAGCTCCGAGATGTGCACCAGACCCTCGATGCCCTCCTCGACCCGCACGAACGAGCCGAAGGGCACCAGCTTGGTGACCTTGCCAGGCACGATCTGACCAATCTGATGGGTGCGGGCGAACTGCTGCCACGGATCTTCTTGGGTCGCCTTCAGCGACAACGAGACGCGCTCGCGGTCCATGTCGACGTCGAGAACCTCGACGGTGACCTCCGTGCCGACCTCGACCACCTCGCTGGGATGGTCGATGTGCTTCCAGGACAGCTCCGAGACATGGACGAGGCCGTCGACCCCACCGAGATCCACGAACGCACCGAAGTTGACTATCGAGGACACGACGCCCTTGCGGATCTGACCCTTCTGCAGCTGGGTGAGGAAGTTCTGCCGCACCTCGGACTGCGTCTGCTCGAGCCAGGCTCGCCGAGACAGAACGACGTTGTTGCGGTTCTTGTCGAGCTCGATGATCTTGGCCTCGAGCTCCTTGCCGACGTACGGCTGGAGGTCGCGTACACGTCGCATCTCCACCAGCGAAGCTGGCAGGAAGCCGCGCAAGCCGATGTCGAGGATCAGACCGCCCTTGACCACCTCGATGACGGAACCCGTGACCACGCCGTCTTCCTCTTTGATCTGCTCGATCGTGCCCCAGGCGCGTTCGTACTGAGCGCGCTTCTTTGACAGGATCAACCGGCCTTCCTTGTCCTCCTTCTGCAGGACCAGGGCCTCGACCTTGTCACCGACGGCCACCACGTCATGGGGGTCGACATCATGCTTGATCGACAGCTCACGAGACGGGATGACGCCCTCGGTCTTGTAGCCGATGTCGAGCAGAACCTCGTCACGGTCAACCTTGACGATCGTGCCGTCGACGATGTCGCCGTCGTTGAAGTACTTGATCGTCTCGTCGATGGCTGCGAGGAAAGCTTCCTCTGAACCGATGTCGTTGATCGCTACCTGAGGGGTGTTGCTTGTGGGTGGTGCGTCGATGCTGCTGGTCATGTGGGATTGGACTCCGATGGGCTGATGGCATAGTCGTGCGGGCGCGCAGCGGGTTCTTTGGTCGCGGTTTGCCATTTGACCCGGCCCGGCACGCCTGCGTGCTGGTCCTGACAGGTGTCAGGCAGGTCGACAGATTGCGAGCACGAGCCTGCTCGGTATGAGGCCGTACAAACTCGTTGCGCAGCCGTCAGGATATGCGGGTGGCGCGCATGCGGTCAACGCGGGTCGGCAGGTGCGACCCGCTCTGGCCATCATTGCACCGGACTGAGGAAGGCTGTCAACGCCCTTGCGTAAAACTCCGGATCGGCAGCGCCGCACAGCTCGCGAGCAGAATGCATCGCAAGTTGCGGAGCACCAACGTCCACCGTCGAGACTCCGAGGCCGGCTGCGGTGATCGGCCCCACCGTTGAGCCACACGGCATATCGGCGCGATGTTGGTAGCGTTGCAGCGGCACACCGGCCTGGTCGCAGGCCAACACGAACTGTGCCGTGCTGGCTGCGTCGGTCGCGTATCTCAGGCTCGAATGCACCTTGAGTACCGGGCCCCCATTGACGGTTATGAGGTGTTTCGGCTCATGGCGGTCGGCGTAGTTCGGGTGGGTCGCGTGTGCCATGTCGCCCGACACGACGACCGACCGGGCCAACGCCTGCAGGAAGTCCTGTCGGTCTCCTCCCTGCGTCAAACAGATGCGCTCCATCGCGGCCGACAGCAGCGAGGAGAACGCCCCGCGGTCCGACATGCTGCCAACCTCCTCATGGTCGAACAGCGCCAGTACGGGAATGCCGGGACACGGCTCGTCGACGGCTCGCAAGAGTGCCTGCGTACCAGCGTGGCAGGTGACCTGGTTGTCCATCCGTGGTGCGCTCACCAGGTCCTGCTCGCGGCCTACCAGGCGACTCGGGGTCAGATCGTGGGTCATCAGTTCCCAGCCCACCACCTGCTCCGGAGCAAACCCGATCTCCTCCGCGAGGAAGGCGCTGAACGGCGCGGGGTCGGTGCCGGCCCCCCAGACCGCCGGCAGATGCTGTTGCGGGTTCAGCTTGAGGCCGTGCGACGTGATCTCGCTGTCTAGATGGATCGCGAGTTGTGGGATTCGGAGGATCGGCCGGTCGATCAGCACCAGCCGGGTCTCCACCGAAGCACCCGATCTCACCGCCACCCGGCCTGACAGGCCGAGATCGCGATCGAGCCAGGAGTTGAGCAGGACGGCGCCGTACGGCTCCAGCCCGACCTGCTGCCACCCAGCCACGGCCAGGTCTGGATGCTGCTTGACCCGCAGGTTGGGGCTGTCGGTATGGCCCCCGATGACTCTGAACTGCGACGCAGGGCCTGCGGCTCCCTCGGTACTCCAGGCAAGCAGGGAGCCCCCGCGGATGAGATAGAAGCGGCCAGCCGTTGCAGGCCAGGCATTGTGCTCCCGGACCTGATCGAACCCGGCGGCCTCTAACCGCCCGGCGACCGTCGTGCACACATGGAACGGTGACGGAGACGCATCGATGAACGAGCACAGATCCTTTGCGAACACGTTCGACTCCATGGTGCGGTCATGCTAGTAGGTGCAGGATGAGCGAATGCGCAAGCCCGCTGGTCAGGACGTCACCACAGCTCCGGCAACGCCAGACCGCTGGGAAGACGTGGTGTCGGTGATGGGGTTGCGCGGTGACCCTTCGTGGTGTTGGTGCCAGCACTTTCGCTTCCGCGGCAAGGAGTGGGCGGAAACCACGACAGCAGGCAATCGTGATCAGCTTCGCCGGCAGGTAGCCGCCGGACCCCGGCACCGCGGGCACCTGGGCAGTGAGCTGCTTCGTCGTGCTCAGGCAGCAGCGTCGGAGCGGCGTGTCCGCGGAACTGCTCGGCGCCGCGGTTGAGTACGCGGCGGCTAACGGAGCCAACACGGTGGAGGGTTATCCGGTCGACCCTTCGGCCAAAAGGTCGGTGTCCGGAGCCGAGTTGTTTCACGGCGCGTTGTCGGTGTTCCTCGCGGCTGGATTCACCGAAGTACACCGGCCGATCCCAGCGCGAGTTCTGGTCCGCAAGCAACTCTGACATTCCCCGCGGAATAAGTGTCGGATCGCGCGGAATAAGTGTCGGATCGCGGAGGTGGCGTCACCCTTGCGAGGGGTCACGGACGGGAGCGGCGGCCAGGTCGCCGGCCCGGGCGATTGTGAGCAACAGGTCGTGGGCCCGGTCGGCCACCGCGTGCGTGCCCGCCCGGGTCGCCAGCTCGACCAGCGCCCAGAGATCCGCCGCTCGAGCCCGCTTCAGAGCACGGGGATCGGGCGTTGGAGTGTGCCTCTCGTACGCGGCGAACACGGCATCCCCGAACGACCCCCGTTCGAATCGGAGCAGGTTGCCCAGGTCGGTGTACGGCAGACCCGCGTGCGCGTACTCCCAGTCCACCAGTCCGGTCACCGAGCCAGCCCCCCGGTCGACCAACAGGTTCTTGGGGTTGAAGTCGCTGTGCACGAGGCAGACCCGCCGCACCTCCCACAGCAGCTCATCGGCATCGTCTGCCACCTCGAGCAAGCCTCTGCGATCCTCCGATGCCCATCGCGACAGTGGTCCGTTGGACTGATGCAGCTTGACCCACCCGGTCAGGTCAGCAGGCATCTCCGGATGGTCAGCCACGGACAGGTCGGGTCCCGTGAAGGTGCCGCCACGACGGAACGGCACTCCTGACAGCCGGGCCAGCAACCGGCCCACAGAGTCGGCCAGAGCGTCGATCAGCCCGGCGTTCGCGCCCGGCAGCACCAGGTCCAGCCGCTCCCCCGGCAGCCGTTCGGTCAGTACGTACGGCGGCCGCACCGTACCGGGCGATGAATCCTCGGCCGACCGCTCTGATGCAGCCTGCGGACGGACCTCCAGCACGCGGGGCACCGGAAGCAAGCCGCGAACCAGGTCGAGCAATGCCGCATCGACAGCAGCCCGCTCCGGGTGGCGCCCATAGATGCGCATGACTGCTTCTTCGCCAGCCGCGGTGACCAGGAACGTCTCCCCGCTGAACCCACCTGCCAGCGGCTGAGCATCACGTGCGAGGTCTGGGTCCATGACACCATCCTCGCGGTCCCAGCCTTCCGCCCGCATAGGCTCTCCGGGTGACATCGGATCCTCAGGACGCCAAACTCGGTCACGCCACGGTGAGTTTCCGAGCCGTCTCCGCCGAGGAGACGCTACGGGCTAACCGCGCCGACTGGGACCGCTCCGCTGACGAGTATCAGGCGGAGCATGGCGCGTTCCTACGAGACAGCGGTTTCATCTGGTCGCCGGAGGGCTTGGACGAGGCGACCGCGCGTCTGCTCGGTGACGTCAAGGGCGAGGCGATTCTCGAGGTCGGGTGCGGGGCGGGCCAGTGCTCCCGCTGGTTGCTGGGCCGCGGAGCTCACCCCGTCGGCCTGGACCTGTCGATCCGCCAGCTCCAGCACAGTGCCCGGCTAGACGCGGCGACGCGCCTTCCGGTGCCTGTCGTCTGCGCAACCGCAACCTGTCTTCCGTTCGAAGATGCAGCCTTCGATCACGCGTTCTCCGCCTTCGGCGCGTTGCCCTTCGTGGCCGATGTCGAGCCGGTGATGCGCGAGGTCGCACGCGTCTTGCGTCCAGACGGCCGGTGGGTCTTTGCCGTCTCACACCCGATGAAGTGGACGCTGCCCGACGACCCGACTGCGGCCGGGCTGACCGTCGTACGGTCCTACTTCGACCGCACGCCGTACGTCGAGGAGGACGACCACGGCACCCCCACCTACGTCGAGCACCACCGCACGATGAGTGACTGGGTACGCGTGCTCGTGGCTGCTGGCTTCGACCTCGTGGACCTGACCGAACCACGATGGCCCGACGATCTGGATCGTGTATGGGGCGGATGGGGGGCCGACTCGCGGCTCTTTGATACCGGGGACGGCGATCTTCAGCTGCCTGCGGCGCTCCGGCGCTCCCAGCCCAGCCGCGAGCGCGACTAGAATCACCTGACTTCTACCCGCCGGTAGGAGTCAGGACGGAGTACGGATGGCTTCACCCGAACGCCTGCGGTTGACCGTGATCGGGTGCGGCTACCTCGGCATCACCACTGCGGCATCGTTCGCCTCGTTGGGCTTCGATGTGCTCGGGGTGGACATCGACCCGGCTCGGGTCACCCAGCTCAACGACGGTGTGTCACCGGTCTACGAGCCGGGTCTGTCCGACCTGCTGGCCGCCCAGATCTCATCGGGGCGGCTGCGGTTCACCACGTCGTACGAAACCGCGGCCAAGCACGGAGACGTGCACCTTGTCTGTGTGGCGACGCCAGCCGGGCCGGATGCCGGCGTCGACCTGAGCCAGGTCAATGCCGTTGCTGAATCCCTGTTCCCCCTCCTCACGAGACCGTGCACGGTGGTAGGGAAATCGACGGTGCCCGTTGGAACCGCGGCCACACTGGCCCAGCGCTTGCGATCATCCGCACCGGCAGGGGCGGAGGCACATCTGGCCTGGAGCCCCGAGTTCCTGCGTGAGGGGTACGCCATTCACGACACGCTGTCCCCGGACCGGGTCGTGATCGGGGTCATGGAGGACGCCGATCGACCGGTCAAGATGCTGCGCGAGGTCTATGCGAATCACGCAGACCGCGGCATCCCCGTCGTTGTGGTGGACCTGGCGACGGCAGAGCTGGCCAAGCTCTCGGCCAACGCGTTCCTGGCCACCAAGATCTCCTTCATCAACGCCATGGCGGAGATCTGTGAGGCCACCGGCGCAGATATCGACTCGCTCTCGCAGGTGCTGGGGATGGACGCCCGGATCGGACCCCGTTTTCTCCGGGCAGGTGTCGGGTTCGGCGGTGGCTGCCTGCCCAAGGATGTTCGTGGCTTCCTCGCCTCCGCTGACGACCTGGGTACCCCAGCGGCCCTGTCCTTCCTTCGTGAGGTCGAGGCGATCAACCAGCGCCAGCGCGAGCGCGTCGTGCAACGCGCCGGCACGCTCCTCGAGGACTCGTGGGCGCGGTCTCGCGTTGCCGTCCTCGGCGCCGCCTTCAAGCCCGGATCAGACGATGTGAGGGACTCACCGGCGCTGGACATCGCCGCTCGAATGCACCTTCGTGGCGCGCAGGTGGTCGTCCACGACCCGCAGGCAATGGCCAGCGCGCGATCATTGTGGCCGAGTCTGGAGTACGCCCCATCCACGCGACTGGCATGCCAGGGCGCGGACCTGCTTCTGGTACTCACTGAGTGGCCTGAGTACGTGGCACTCGACCCGGTCTCGCTGGCGACACACGTGCGCCATGCACGGGTCCTGGACGGTCGCAACTGCCTTGATGCCGAGGCCTGGACGAGTGCCGGCTGGACTTACCGCGGCGTGGGGCGCAGGACCTCCTGACCGCGCCGACGGTCAACCTGCGCTGGTGAGCTCGGGGTGCTCCCTGAACCAAGCGATCGTGTTCTTCAACCCGTCGGCGATCGGGATCTCCGGCTCCCAGCCAAGCGCCCGTCTTGCCAATGAGACGTCCGGACGTCGGACCTCGGGGTCATCGACCGGGCGCGAGACGCACACGATGTCTGACACTGATCCAGCCAGCTCGCGAATCCACTCCGCAAGGTCTCGCATGGAGATCTCGTGCGGATTGCCGATGTTGACGGGCCCAGGATGATCGGACCGCATCATGCGGACTACGCCGTCGACGAGATCGTCGACATAGCAGATCGAGCGGGTCTGAGAGCCGTCGCCGCTCACGGTCATGGGGTCTCCGGACAGGGCCTGCCTGATGAAGGTGGGGATGGCACGACCGTCATCAGGACGCATCCGCGGCCCGAAGGTGTTGAAGATCCGCACGATCCCGGTGTCCACGCCGTGCGTCTGCCTATATGCCATTGTCAATGCCTCGGAGAAGCGTTTCGCCTCGTCGTAGACGCCGCGCGGGCCCACCGGGTTGACGTGACCCCAGTAGCTCTCGGGCTGGGGATGCACCCGGGGGTCCCCGTAGACCTCCGAGGTCGAAGCGAGCACGAACCGGGCCCGCTTCTCCCTGGCCAGGCCGAGAGCGTGCAACGTCCCGATCGATCCCACCTTGAGGGTCTGGATCGGCAGCCGCAGATAGTCGACCGGCGACGCCGGCGAGGCGAAGTGCAGCACCGCGTCGATCGCTGCGACCACGTGCACATAGTCGGTCACATCCGTGCGTACGAGCCGGAAACCGGGCTCGGGCATCAGATGCTCCACGTTGGACGGGGACCCGGTCAGGAAGTTGTCCAGGCACAGGACCTCATCGCCGTCACGAACCAGCCGCTGGGCGAGATGGGAGCCCAAGAATCCGGCTCCACCTGTGATCACCACGCGCATGGTCACGTCTGCTCGCTGAGCTCGAGGTCGCCCGCCTCGTCCTCGTTCTCGGCAGGTGCGGGACGCATCCTCCACGACAGGAGCAGCCCCACCAGGATCATCAAGACCCCGACGATGGAACCGATGATGGGTCCCCACACTCGCATGATCTTCAGCTGGGTCGCCTTGGGTCCGTAGGTGTCGGTGTTGTCCTTGACCGTGGCGTCGGTGTAGCCGATGGTGACGTCGGTGAGCACGAGACGGTCCTCGCCCTGGTAACGCAACGTGGAGTACTGCTGCTCCTGTCCGTTGATGATGAAGCCCGTCTCCGGCTCAACCCACAGGGTGCGAATGTTGGAGTAATAGCGGTCTGTCGGGACGAACGCGGTCCCGCTGGCTCCGACCAGGTTCGGCGGGGCGTTGACGGTCCCGATCATCGTCGGCTCGATCGTCTGGACGAACTTGTAGACGGTCACCCCGTTGATCGACTCCTCACCGGAGACGACCGCCGGGGTCGCCTGTTTCAGGTCGTTGTCCCAGAAGTCGTAGTCGTGCTGCTGGGTGTTGAACGGGAACTTCAAGACCTGTCCGTGGAACTCGATGGGCTGGTCATTGAGGTCCGCGTCGCAGCAGTTGACCGCCGCGCCGCTGGTGCGGTCGAACGGAACCCGTGCGGTGATGGCGTCGACGACCAGGCCGTCTGCGTCGACCGTGGTCACCGAGGTGTTCGACACCACGACGTTGTTGCCTTCCTCCTCACTCGCGGCCACGTCTCCGATGACTCGTCGGGTGGCGGTGAGATCCGTCGTGCGGTTGCGCAGCTCGCCCTGGTCGAAGATCTCCGCATCGGGGCCGGACGAGACCTGCACAATGTCTTGATCCAACGGAGCGACGGCCAGGCGCGGGTATGCGTACCACTTCAAGAGGATGGCGCCGACCAGCAGAAATGCCCCAAACCCCAGCAAAATAACGGCCGATACCTTGCGCACATCGGCTCCCTTCGGTGCGACGCTCGCCGCAGAGTACCAGCGGGTAGGTCATTCGAACATGGCTCACAACCACCAGTCATGGTCACCGGCGGCGCAACACGATCCACAGGTTCCAGGTCAGGAGCTCTCGCAGTCCGACGAATCGAACCAGGGGGCGAGCCCAGGAGGGGAGGTAACGCGGTCGCAGATCCAGAACGTCGGTGTCACTCCGGTTGCTGACCATCCGAGTCATCTGCCCGATCGAGAGCTTGAAGAGGGTACGCCCGTACCGGTTCTTTGGAGGATGGCCCTGGCGCCGCTCGTACCGTCTGGCCGCGAAGTCTCCGCCCAGGTAGTGCCAGGGTGCTGTCTCATGACCTCCCCAGGGCGACAGCCAGTTGGTGAACGACAGCACGACGAGGCCACCTGGGCGGGTCACGCGGATCATCTCGGCACACATCAGCTGGGGATCGGGCACGTGTTCGAGCACGTTGGAGCTGAACGCCACGTCGACGCTCCGGTCGGCGAACGGAAGCGACTGTGCGCGGCCGGCTACCGCCCCCCAACCACCCCCTCGGCGAGCTAGCTCGCCCACATCGAGGTCACACGCGATGTACGCCGCACCGGCGCCCTCGAAGGCGCGGGCGAAGTACAGCGGCCCCGCGCCGACGTCGAGGATCAGCCTGCCGGCCAGCTCGCCGTGCTCCCGCACCAATGCCACCGAGTCCGTTGCCAGGGCGCTGTAGAACCGAGCCGGGTCGTCCTGTTCGTGAAGGAAGTCCCTGAACAGGCGAAATGAGCGTCGCAACCCGGTCCCTGGGGCGCGCTGATGGCTCGACATGACAGCGGATCATAGGCGTGCGTGCGAACCCAACTGGCTGGTAACCTCCGCTCATCCCGAGTCATCGGGCGGCGCCGGGGGGCTGCGTCTGGCAGGGTGCATCTGGGAGGGACCCATGGCGAGCGTGCGCGCCGTCGCACGTCCAAGCCTGCCCGACCATGGTTTGTCCGGTCACCGGATCCTGATCCTCAACTGGCGCGACACCCAACACCCTGAGGGCGGCGGCTCGGAGGTGTACGTCGAACAGATCGCCCGTGGACTGGTGCACCGGGGAGCCCTCGTCACCATGCTGTGTCCACGCTTTCCCGGGGCACCACGGCGGACATCACTCCACGGGATCACGCTCCGCCGCCGAGGTGGCCACCTGTCGATCTACTTCTGGGCGCCTCTGATGTATCTGTCGGGCGTGCTGGGGCGTCAGGATCTCATCATCGAGATCCAGAACGGCGTCCCGTTCATGTCGGCTCGCTACGCACGCTGCCCCGTGCTGGTGGTCGTACACCATGTGCACAAGGAACAGTGGGGCATCGTCCTGGGTGCGCGAGCGGCGCGCTTCGGGTGGTGGCTGGAGTCCCGGGTCGCCCCCCGCGTCAACCGGCGCGGGCAGTACGTAACCGTCTCCGAGGCGACCCGCGAGGAGCTCGCGGGGCTCGGCGTGGACCGGCAGCGAACCGCCATCGTGCGCAACGGCTCACCCGCCTCGGAAGCCATCCCCCTCCAGCGACCCCGCGCGCCCGACCCGACTGTGCTGGTGCTTGGTCGGCTGGTTCCCCACAAGCGGGTCGAGCTCGCCGTACGTGCCGTCGCCGATCTCCGGCGCCAGTTCCCCGCCCTCCGGCTGATGGTCGTCGGATCCGGCTGGTGGCACGAAGAGATTGCCCGCTGCGCCCGCGTCTGTGGCGTCGAGGACCGCGTCATGTTGCTTGGGCATGTCGACGAGGGCGCGAAGCACGATCTGCTCGCTGCGGCCTGGGTGCTGGCCGTGCCTTCGGTCAAGGAAGGCTGGGGCCTGGTCGTCGCCGAGGCCGCCGGGCACCAGACGCCGGCTATCGGGTTCCGGTCGGCCGGGGGGCTCACCGAGTCGATCATCGATGGGCGGACGGGTGTCCTGGTCGACGACGAAGCGGAGTTCACGTCAGAACTCGGCCGTCTGCTGGTTTCCCCCGCCCTGAGGCAGCGGCTCGGCCGCGCGGCTCGACGCCATGCAGGCAGATTCACCTGGGAGCAGGCGCAGCAGGACTTTGCGGGCAAGGTCGAAGAGCTGCTCAGGCCGGGCCAGCCGCGCAGCGGACGACTCAGTTGTTGTCGCCGTAGACGATCAGCGGGTCGTTGGACTGTTCGGGCGAACCGTTGATGATATTGACGGTGACCAGCAGGACGATCGTGGCCAAGATCGCCCCCACCAGCAGTGCGATCGCACTCCCGATCGTCCCCATCTGTGTTCCTCCAGCCGACGACTAGCGGGATCGTAGCACCAACCGGACCCGGGCAAAGGCGCTCCAGGCAAGCGACAACAGCCAGACCAAGGCGGCCACAGCGTCGGCGATGAGCACGGGAGCACGGGGCGGTTCCGCGCGGTCGATGTCGGGCGCGGGACCGATGTCTTGGACCGTGACGTTCGGGCCCGAGTAGATCGCGGGCCACCCTCGGAGCGCCCGAACCGGTGCGTCCGCCGCGCCGGCTGACGTGCGGTCGATCAGGACATACCTGATCCCCAGAGCACGTAGCCTGCCGGTAAGGTCCCCTCCACCACCGGCGATGACGCGCCCTACCGCCGCGGCTCGGGGATCCTGCCCTGCAACGGTGGTGCCGGCGAGCTCGAGGTCGTCTCGCGCCACCGTCTCGCTCGCGATCATCCGGTCCCAGGGCTGCAATACGGTGCGATCGTCGTCCCACTCCCAGGCGCGGTACTGATGCCAGGGGAGGACAAGCACATCGCCCGCCGGCGCGGCGTCCACCCGATCGGCAGCCGCCGTGTAGTCATAAGGCCACCACACACCGTTCAGCCGTCCGCCCAACCCCCAACCAAGGTCCGGCAGGGCAGCGACGGGTAGGAGGGCGACCATCGAGATCACCAGGGGGCGTGAGGGGTCCGGCAGCCGTTCGGTCAACCATTCGAGGCCAGGACCCAGACACGCAGAGACCAGCAGCGCCCAGCCCGCGGTCCACTTCTGTGCATCGCGCAGCAGACCGCCCCCTGGGATTTCAGTCACCGCCCACCGGAGCAGGTCCTGCCCTGGATCGAACAGCGACGCGGTCCCGATGGCGAATCCGATGGCAGTGACGACGGCCACTCCGGCGAGGGCGCGGTGTCCCCATGCCGCACTGACGCGGCGGACCCCCGCGCCGGCGAGCAGGACCAAGCACAGCGTCGTCGCGCCCGAGAGCCAGAAGTCCCGGGACGGACCCGTGACCAGCTGGTTCCAGATGCCGCCGAACGTCGCGAGGCTGAGCAGGCCTCCGAACGGCGTGTCAGCCCGAGCCGCGAACGCACTCACCCCGGCTGGATCGTCGGCGACCCCGGCGGGCAGGAGAAGACCCGGCAGCCACCAGGTGATGTTCATGAGCAACGCCGCGCTGAGCACCGAAGCCAGCCTCGACAGCCACGCAGCCGGGCGAGCACGATCAGGCACCGCCACCGGCCCCAGGACCGTCAGGGTCACCAGGACACCGGCTGAGGGAGCGGTTGCGGCCGCGATGCCCAGCAGGGTGATCACGGTCGCCCAGGTGCGGCGGGTGGCTCCCTGGCGAAGTGCCAAACCGGCTCGCAGCGCCCACGGCAGCAGCGCGTAGCCGATCAGCAGAGACCATTGTCCGAGGCCAAGCCGTTCCAGCAGATAGGCATTCCACGCAAAGACCGACGCGCTCGCCGCGGCTCCTGGAATAGTTCGCGCCGGGCTGAGCCGCCAGGCACCCACGAAGGCCAGCCAGAAGATCGCCACCAGGCAGATCTGCTGGATGACCCAGGACGGGATCGCGTGGGCGAACACTCCGATGAGGAAGTCCGCGGGCACCGCCTTGGGCACTGTCCCATCCAGACCGAGGCCGTGGTCGCTGACTACCGGCCGGGGCACGAAGACCATGTCATAGACGAGGACATAGCCGCGGCCCAGGAACGGCATGCAGACTGCCGCTGCCACCAGCGCCCCGAGCAGGTGAGCGAGCCAACGGTCGGCGGAGGTCGCCTCAGCACGGGCTAGCATCCGCATAGCCGGCACGGTATCGGTGCTGGTGAGCAACCAAGGGTCGAGGTGAGCGTGTCGAACTCCGCGGTACGGCTGCCCGCCCGGTCCGGTCAGCTCGCGGTCTTCGTCGGGATGGCGACGTCTCAGCTGTCTGGATATGCCCTGAACCTGGTGGCTACCCGGCAGCTCGGGCCGGCATCCTACGGCGCGCTCGCCGCCATCCTCACCGTCTCGCTGATCGTGTCGGTGCCCTCACTCGCCCTGCAGTCGCTGGCTGCACGCTCGGTGGCGCGCCGGCAAGACCAAGCGCGCGTCGGCGACCCCGGTCCTGCTGGTCTGACTGGCAACGACTTTCTCGGGTCGCTGCTGGGGATCGCTCTGGTCGTCAGCCTCGCGTCGACCGCGGTTGCCGCTATCTCTACCGCCATCCTGACGCCGGCGCTGAACCTGGCGCTGCCGTGGCAGCCGTTGTTCGCTGCGGCCACTGTCGCACCGCTGGCGCTGATCGCGTTGGGCGAAGGTGTGTTGCAGGGCCAGGGCCGGTTACGCGCGCTGGGATGGACCTTCTTGATGGTCGGCGTCAGCCGACTGGGATTCGGCGTCGCCGGGCTGGCTGTGTCGGGAAGGCCCTCGGGGGTACTGGCCGGCATCGCGGTCGGCGGAGTCGCCGGCGCCACGGTAGCGCTCGGCGTGGCGCGCGTACGCAGGTCCCGACGGTCGGCAGGCTCCGGTTGGTGGCGCCAGCTCGGCTCCATATCGGCGGCGATGGGCGGGCTGCTGGTGCTGGCGAACGTCGACGTGATCCTGGCCCGAGCGACCTTGGCATCGGGTGCTGCAGGAATGTATGCGGCAGGCGCTCTGGTGTCGCGCGCTGCCTATTGGGGCCCGCAGTTCGTCGCGGTCTCGGTCTTCGCCCGGCTTACCCATCCGGTTCACGGCTACCGACTGCTGCTTCGCGCGGCTCTGGCGGTGGCCGGGATCGGAGCCTGCGGCACAGTCCTGGCCGCCGCCGCGGGCCCATGGCTGCTGCCGAAGGTGCTGGGCTCGGCGTACTCCGACATCGGCGGGGTGGTCTGGATCTTCGCTCTCTCCGGGTTTCTGCTGGCCCTGTGTCAGCTGTTTGTCACGGGACGGGTTGCCCGTCGCGACGACCCGGCCGCCACGCTCCCTTGGGTGGTCGCCCTGCTCCAGGTGGTCTTGATCGGGGGTTGGTTGCATGGTTCGGTGGTCGAGATCGCCACCGCGACCCTGAGCGTCAACGCGCTCTTGCTGTGCCTGCTGGCGGCGCGCACCTCATCGCATCCCTAGCCTGCTCTCCGCGCGAGTAAACGCCTGACCCATCCGCCGCGCCTGGGTTACCACGTCGTGGTTGTCAACCGCATAGCTTCTGTTGAGCTCCGACACCTTGGAGCGCAGCCCGTCATCGCAGAGAAACCCGCTGAGCGCCTCGGCAACCGCTTCGGGGTCATTGGCGACTCTGCGGTTGGGGTCGGGCACGGCCTCATGGTTGGTGCCACTCGCCGTCGTGACAACGGGCAGTCCGCTGGCCATCGCCTCGACGTACACGAGACCGAACTGTTCATTCCAGGTCCGCGTGGGCCGGGGTGCGGTGACGAACACCGCGCAGTGGCGCATCAGGTCGGCGACCTCGCGCTGCGGCAGAGTACCGAGGAACCGAACATGGCCCGGCTCGGCCTCCTCAGCCGCTCTGGCGATGGGTTCGTCCTCCCCGCTCCCGGCGATCACCAGCCTGGCCTCAGGCACGGTTCGACGCACCAGGGCGTACGCGGCGAGCACCGTGTCGAGACCCTTGGAGGCCCGCAGCGGAGAGATGAACCCGATGACCGGCTCGTGCACTGGACTCTCCGGTGGGTGAAACGTGACAGTGTCGACGCCCGGATAGACCATGTCGACCCGCTCGGGCTCGATGCCCATGTCGAGGATGTGCGTCCGGCTGGCCTCGATGAGGCACAGGAAGAAGTCGGCCTGATGACGGCTGAGCGTCCAGGCGTGGCGATAGCCGGGCAGTCGGTAGAGCGGGCTCCCGGCGAAGTTGTGCCACATGAGCACGGCGAGCCGTCCCCGGTGGGTGCGGGCGAACCTGGCCGCCTGACCCGTGACCAGCGAGAACGGCTCCAGCGACGCGATCCAGTCGGAGTCGACGGGAGCGTCATCCAGGTCACGCAGCCAGGCCATCGCGCCAGCCTCGATGAAGCGCTTAGTCGGTTGACGGTAGCGAGACGGTGCGTGCTCGACGCGTTCTGGGGGAGGTGGGCTGCCGAGGGCGGTGACCCTGGTATGCGGCATCAGCGAGAGCCAGTGCAGCTCACGCCAGGGGCGCTGGCCGGTCTGCATGAACCACAGGACACTGCGAGGCTCGGGCCCATCCTGGCCGGGCGGCTGATCCAGCGAACCGTTCATGAGCGACGCGAGGCTAACACGTCGAGGACAACGCCCACGGTCAGCGCCGTCAGGGCAACGACTGCGGTGGCGTTTGGCCACCACGACTTGGCCACCAGGTCGAAGCTGACCTGACCGAGGCGCGGCTGGTTCGACAGCAGCCAGACCGCCGGGACCAGCGCCATCGCAGCAGCGGCGGCGGCGAGAACCTGTCGCGGTCGAACCGCGAGGACCTCGTGCCCCACCGCGATCGCGATGACGGTCGCCAGCGCCGCCCAGCCACCCAACGCGAAGCCGCCAGCCGCTCCGAACGCCCACCAACCCACTCTTCGCCAGGGAGTCATCGGCGCCTCCACCGTCGACGGGCGTGGGTCAAGCCTGGCGCAGTCACCGCGACAATCATCGCGAGGACCGCGAGGGCAGACACCACCAGCCCGACCTCGTAGACGCGTTGCGGTCCGTAGGAGATCACCACCCGGCCGCCCTGACCGGCGGGGATCGGCCATCCCATGGCGAAGCCGTTGACTGGTCGTGCCGGTCCGAGGTCCGTGCCGTCCAGGCTGGCGTGCCAGCGGGAGTCGAAGGAGTAGGCCAGCACCAGGTCGTACGCCTCCGTGCTCGACGGGGCATCGACGACGACACTGGTCGACCCGGCGGACTGAGGACGCGGCGCCGGGCTCGAGAGTGAACGAACCGGTGGCCTCCGGACCTCAGCTGACACGTCCCGCATCGACAACGAGTCGATGGCCCAACCGCCGATGGCCGCGAACCGGTGTTCCCCCGCCACCAGGAATCGTCCCCCATGACACGCGTGCACGCGGACCTGCCCGAAGCCAGCAGGCGCGCTGCGCCGCACCAGCACGGGCGAGCCGTCGAGCATGCCGATCGGGACACACCGACGGGCTTGCACTCGGTGGCCCGCGCCCGTCACGGCCAGGGTGGCGGTGAGTCTGTAACGACGCTCGTCCGGGAGGGTGAACATGCGTCGCATCGGCGCGTCGCCCTCGGAGCCGGGAGCCCTGGTGAACTTCACGTCGAGCGGGTTGTCCCGCAAAACGGCGGCGATCTCGTCCCCCCGCGGACCGGCGACCAGGCCGTCCAGGGTGGCGGGTAGCGAGTCGTACTCGACGGCCCGAACGCCAGGGATCGACACCTCGGACAGGCCCACCTGGTTGAAGCCCCGCCCCTCGGTTCCCGTGATGGTCACGCGAACCGCGTCGCCGACGGTGCCGGCGGGGAACGCGGCGACCCCTTGTCCGTCCTGAAGTGTCACGTGCTCCACGCTCGGACCGACGGAGACATCGACGACTTCGGCGTGCACCGGGTGACTGTCGAGTGCGGTGATCCGCACCCGCCGGATGGCCCGTGACCTGTTGAGGTTCACCTGGACCCAGTTGCCGATCGCAGTGTTGAAGTCGCCGACCTGCCAAGCCGTACGCAGGTCGTCGTCGAATGCTAGGGCGGCGCGACCATAGGCAACCGGACCGAACACCGAACCAGACGAGCTGGAGGTAACCGACGCGACGCCCCGGTAGCTCGCCAAGGTCTGGTCTGCTGGCCCGAACAACGCACGCACACCGGTCTGCGACTGGCCGGCACCGAGTAGCGGCCCACTCGCATCGAGCCGGGCGTCGTTGCTGGCGACCCGACGATTCGTGTCGGTCAAGACGACCCGAGCACCGTGGTCGAGCTGGTCCAGGAACTCGTCAGGGGTCAGCTCAGCGGCCAGCAGGTACGCCCGGCTTCCGGTGAGCGTCCGGCCCATCATGGGCACTGCACCCGCGTTGTCACCGACGACGATGATGGTGCCGGCGGATGGAAAGGTCTGCACGAGACCGCTCGGATCCTTCACCCGATACCGGATGAGCGGGGGGAGGGTCGCTTCTCCCGCTCCGGTCTCCGCAGTATGTCCACGTTGCCCGGCGGGGTCGTAGACATTCCTTCCGGGGAGTCCGTACAACGCATCAGGACGCAACCCGGGATCGTGCTCCAGCTCGTCATCGACGACCGCTGGTCTTCCGCCGCCGACGAACTCCCACAGCATGTCGTTGCGCGCCAGCACATCGGTGGCACCCAGGTAACGAGAGAGTGATGACAGCGCCCCAACCGGCATCGTCCCCGCCTGCAACGGCTGGTCGGCGGCAGCCAGCAGGTTGGCCGCCAACGCGGGGACGTCGGGATACGTTCGACGGTAGAACGACGGCCTGTCGAGCATCGCCGGACCCATGTCATCGACGCCGCGCACTATCCACCTGTAGTGGGAGTTGGTCTCGCCAGGCACCAGCCAGACTCGCCCCTGGGCCTCGCGGCCATCGAGGTCGCCGGCGGCCAGCCGCCAGTACGAAGGCACCGGAAGCGCGCCGGGAAACAGCGCCCCTGACCACACGGGCGCGACCGAGACGGCCAGCAGAGTCGCAACGGCGGCTGTCGTCATCCAGCGACCGCGTCCGGTCAGTCTCGGTGTGAGCGCGTCGACTCCGAGCGCGAGCAGGACGGCCAGACCCAGCATCAGAATCGCACCAGCCTTGTTGGTGGTACGGAAGGCGATCAGCCCGGGCACCTGGTCAAAGGCAGCCCGCAACAGTCGGCCGACCAAAGTCGGGGAGCCCGGTGGATAGAGCCCGACCATCGTCACCGACCCCATGACGACGAGCCCGACCGCCGGCAGCCTGCGCGTACTGCTCGAGAGCACCGCTGCCACGCAGGCCGCGATCGGCAGCCCGAACGAGGCGACGACAACCAGGGGGGAATCGACATAGCTCACGAAGCCGGGGCGAAACGGCCCACTCAGGTCGGCGCCGTACAGCAGCCATCCACCCAACCCACGCAGCACCTCGGCAAAGGATGAGACCGCGGCGATGTCAGCCGGATTCTCGGTTGCCGCGGCGACTCCGGCGGCCGTCTGGAACGCCGATAGGCTCGAGGCCACCCAGTAGGCCGAGGTGAGCAACGCCGCCCCGAGACAGGCGGCGGTGCCGGTTAGCGCTCGGTGCCAACCAATGCGCTCACGAAACGCGACGTCCGCGAGCACCACCGGTAGCGCGATCAGCAGCAACAAGGGGACCACGCCGGCGTTCATCCCACCCATGGCGAAGAAAGCAGAGCCGAACCAGGCGGCGCCACGCCACCGGCTGCCGACCAGGCTGCGTCGGAACGCAACCAGCAGCCAGGGAAACAGGGCGTACGGCAACATGATCGGGGTGGTCGCGGCGCCGACGACAACGTATGGGTTGACGACGTAGGCGACCGCCGCGGCGATCCGCGCGGCTCCCCCGGAACGCCCCGCGGTGAGGTCGGTCAAGAAGGCCCGGGCGCCGAGTCCGGCGACCACGTAGAGGGCAACCCGCCACAGGCGCATCGACAGCCAGACGGGCGAACCGAGGGTCTGGACAACCCAGATCACTGCGGCGGCCGGCAGGTAGCCCGTGTCGTAGTTGGGTGTGCCCAGGGTGGAGGTGGCGGTCCATGCATGCAGAGACTCGCGGACCAGGCCTCCGGGATCGAGGTAGAGGTCCGGCCGGGTATCGACGAACTGCTCACCCCAGTGGGCTCCGATGATGATCACGGACAAGAACCCGATCATCATCATGCCTGCGAGCCGCTCGGGACCGCTCCGTGCAGTCAGCTTCCGCACGGTGCGACCCAGGGTCACCAACAACTCTCCTCGTGGTGCGGCGCGACGGTGGTTCAGGGTAGCGTGACGCGGCGTTATCACCGGGACGAAAGCGGGTCTCAAACTCATGGCAGCAGCCGGCCCGAGGCCGTTCGTGGTGACCGGGTGCGCCCGATCTGGCACCGCCTACATGGCCGCTGTGTTCTCCCGGCTCGGTCTGAGCTGTGGACATGAGTTGGTGTTCGGTCCCCGTACCCGCCGATTCGATGGCTTCGGCGGCCAGCACGGCGACTCGTCGTGGCTCGCCGCTCCGTTCTTGGCCCAGTTGCCCGACGACACACTGATCCTGCACCGTGTGCGGCACCCGCTGAAAGTGGTCAGGTCGCTGCTTGGCGTGCGATTCTTCGCCGACCGGGGCCGCGCATTCCTCGCCGGCGACGACATCTACACGCGGGCCAAGTGGCAGGTCCGGCAGCAGCTGACGCGGCTCGGCCATATCGAGCAGTCCGACAAGGGGCCGCGCCCGCATCTGGCCTACCGCCGGTACCTGCGTGAGCATGCACCTCAGGTCTGGGAAGAGAGCACCACCGGCGAGCGGGCGTTGCGCTACTGGTGCGACTGGAACCAGATGATCTTGAGCCACGCCGGTCGCGACGGTTACCGCAGGCACTACACGGAGACTCTCGACGACGAGGCCATCGCCGAGATGTTGGCCGAGATCGGAGTGGCGGTGACCGCTGCTCATGTGAGCCTGGTGACGGGAGTAGTCCCCCGCGACCTGAACTCCCGCCGCGTCACGCCGGTCGGCTGGGATGTCCTGCCCGACTCCCCCGCCAGGCGGGACGCGGAGGCGCTGGCGGTGCGACTCGGGTACGACCCACGAGCACCTGCCCGACGCCCGGCCACGGTTTGACGATGGCGAACCAGCCGTACCGCTATCGCCCGGCGCTCGACGGGCTGCGTGCCATCGCCGTGCTGGGCGTGATGCTCTATCACGGTCTCGTGTCCTGGCTACCCGGCGGATTCCTCGGGGTCGATGTGTTCTTTGTCCTCTCGGGCTACCTGATCACGTCCATCCTGCTCGCGGAGTGGCAGACCTGGCAGCACATTGATCTTGTCGGCTTCTATCTGCGCCGCGCCCGACGGCTCCTGCCCGCGCTGGTGGTCGTCGTGCTGGCAGTCGCGGTGTGGGCTCGGTTTGAGGCGGCCCCGGACAAGTACGGCGAGATCCGCTGGGACGGTGTGAGCACGTTGCTCTACGTCGCCAACTGGCGATTCGTGTTCGCACATCAGTCCTACTTCGACCAGTTCGGCGACCCCTCACCGTTTCGGCACATGTGGTCGCTGGGCATCGAGGAGCAGTTCTACCTGCTCTTCCCGCTGCTCTTGGCCGGCCTGCTGGCCGTGACGCGCGGGCGTCGCGCCAGCACCGCCACCTGGCTCGGTGTGGGTGCCGTGACCTCCGCGCTGGTGACCGCGTTCCTCTTTGATCCCGGCGCGGACCCGTCACGGGTCTATTACGGCACTGATACACGCGCCCAGGAGCTGCTGATCGGCGCTGCAGCGGCCGTTTTGATGATCCGGCGGGCCGAGGCGGGCATCTGGGCTCGGCGAGTTGCGGCAATCGCCGGCGTCGGTGCCCTGGTGGCGATACTGGCGGCCTTCACACGCGTCCACGACTCCGATGCCGTGATGTACCGAGGCGGCTTCTTCGCTCTCGCCCTGATCTGCGCCGTGTTGATCGCCGCCATGGATGTCGCGGAGCGCGGGCCGGCCACCAGGCTGCTGTCCCTGCCGCCTGCTGTCTGGACCGGCAAGATCTCGTACGGGCTCTACGTGTGGCACTGGCCGCTCTACATCGCGTTGTCACCCGCGCGTACCGACCTGGCCGGGAACGCGCTGCTGGCGGTCCGGATCGCCGCGACCTTCGCGGCGGCCACCGCGTCCTACCTGATTATCGAGCGCCCGATCCGGAAGGGGGCGCTCGCCCGGATGCCCCCGCTGCGGGGACGCCTGATCGCATCACTGTCTCTCCCGCTCGCCGTCGGGGTCCTCGTGTCCGCGACGGTTGGTGGCACCACGGCAGAGCTGCCGCAGTCTCCGTTCGCGACCACCAGTCTCGCCGGGGCAGGGACGACACACATCCTGGTTGTGGGCGACTCGGTCGGCTTCAGCCTGGTCGACGGCTTCGACCCGGCGAGCTATCCGGACGTGACAGTCGCCAGCAGCGTCAAGCTGGGTTGTGGTCTGGCCAGGCAGCAGGTGGTCTATCAGGGTGAGCCGGGTCTGCTGAACAGCGAGTGCACCCACATCATCAGGACCTGGACGGAGGCGGTGCACGCGCAGCGACCTCAGATCGTTGTGCTCGTCATCGGCGCGTGGGAGGTGTTCGATCACGAGATCGATGGAACCGATCTGACGGTCGGCTCGCAGCGCTACGCGGCGTACCTCACCTCACGGCTCGAGCGCGCCCGAAGGCGGTTGTCGTACGACGACTCGACGCTGGTGATCCCCAACGTGCCGTGTTACGGGCAGGCCTCCGCCCCGGTGGGGCACGATCTGGCGCCGATCCGCAATGACCCGGAGCGGGTGGCGGCCGTCAACCAGATCATCGGCAGATTCGTCGGCGCCCATCCTGGCGACGTCAGTGGCATCGACCTCACCGGCTTCATCTGCCCGGGCGGGACCTATCATGACACCATTGACGGTGTGCAGATGCGCTATGACGGCGTGCACTTCTCCGACCCCGGAGCCGCGAAGACCTGGCGGTGGCTGATGCCTCGGCTGCTCAAGCTGGCCGGCAGGGGCGGCTGAAACGGGCGGTGGCGTGTTGGCTCTGCCGGCGCTCTGGCCTAGTCGGTGTCCCGCTCGCTGGCCGGCAATCTGGCCGTTTCGCGACGGGACTGGAAGCCGAAGCAGACCACCCCGCCCACCCCGACGAGCAGTGCAGCAGCGCCACCCGCATACGCCTTGGCTCGGCGCGCCTCGTTGGCACTCCCGCAGATTCCCTCCGCGAATGAGGTGGCCGGTCCGGAGACGGCCGTTCCACAGTCGAACGTGCGCCCACCCCTGGCCCGCACCTGCGCCGGAGAGAGCAAGAAGTAGACGGCCAGTACGACAAGCAGCAGCGCCGCCAGAACCGACAGCTTGGAACCCAGCGTCGGAACTCGGACCAGTCGCGTTGTCGAGTCCGATCGTAGGTCCGACTGAGGGCCTCGCCCGACGTCCGAGTCCTCGGTCATAAGGTCCCTCCCGTTGCCTCATCCACCCGCCCGGCCCAGCAGGTCATCGCGCATCATGTCATGCCCGAGGCCGGCCGCGCCTTTGGCCGGGGCCTTCACGGCCCCTTTGCGGCGGGCAACCATATGCGTGTACCCTACATCTAGTTTCCCCTATCAAGGACGTACCCCATGAGCGACACGGCATCCATCGACGCAACGGATGTGGGCAATGATGCCGACTACCTGATCGACCAGGTCATCAGCCTGCAACGCGCCATCCACCGGCTCAAGAACACAGACACAGACTCGGCTCGGTCGGCCCACCTGATCTTGCTCATCATCTCCAAGCACGGCCCGCTACGTGTCGCTGACCTGGCTGTCACGATGTGCGTCGACGCATCGACTGTGTCGAGGCAGACCGCCTGGCTGGTCAACGACGGTCTGCTTACGCGCACCTCCGACCCGGCAGACGGCCGAGCGTCCGTGCTCGCCCTCACAGCCCGAGGCGAGTCCGTGGCGGCGGCGGTGGCCAAGCGCCGACGCGAGCTGTTCGCCCACATCATCCACGACTGGCCGGCTCGCGACGTGCAGATCTTCAGTTCCCTGTTGCGAAGGTTCATACACGGACTCGAAGCGCAGTATCAGCCTGGCACCACGCCATTTTCCAGCTCGCCACTCTCCGGAGAAACCGCATGACCAACACCTCAGCGGCCGGAGCCATCTCGGCTCAGCAGAACGCCCGCGACGGCTTCACTCATCGCCAGATCCTGACCATCCTCAGCGGCCTGATGCTCGGCATGTTCCTGGCCGCCTTGGACCAGACCGTCGTGAGCACGGCCATGAGAACCATCTCCGACGATCTGAAGGGTTTCGACCTCCAGGCGTGGGCGACCACTGCGTTCCTCATCACGGCGACCATCTCGACGCCGCTCTACGGCAAGTTGTCGGATCTGTATGGGCGGCGCCCGTTCTATCTCGGCGCGATCTCGATCTTCGTGATCGGTTCGATGCTGTGTGGAATGGCGCAGTCGATGTACGAGCTTGCTGCGTTCCGTGCCCTGCAGGGGATCGGCGCCGGCGGGCTCATGTCACTGGCGCTGGCCATCATCGGTGACATCGTCCCTCCGCGCGAGCGAGCTCGCTACCAGAGCATGTTCTTGGCGGTGTTTGGGACGTCGAGTGTGGCAGGCCCACTCATCGGCGGCTTCTTCGCCGGTGCTGACAGCATCTTCGGGGTCGCCGGATGGCGGTGGATCTTCTACATCAACGTGCCGGTCGGAGCGGCGGCCCTGATAGTGGTCAGTCGCGTGCTGCACATCCCGCACACCCGCCGCGAGCATCGCATCGACTGGCCCGGCGCACTCGCCCTTGTGCTGTGCCTCGTTCCCTTGTTGATCATCGCGGAGCAGGGCCGCACCTGGGGCTGGGCCTCCGGCCGTGCCATGGTCTGCTATGCCCTCGGCATCGTCGGGCTCGCGTTGTTCATCCTGGCCGAGCGCTGGTACCGAGACGACGCGTTGCTCCCGCTGCGACTGTTCCGCAACCGCTCTTTCGCGATCACCAGTTCGAGCAGCTTCATCACCGGGTCCGGGATGTTCGGCTCGATCGTCTTGCTTCCGCTCTACCTGCAAGTGGTCAAGGGCTCGTCTCCCACTGTCGCTGGTCTCCAGACGTTGCCGCTCGTGCTCGGCATCCTGAGTGGTGCGATGGGGTCAGGCGTGGTGATCTCACGGACCAGCAGGTACAAGATGTTTCCGGTTGTCGGCTCCGCGATGATGGCCGCCGGCTTGGTGTTGTTCTCCTTCGTGGGAGCCGATACTCCGCTGTGGCGCACGATGATCGTGATGGCCTTCTTCGGGATCGGCCTGGGGTTCAACATGCAGCCGATCATCCTGGCGGCACAAAATGCTGTCGATCCAAGCGAGATGGGCGTGGCCACGTCCTCGGTGACCTTCTTCCGGCAGATGGGCGGAACGGCCGGGGCGGCTGCCTTCCTGTCGATCCTCTTCAGCACAGCCGTGGCAAATATCGGCGACGCCTACCGGTCTGCCGCGACCGGCGACCCGGCGTTCCAACAGGCCGCACAGGTGCATCCGGACCAGATCGCGACGCTGCAGAGCGGGTCGTCGGGGAGCTTGAGTGACACGTCATTCCTCAAGGGGCTGGACCCCGCATTAACGCACCCATTCAAGGTCGGTTTCTCGAACTCCATCGACCTCATCTTCCTCTTCGCCGCCGGCATCATCCTCATCGCCGTCGTGGTCGTGTCGCTCTTGCCGGAGCTACCGCTCCGGCAGATGTCGGGCGTGCAGGCCCGCCAGCAACAGGCAGATGATGCGGCTCTTGCGCTGGCTGCGGCAGGAGTCGAGGCGGAGCCGGAGCCAGTCAGCGACGTCGCAGGGTCAGCGACGCAGGCCGGGCCGCCGCGAGATTTCCGGGCTGACCCCTGACCTGGTCAGGCTGACCCACCGCTAGTGCGCGGCCTCGTGCCAGCTGCGTCCGAACCCGACAGAGACATCCAACGGAACCGCCAGCTCGGCGGCCGCAGCCATCTGCGACCGAACGAGCGCCTCCACGGTGTCGCGCTCACCTCTGGCGACCTCGAGGACGAGCTCGTCGTGCACCTGCAGCAACATCCTGGAGGCCAGGCCGGCTTCGGCGATGGCTGACTGCACCTTGAGCATCGCGACCTTGATGATGTCTGCCGCCGAGCCTTGGATCGGCGCGTTGAGGGCCATCCGCTCCGCCATCTCCCTGCGTTGCCGGTTGTCGGAAGTCAGATCAGGCAGGTATCGGCGGCGGCCCAAGATCGTCTCGGTGTACCCACTTCGGCGGGCCTCGTCCACCACTCCTCTCAGGTAGTCGCGAACGCCACCGAAACGGGAGAAGTAGTCGTCCATCAGCGCGCTCGCCTCGGACGTGGAGATCCGCAACTGTTGCGAGAGGCCGTATGAGGAGAGGCCGTAGGCCAGTCCGTAGTTCATCGCCTTGACCTTCGCGCGCTGCTGGTGGCCGACCTCCTCGGCGGGCATGTCGAAGACAGCCGCCGCCGTCACTGCGTGGAAGTCGGCGCCAGAGCGGAACGCGTCGATCACCAACTGGTCGCCCGACAGGTCCGCCATGATGCGCATCTCGATCTGGCTGTAGTCGGCGGTCATCAGGCAGTCGTAACCCTGTCCGACGATGAACGCCTCCCGGATGCGACGCCCCTCCTCGGTGCGGATCGGGATGTTTTGCAGGTTGGGTTCGGTCGACGAAAGGCGACCGGTGGCGGCGATCGTCTGGTTGAACGTCGTGTGGATGCGCCCGTCATCACCCACCGACTTGAGCAGACCTTCCACGGTCTGCCGCAGCCGCGACGCGTCGCGGTGTGCAAGCAGGTGAGCCAGGAAGGGATGATCGGTCTTGACCAGCAGCTGTTGCAGCGCCTCCGCGTCTGTGGTGTAGCCCGTCTTGGTGCGTTTGGTCTTGGGCATCGCCAGCTCTTCGAAGAGGACCACCTGCAGCTGCTTGGGTGAGCCGAGGTTGATCTCCTTCCCGATGACGGCGTACGCCTCGGCTGCCGCATCGCGCACCTTGGCGGCGAAATGTGACTCCAAGGCCTCCAGGTGAGGAACGTCGACCGCGATGCCCGCCTGTTCGAGCTCTGCCAGCACATGCACCAGCGGCAGCTCCACGGCGCCGAGCAGCTCGGCTCCCCCGCGCTCTTCGAGCTCCTTGTCGAGTGCGTCGGCCAGCTCGACCACCGCTCGGGCCTTGATCATGGCGGCCTCTGCAGTCGCCTCCTCCTCGGCGCCGTCGAACGAGAGCTGTCCGCTGTCCGGCTCGTCGCCGCGCAGCTCGCGCTTGAGATAGCGCAGGGTGAGATCGGCAAGGTCGTAGGAACGCTGGTCGGGACGCGCCAGGTAAGCGGACAGGGCCGTGTCGCTGGTGAGTCCCGCCAGCGTCCATCCGCGAGCAGCCATAGCCAGCATCGGGCCCTTGGCGTCATGCATGGCTTTAGGCTGTTGCGGGTCGGCCAACCAGGTCGCCAACGCCTCGTCATCGGCGCTGTCCATGTCGGTGGGGTCGATCCATGCCGCCGATCCGTCTGCGGTCGCCAGCGACATCGAGACGACGTCCCCGCTGCCGCCGCCCCAAGTGCCGTGCAGGTGCAACCCGGTGCGCTCGCCGACAGAGGTGCGACTGGCCAGCCATGGGCCGACCTTCCCGGGCGCCAGTCTCTCACCGGTGATGTCGAAACCGGCCTCTGCTTCGGGCACCTCGGTGGTGAGCGTCTCGAACAGCCGGTCTCGCAGGACGCGGAACTCCAGCCCGTCGAAGATGGTGTGCACAGCATCGCGGTCCCATGACTGCACGGCGAGGTCTGCGGGCTCGACAGGGAGCTCGAGATCGCGCACGAGCTCGTTGATGCGGCGGTTTCGGACGACGTCCCCGAGGTGATCGCGCAGGGCCTGACCCGCCTTACCGGCGATCTCGTCGACCCGCTCCACGATCGAGTCGAGGTCGCCGAACTGGTCGATCCACTTGGCAGCAGTCTTCGGACCGACGCCGGGGACGCCCGGCAAGTTGTCGCTGCTCTCCCCCACCATCGCCGCCAGGTCTGGGTAGCGTTCGGGATCGACCCCGTATTTCTCCCGCACGGCGTCGGGTGTCATGCGCGTCAGATCTGAGACACCCCGGCGCGGATAGAGGACGGTGACCCGGTCTGAGACCAGTTGGAACGCGTCCCGGTCGCCGCTGCAGATCAGCACATCGAAGCCGGCTGACTCGGCCTGAGTCGCCAGCGTGGCGATCACGTCGTCGGCCTCGAAGCCCTCCTTCTCCACGGTGGTGATGCGCAGCGCGTCCAGGACCTCCTTGACCAGTGAGACCTGGCCCTTGAACTCCGAGGGCGACGCGGAGCGGTTGGCCTTGTAGGCGGCGTATTCAGCCGAGCGGAACGTCTCCCGGGACACGTCGAACGCAACCGCGAGATGCGTCGGACCCTCGTCGCGCAGCACGTTGATGAGCATCGAGGTGAAGCCATAGACCGCGTTGGTGGGCTGTCCCGTCGTCGTCGAGAAGTTCTCGACAGGCAGGGCGAAGAACGCGCGATAGGCGACCGAGTGACCGTCGATCAACAGCAGCCGCGACCCACCAACATCATCGGCGGGAGCGTCCGGGGCAGGCATCTCCATGTCGGGCACGCACCGACTCTAGTCGCGCTGAGGGACAGTTCCTCAAACGTCCGGCCGACGGCCTAACGGGTGGCTCGGCGGGTCAGAGCCATCCGCCGGCGGCGCAGGGAGCGCCTGGCAGCCAACACCCGGTCGGCTCCGCGCACGATCTGGTCACCGGCGAGCTTGAGCCGGACTGTGGTTACGGTGGCGGCGCGTACGACACCCACCTGCGCGAAGCCGAGCCGGGCCATGAACCGGTTGCCGTCGCGCGACGTCGCGGCCACGATCGCGAGCAGATGATGGGAGTCCTTCTCCTCGGCCCAGGTTGCGGCCGCCTCGACGAGCGCACGCCCGACCCCTTTGCGGCGAAGCGATGCGCGTACGTGGAGATGATCCACGTGGATCGCATCTTCGTCATGGATCGGCGTGATCGGCGCCCTGCGCAGGTGTACGGCACCGCAGACCTCATCGTCAAGGACCGCCACCAGCAGTCGCTCGGTGGGGTCGGCAGCGACCCGGGCGACCGCCGCCCCGACATCCGGGTCGGGCGACAGTGTGTGGCGATCCGGGCGGTCGGTGTGGTCGCCGGCGGGTGCCTCATTCCACAGGCTCAAGAGAGCAGCGGCGTCTTCTGGGATTGCGTCACGCACCACGATCTGGCCGCGAGTCACGGGCACACCTCATCTTCATCGCTCATCCCCGAGCAATGCGCTGGCTACGCCGGGGCCGGTGGAAACGTACCCTCTAGGCTGACACGCGACCTCGCAGAGTCTGAGCCTACGGGCAGACCCACACTCTACGGAAGGGCGGTGCCGTGTGGACCCGTTTCGGGGGTTCGGTACGGCAGTCAACGTCGTCACAGTGCTGTTGGGATCCGGAATCGGTATCGTCTTGGGACACCGGCTTCCGCAGCGTACGCGGGACACCGTCACGGATGCGCTAGGCCTGGTCACGCTCATGATCGCTGCCCTGGCGGCTGCCTCGGTCACCAGCCCCACGCTGATCAGCGCCGTCGGCGAAAGCGCACCCGTCCTCATCGTGTTGGGCTCGATGCTCGTCGGCGGCCTCATCGGATCCTGGCTGCGGATCGAGGCTGGACTCGAGGGCATCGGGGACTGGCTACAGCTCAGACTGGCCAGCAGCGAACAGACGGAGCAGCGCCGCAGGTTCGTCGAGGGGTTCGTATCGAGCTCGCTGGTGTTCTGCGTGGGGCCGCTCACGATTCTCGGTTCACTCAACGATGGGCTCGGCAACGGCTCGGACCAGCTGATGCTCAAGTCGGCGTTGGACGGATTCGCTTCCATAGCTTTCGCCGCGTCGTTCGGCTGGGGGGTTGCCGCGGCGGCCATCTCCGTGCTGGTCGTACAGGGTGGACTCACCGGCGTGGGAGCGCTGCTGGGACAGCTCCTGCCGGACCCGCCGGTGGCTGCCTTGACAGCCACCGGCGGGTTGTTGCTGGCAGGAGTCGGACTGCGGCTGCTTCAGATCAAGGCGGTGCCGGTGGGCGACTTGCTGCCCGCCCTTTTGGTCGCCCCGCTGCTCACCGAACTCGTCATCGCGATTCGCTGAGGATCGCTTCAGACCGAGCTCAGACCGTTCCGCCCAGATAGGCAGCCTTGACCGCCGGATCGGCAGCGAGCTCCTTCCCAGTACCCTCGCGGACCACCTCGCCGGTCTCCAGCACATAGGCGTGGTCGGCACGCTTGAGCGCCTGCGCGGCATTCTGCTCCACCAGCAAGACGGTCGTGCCTTGCTCGTTGATCTCGGCGATCACCGCGAAGATCTGCTGGATGAGCCGAGGAGCCAGACCCATCGAGGGCTCGTCCAGCAGCAGCAGCCGAGGCTTGGCCATCAGGGCGCGCCCGATCGCGAGCATCTGCTGTTCGCCCCCGGATAAGGTGCCTGCCGACTGGCTCAGGCGCTCCTCCAGCCGCGGGAACAGCTCGAAGACGCGCTTGCGGTCCTCTCCAACCGCCTTTGACCGACGGTCCTTGCGAGCGTACGCCCCCATCTCGAGGTTCTCAGCCACCGTCATGCCGGGAAAACAGCGGCGGCCCTCGGGCGCCTGGCTGATGCCGAGCGCAACCCGCTGGTGGGAGGGCATCTTGGTGATATCCCGACCGTCCAGGCTTATCTTGCCGTCGCGGACTGGCCGCAAACCGGAGATCGTCTTCAAGGTGGTCGTCTTACCCGCCCCGTTGGCGCCGATCAGGGTGACGATCGAACCCTCCTCCACCGAGAAGCTGATGTCACGGATCGCCTCGATGCGACCGTAGTTGACGCACAGGGAGTCGACGTCAAGAAGCATCTTCTTCGTCAACTCCTAGGTAGGCGGCGATCACCGCTGGGTTGTCCTGGATCTCGACGGGCAGTCCCTCCGCGATCTTGCGGCCGAACTCCAGTACGACTATGCGGTCTGTGACTCCCATCACGAGACGCATGTCGTGCTCGATAAGCAACACGGTGTAGCCAAGGTCACGGATCCGCCGAATGAGATCCATCAGCCGCTGCTTCTCGGCAGGGTTGAAACCGGCGGCCGGCTCATCCAGGCACAACAGCTTGGGCTTGGTGGCCAGGGCGCGGGCGATCTCGAGGCGCCGCTGATCGCCGTATGAAAGGTTGGCCGCCACCTCGTCGGAACGATCCAACAGCCCCATGAAGTCCAGCCAGTGCAAGGCCAGGTCGTGTCCCTCCTGCTCCTCCTGGCGATGCTTGGGTAGCCGGAAGAGCGCGCTGCCCACCCCCGTCGAGTGATGGGCGTCCGCACCCACCATCACGTTCTCCAGCGCCGTCATGGCCCGGAAGAGCCGGATGTTTTGGAAGGTTCGGGCGATGCCCAGCTTGGTGATTCGATAGCGCTTTTGTCCGGAGATGTCGGTGCCTTGGAAGCGCACCAGCCCGCTGGTCGGCTTATAGACACCCGTGGTGACGTTGAAGCAGGTGGTCTTGCCGGCTCCGTTGGGGCCGATGAGGCCGAGGATCTCGCCCTCATTGATGTGGAGGCTGACGTCGTCCAGAGCTACGAGACCACCGAACTTCAAGGTCACGGAGTCGACTTCGAGCATGCGGTCGGCTCCGTCAGGCATTGAGCCCGCCTCCTTCGATGGCGCCACCAGGAAGTTTCCGTGCACGCACCGTACGTCGAGGAGGCAACAAACCCTGCGGCCGGAAGATCGCAAGCGCAATCAGCGCGATACCGAACACCATCACCCGGTAATCGGTGAAACCACGGAATCGCTCCGGCAGGTACGCCACAGCGATGGCGCCGACGATCACACCCCAGCGATTGCCGGCGCCGCCCACCACAACAGCGGCGACGAACAGGATGGAGTAGAGCAGTAGGAACGACGCCGGCGAGACGAAGCTGTTCACCGTGGCGTACAACCCGCCCGACAGCCCACCGATGAAGGCACCCATCGCAAACGCCAGCAGCTTGAACTTGAACGTCGGGACGCCCATCACTTCCGCGGCGTTCTCATCTTCCCGGGTCGCCTCCCACGAGCGACCGACCCGGGAGTCCTTGATCAGCCTGTCGGCGATCAGGACCAAGATCACCATGGTGAGGCCAAGCCAGTAGTACGGCACGCTGTCGATGACGCCGAACTCCAAGAAGGTCGACTTGTTGGACAGGTCAACGCTGGCGACCCCACGGTTCCAGACCAGGTGCGGCACCTCGAACAGGTGGACACTCGGGGGCTTGGGAACATCGGAGATGCCGAACGCCGCACCGAGCCAGCTGGAGTTGATCGCGGTGAGCCTGATGATCTCGCCGAACCCGAGTGTGACGATGGCCAGATAGTCGCCTCGCACGCGCAGCGTCGGCGCGCCGAGGATGAGGCCCGACAACGTCGCGACCACGGCTGCGATCGGCAGGCAGATCAACCAGCTCAGGTGACCGTGCTCCGACCCGAGCACGGCGACTGTATAGGCGCCGACCGCATAGAACCCGATGTATCCCAGGTCGAGCAGGCCGGCGTAACCGATGACGATGTTGAGCCCAAGGGCGACCAGGACGTAGGTCGTCACCGTGAACAGCACGCCGGCAAACTCTGTGTCCGGTGTGCTGATGATCGGCGGCTCGAGAATTGGTAGCGCGTACATGAAGGCCGCCGCCGCTACCAGGAAGATCAGCTTCAGCCACTTTGGGGAGGCAGACAAATTGGCGCGCACTGTGCTCGGGCGCACGGCCTCGGGGATGTTCATGCCCGGGCACCCGAGAGCGACTCACCCAGCAGGCCGGTCGGGCGGAGGAGCAAGATCACCACTAGTAACACAAATGCCACCACATCCTTCCATTGTGACCCTACGAGGGCGGATCCGTAGTTCTCGACAACTCCGAGCAGGAGGCCGCCCAGCAGCGCGCCGCGGAGGTTGCCGATGCCGCCAAGGACGGCTGCGGTGAACGCCTTCACCCCCAAGATGAAGCCGACGTCGTAGCGGCTGACACCGATCTTGAACATGTACAACGCGGCGGCGCCACCAGCCGCCAGACCACCCAGAGCGAATGTGACCTGGATCACGCGGTCCGCGTTCACCCCCATCAGGGCCGCGGCCTCCGGGTCCTGCGACACCGACCGGATGCCGCGCCCGAGCCGGGACCGCTGGACGAACTGGTCGAGCAGCACCATCATCACGAAAGCGGAGGTGATCACCAGGATGTCCACGTTGGTGACGCGATAGTCGAACAGCCTGAACACCGCTTCGGGGTGGATGATGTCCGGCGTGCCGATGTTTTCGCGGGCGTTGAATACGTATCTGTGCAGGACGTCATCCAGGCCAACCCATCCCGTGATCCGGTCCCGAAGGCCCATCGCCTCCGCCAACGCGAAGGACGCCCCGATCGCGGAGATCAACGCGACCAGCCTGGGCGCGTGGCGTCTTCGCAACGGCCGGTATGCCACGCGCTCGAGGAGCAGCGCGATCGCGCAGGACATGAGCATCGCCGCCACCAGAGCCATGGCGAACCAACCGATCACCTGCGGCAATGACCCGTTCGCGTGGGCTCCCACGAACAACAGGACCCAGCTGACCGCAAACGTGCCGTACATGAACACTTCGGAGTGGGCGAAGTTGATCAGCTGCAGGACACCATAGACAAGTGTGTAACCGAGCGCGATCAGCGCATAGATCGCACCAAGCGAGAGTCCAGTGACCGTCAGCGCCCAGAAGTTGTCATACAGGTACAGGTAGTCCATGCGTTATCCCGTCGACGCGGACAAGGGGGTTGTGTGGCCGCGGACTCGAGACATATCCCCGAGCCGCGACCACGCAGCCATGGACCGTCAGCTGTCCCGGGTCACTTGATCTGGCTCTGGAACACGATTTCGCCGTTCTCCACCTTGTAGGCGTAGACGTGGATGTCCTTCGACTCGCCGTTCGCAGTCCACGCAATATCTTTCGTGACGCCCTTCGCGTTGTAGTTCGTCACAAAGTCGAGCATTGCTGGGCGAGTGTCGATGCCTGACTTGATCCCGGCGAGGAACACGTTCGTCGCGTCGTAGGCTTCCGCCCCGTATGTCCCGGGGTCGACGTGGAACTTCGCCTTGTAGTCGTCGAAGAACGTCCCCGACGCCTGCTCTGGCGGGATGCAGGGGCAGGTGATGATCGTGCCATCGGCCGCGGCCTTACCTGCCGCCTCGACGAAGCCCGGGTCCTTTACGCCGTCAGCGGTCACGAAGGTGCCCTTCCAGTTGGCGGCCCGCAGCTGCTTGATCAGCGGTCCAGCCTCCGGGTAGTAGCCGCCGTAGAACAGGGTGTCGGCACCCGACGCCCCCACCGCCGTCACCGACGCGGAGAAGTCGGTCTGACCGGTCTGCACCTCGTCGTTTCCAACTACCGAATTGCCGAGCGTGTCGCGCACCTGGTCGGCCAAACCCTTGCCGTACGGGGTCGCGTCATCCATCACGAACACCTTGGTGGACTTGATCTTGTCCTGGATGTAAGCGGCGGCTGCCGGACCTTGGGTCGCGTCGTTCCCGAGGATGCGGAAGAACGTGTCCCAGCCCTGCTCCGACAGTGTCGGGTCGGTCGCCGATGCGGTGATCGTCGGGAGGCCGGCCTCAGCAAATGTCGGGTCGACGGCGGCGGACTCACCGGAGAACGCGGGGCCGACGATCCCGATCACCTTGTCGTCGCTGACGGCCCCTCGGGCCAGCGGCCCAGCCTGAGTTGGATCACCCTGCGTGTCGTACTGCTCCTCCTGCACCTGGCAGTCGGGGTTGTCCTGGTTGTACTGGTCGAGTGCCAGCTCGACGCCTTTCTCGATGTTGATGCCGAGACCGGCCGCCGGGCCTGTCTCCGCACCCATAAATCCGATCTTGAGGTCGCAGGCGGCCTGCGTACCGGCGCTCGAGCTGGTGCTGCCGCTGTCGTTGCTGGTGCCGCCACAGGCGGACAGCCCTAAGGCTGCTGCTGCCAGGATCGCGGCTACGCGCGATCCGCGTGAAGTGCGGGACATGGGCCCTCCGGAGAAACACGAGGAACACCGAACCCGTAGGTCACGGACTCGGCAGAGAGTTCGGTTGGAGGCAACCTAGCGCTCACGCAGCCGAAATGCATCGACCAGAGCGCTTCCAGTGTGGGCGTCGTTGCCAATCCGTTACCAAGTCACCGCGAGTCAGGGGTCAGTCGCATATGACTCCTTACTCTTCGCCAGGCCCGGGCCCTGCTCCACCACGCCTTCGGCGACCGTGCGCATCGGGAGCCGCAGGTCCATCGCGGTTTTCTGAATCCACCTGAAGGCGTCGGGCTCGCTGACACCGAGCGTCTGCTGCAAGATCCCCTTCGCGCGGTCGACCGCCTTCCGCGTCGCCAGCCGCTCGTTGAGGTCGGCGACCTCCCGCTCGAGCTCGGACAGCTCGGCGAAGCGGCTCACCGCCATCTCGATCGCCGGCACCAGATCGCCTTTGCCGAACGGCTTGACGAGGTACGCCATCGCGCCGGCGTCGCGTGCTCGCTCGACCAGCTCACGCTGGCTGAACGCCGTCAACATCACGATGGGAGCGATCCGCTCCACCGCGATCCGCTCGGCCGCCGAGATGCCGTCGAGCTTGGGCATCTTGACGTCGAGCACCACGAGGTCTGGGCGGAGCTCACGAGCCAGCGAGACAGCCGCCTCGCCGTCTGCCGCCTGGCCGACGACCTCGTACCCCTCCTCGGCGAGCATCTCGGCCAGATCCAGGCGGATCAGCGACTCGTCCTCCGCGATCACGACCCGCAGCGGTTTGCTGTCCTGGCGGCTGATCATCGAGTCAGCGTATCGGCGTCCCTATAATGAGCCCGGCCAGCCGGGTTGGCGGAACGGAATACGCAATGGCCTCAAAAGCCATCGTCCGAAAGGACATGTGGGTTCGAATCCCACACCCGGCACCGCTTCGGGGTTGATCGACCTGCGGTGTACGAGCGCCGGTCCGACACCGTTTTGAGGAGCCGGGTCGCATTTTGTAGGCCACCGATGTCCGTGGCTGCCTGGATGCTGTTGCCATGGGTCACATCCGATCGCAGGCGACCGTCGACTCGGCGCTCTGGTTGTCCGACATCGGGTTGCGCGACGCCGACAACGCCGAGATCCATGGTGTGGCGCTCAAGACGATTCGCCGCTGGCGGCGCGGGGTCTATCTACTCACAATCGTGAACGATCGGCGTTACACCATACTC
>JBDUDR010000004.1:0-46657 GCA_040002845.1 Nocardioidaceae bacterium
GTTCATGAGAGCCGCCCCCACCGCGACGATGCGGATACCCGGCGTATCCGCACATCACCAGGATGCGCCCCCGCCGGCCAGATGTCACCGATATATGCCGGCGCGGCAGCGCTGCGTCTGGCGTACACCGCTTGGCTTCTACTCGGAAACCTCACGCAGGGACGGCGCCGACGACGTCCTCGGGCAGTTCCCGCGCGACGTCAGCCTGGGCGACCATGCCGACCAGTCGATGGCCGTCGATGACCGGAAGGCGGCGTACTTGATGCCTGGCCATGGTTCTGAGCGTCTCCTCCGCGGAGTCGTCGGCGCCGATGGTCACGGGCTTGCCCCTGGCCAGATCCCCCGCGAGCACAGTGACCGGGTTAATGTCCTCGGCTACGCAAGCGACAACGATGTCGCGGTCGGTCAGAACACCGGCCAGCTTGTCGTCCTCGCCGCAGATCGGCAACGCTCCGACATCCAGGTCCCGCATCATCTTCGCGGCCGCCGTCAACGTTTGATGCACGCCGACGCACTTGGTATCCGGGGTCATCAGGTCTCGGGCTGTCGTCACCTTGTCCCTCCTCCGCTGGATGCATGTGTGGAAGAAGTGCCCAAAATCGCCTGCTACAAACGTCCAGTTTCGGTCAGGAGTCGGCGAGCGGCATCTCAGTTCCCCGAACGGCAGACAGCCAGGTTTGTGCTTTCGCAGGGTGGGTACGTCGGCGATCGTTGACCCCCATCGAACAGGAGTCCCCCCATGACCAAGGATGTCGTTGACCTCATCATGGATGACCACCGTGAGGTTGAGCGTCTGTTCGACCGGATGAAGAAGGATGCCGGGTCGAGAGCGCTGCTCCTCCCCGCTCTGTCGACGCTGCTGATCGCGCACAGTCGCGCCGAGGAGTCTGAGGTCTATCCCGTGGCTCGCGTAGAGGCCCACGAGGAGTCGAAGGTCGCCCACAGCCAAGAGGAACACGCCCAGGCTGAGCGGTTGCTGGTCCGTCTGCAAAGCATCGATCCGCTGAGCAACGCGTTCGACACGACCCTGGACGAGCTGGTCGACGCGGTCACGCACCACGTCGAGGAAGAAGAGTCTTCTGTCCTCCCCGGCTTACGGAGTCAGCTCACCGCCGAGCGCGGTCAGCAGCTCGCCAGTGCGTTCACCGAGAGTCGAGCCCTTCACTTCGGCGACAGACCGGGCGAAGCGACCAAGGAAGAGCTTGTCACGGCCGCGAGGAACGAGGGCATCACCGGCGCAAGCAACATGTCGAAACAGGAGCTGGCCGAACAGATCCAGCCGGAGGATGACTCGTAGGATCGCCTCCATGGCCATCTCCGACGCGGGCGCCCGACGTTCCCGTGCTGACGATGGCAATCTCGACGCGTTGGCCCGGCGCGTGGCAGCAGTGATGTGGGCGGAGGACTCGGCCAGCCAGGCCCTCGGAATGCGCATCGTCGACGTCGGCGCCGGTCGCGCGGCCCTGACGATGACGGTGCGGGCCGACATGACCAACGGCCATGGCATCTGCCACGGCGGCTTCATGTTCTCCCTCGCCGACTCCGCATTTGCCTTCGCCTGCAACTCGCACAACCACCGCGCTGTCGCGCAGGCCTGCGACATCGTCTTCATCGCGCCCGTGCGGCTCGGTGACGAGCTGGTCGCCACAGCCGTCGAGCGACTGCGAAACGGCCGCAACGGCATCTGTGACGTGACGGTACGGCGGGGCGAGGAGGTGGTCGCCGAGTTCCGTGGCCGCAGCCGGCTGATCAACGGTGCAGTCCTCGATGAGGCCGCTGCCGGGCAGGGCGACTCATGAAGGACCTGTCCCCGAGTCCCGGCGACCTCGATGTCGCCGAGCAGGTCAGCATCGAGGAGTTGCGGGATCGTCAGCTCACCGACCTGCGGGCGACGTTGCGTCTGGCCTACGACCGCGTGCCGCACTACCGCGCGGCCTTCGACTCGGCCGGCGTGCACCCCGACGACTGTCGAGAGCTGAGCGACCTCACGCATTTTCCGACGACCGGCAAGGCCGATCTGCGCGAGAACTACCCGTTCGGCATGTTCGCCGTACCCCGCGTGGAGGTGGTGCGCGTACACGCGTCGTCCGGTACGACCGGGCGGCCAACCGTGGTGGGTTACACACAGGCGGACCTGGACACCTGGGCCAACCTGATGGCCCGTTCGATCCGGGCTGCTGGTGGGCGCGCGGGAGACATCGCACACATCGCGTACGGCTACGGGCTGTTCACCGGCGGGCTCGGGGCGCACTATGGCGCGGAGCGGCTCGGGTGCACGGTAGTCCCGGTCTCGGGTGGCATGACCGAGCGGCAGGTGCAGCTCATCCGGGACTTCGAGCCCAGCATCATCATGGTGACCCCGTCGTACTTCCTGGCCATCGTCGACGAGATGGAACGGCAGGGGGTCGACCCGGCGTCCACCTCCTTGCAGGTCGGCATCTTCGGTGCCGAACCGTGGACCAACCAGATGCGGCGCGAGATCGAGCAGCGCTGCGACATGCACGCGGTGGACATCTACGGGCTGTCGGAGGTGATGGGTCCCGGTGTCGCGCAGGAGTGCGTCGAGACCAAGGACGGGCTGCACATCTGGGAGGACCACTTCCTGCCCGAGGTGATCGACCCGGTGTCGGGGGAGGTCGTTCCCGACGGCGAGCAGGGAGAGCTGGTCTTCACATCGCTGACGAAACGGGCGATGCCGGTCATCCGCTACCGCACCCGCGATCTCACCCGTTTGCTGCCGGGGACTGCGCGGCCGGCGTTCCGCCGGATGGAGAAGATCACCGGGCGGACCGACGACATGATGATCGTGCGAGGGGTCAACGTGTTCCCGACCCAGATCGAGGAGCAGATCCTGCGCGTCGACGGTCTCGCTCCGCACTACGTGTGCGTACTGACTCGGCCCGATCGGATGGACGATCTGCTGGTGCGAGTCGAGGTGAGCGACCCGACGTGGCTGGACCAGCGAGCCACGCTGGCCGAGCAGCTGTCGGCGAGGGTCAAAGACCTGGTCGGAGTGACGATCGGAGTCGAGGTCGTCGACCCGCACGCCCTCGAACGTTCCCTCGGCAAGGCCAAGCGGATCGACGACCGCCGCTGACTTTCTCGCCGAAACGCTGGCTTTTCGGCGGTTTTGTCGGCGTGTCGCGGCGTTACTGGCGTCTCGTCCGTGCGGTAGCGCGAGCGGCAAGACAGCCCTAGGGTGACCCTTGGCATTCTCAACCCGCGTCGTGGAGAGGTGCACCGTGTCTGACAACAGCAACCCGAGACGAACGTCGCCGATGCTGTGGGGGGCCGGCGTCGCATTGCTGATCCCGATCATCTTGCCCCTGCTGGTGGGCACCTACACCAAGACTGATCCCAAGCTGGGCGACATCCCGTTCTTCTTCTGGTACCAGTTCGCGCTGATACCGGTGTCCGCGCTCCTGACGTTGTTGGCCTACAAGCTCGTCACCGCAAGTGACGCCGAGCGCCGGGCTAGTAGCCACGACAGGAGTCGAGGCGGCTCATGAGCGACGTCAACGGCGTGTCCCTAGCCGTCTTCTTGTTCTTCTTCCTCCTCGTAACCTTCCTGGGCTTTGTCGCGGCGCGCTGGCGCCGGGTCGCCCCGCTGGAGAGTCTGGACGAATGGGGGCTGGGCGGTCGTGGCTTCGGCACCTTCATCGCGTGGTTCCTGATCGGCGGTGATCTCTACACCGCGTACACATTCGTGGCGGTCCCCGCCCTGCTGTACGCCGGCAGCGCGATCGGGTTCTTCGCCGTGCCGTACACCATCATCGTCTACCCGATCATCTTCATCTTCCTGCCGCGGCTTTGGTCGGTCTCGCACCGGCACGGCTTCGTAACCCCTGCCGACTTCGTGGGCGGCCGGTACGACTCCAAGGGGCTGTCCCTGGCGGTCGCATTCACCGGCATCCTCGCCACCATGCCCTACATCGCTCTCCAGCTCGTCGGCATCCAGGTCGTCCTCGAGGTGATGGGCATCGGCGGCGGCGAGAACGCGTCGACGTTGGAGAAAGACCTCCCCTTGATCCTCGCCTTCGCCGTGCTCGCGGCGTACACCTACTCCTCGGGCCTGCGAGCACCGGCGCTGATCGCGTTCGTCAAGGACTCGCTGATCTACGTGGTCATCATCGTCGCCGTGATCTACCTGCCGCACAAACTCGGTGGCTGGGGCGACATATTCGGTGCGGCCCAGGACAAGGCCGACGCGTCCAACACTGCAGCCGGGAAGCCGGTCGCCGGGTTGTTCCCGGCCGACACCTCACACTGGGCGTACGCCTCACTCGCGCTCGGATCGGCGCTGGCGCTGTTCATGTACCCACACTCGATCACGGGGGTTCTCTCGACCCGGAGCCGGAATGTGATCCGGCGGAATGCGGCTCTGCTGCCGGCGTACTCATTCCTCCTCGGGTTACTCGCGCTGCTTGGGTACGTCGCGGTCGCCGCCGGTGTCGACGTGGACAACGCACAGCTGGCCATTCCCCAGTTGTTCGAGAACGAGTTCCCCAGCTGGTTCGCCGGTGTCGCCTTCGCGGCGATCGCCATCGGGGCTCTGGTGCCCGCCGCGATCATGTCGATTGCCGCAGCCAACCTGTGGACGCGCAATGTCTACAAGGCGTTCATCAATCCCGCGGCCACCCCCAAGCAGGAGGCGACCCAGTCCAAGGTCGTCTCGCTGGTCGTGAAGCTGGGCGCGCTTATCTTCGTCATCTGGCTGCCCAAGGAGTTCGCGATCAATCTCCAGCTGCTCGGCGGCGTGTGGATCCTTCAAACACTGCCATCCATCGTGCTCGGGCTCTATACACGTTGGTGTCATCGGTGGGCATTGCTGGCCGGTTGGGCGGTCGGTATGGGGTACGGCACCTGGACGGCGTACAAGCAAGCCAGCCCCAGCGACCCCACTGTGCACCACTTCGGCAGCCCGCTGGCGCTGCTCCCCGGCTCGGACACGACGACCGGCTACATCGCGCTGACCTCGCTCGTGTTCAACCTGCTGGTGGTGCTGATCGCCACCGTCGCGTTGCGCGCGGGCAACGTGTCCGCCGGCAGTGACATCACCGAGCCGAGCGACTACTACGCGGATGCCGGTGACGAGCGGGTGACGATAACGGCAGCCCAGGCGAGCGGGTCGGTGGCGGTCGACGACGACCGGGGAAGAGCGGGTTAGAAGAGGAGAGCGCTGCCCGGGTCCTCCACGATTGCGGCAACGTCGGCGAGGAACCGCGAACCCTGCTCCCCGTCGACGACGCGATGGTCGAACGAGAGGGCAAGCGTGGTGATCCATCGGGGCTTCACCTTGCCGGCGTGCACCCAGGGCTGCCGCCGGATGGCACCCATCGCCAGGATGCCCGACTCCCCCGGGTTGAGGATCGGCGTCCCTGAGTCGACGCCGAACACACCCACGTTGGTGATCGTGAACGTACCGCCGCTCATCTCCTCGGGCTGGGTCTTGCCCTCGCGGGCGCGAGTCGTCAGCTCACCCAGGGCCAGCGCGAGGCCGTGCGTCGACAACGAGTCGGCCCCCTTGACGTTCGGCACCATCAGCCCACGTGGCGTCGCCGCCGCGATCCCGAGGTTGACGTAGTGCTTGACCACGATCTCCTGGGCCGCTTCGTCCCAAGTCGCGTTGACCTCGGGAGTACGCCGCGCCGCCAGGCAGACCGCGCGAGCGACCACCAGCAGGGGGGACACCTTGACATCGCGGAACTCGCGGTCCGACTTCAACATGCGTACGAGCTTCATCGTCCGGGTCGCGTCGATGGTGGTCCACTCGGTGACATGCGGGGCCGTGAACGCGGACGCGACCATCGCGGCCGCGGTGACCTTGCGTACGCCCTTGACCGGGATCCGGGTCTCGCCACCGACCGGCGGCACGCTGACCGCGCGCTGCAACGGTGCTGACTCCTGTGAGCCACCGGCAGCCGACTCGACATCTGCCCGGGTGACTGCGCCTCCCGCCCCGGATCCGACCAGCCCTACCAGGTCGACTCCCAGGTCCTTGGCCAGCTTGCGAACCGGTGGCTTGGCCAGCGCTCGCGAGCCCGCCGCCGCCGGCGGCTGACCGACCACTGCAGGCTGGTCGACCGCGGCCGGCTGGGCGTCCTCCAGCGGTACGCCCGGTGCGGGCGCCTCTGGCTGGAAGGTCGACTGGACACCGGCCTGGGCTGCTGCCGGTGACCGGGTCTCGGGCACCGAGCCCTTACGCGGCCGACGCTTGGCCTCGGTCGTCCGCGGGCCGTACCCGACCAGGACCGAGGTGCGTCCACCTGGCGCTGGTCCTCCGATCATGCCCGGCTCGACCGCCTGCTCACCTGCCGGAGCCGCCAGGTCGCTGGACTCCGCCGGAGCCACCGCGCCACCCGATCCGGTGTTGACGGAGATGATCGGCGTGCCCACCGCGACAGTCGTACCCTCCGGGACCAGGAGATCGGCAACGGTGCCGGCGAACGGGGAAGGCAGCTCGACCAGCGACTTGGCCGTCTCGATCTCGACGATGATGTCGTTGACCTTGATGGCGTCTCCTGGCTTGACCCGCCAGCTCACGATCTCGGCTTCGGTCAGACCCTCGCCCACGTCAGGGAGGTTGAACTGCTGCACATCAGGCATCGTGTCCCTCTCAGAACGCAAGCGATCGGTCGACCATGTCGAGCACCCGGTCGAGATCAGGCAGATACTCCTCCTCCACCCGGCTGGGCGGGTAAGGCGTGTCGAACCCGCCGACGCGCATCACCGGTGCCTCCAGCGAGTAGAAACATTCCTCGGTGATGCGGGCGGCGATCTCCGACCCCATCCCGAGGTTGACCGGCGCCTCGTGCACCACGACGGCGCGGCCGGTTTTCCTGACCGACTCGTGGACCGGCCCCATGTCGAGGGGCGACAACGTCCGGAGATCGATCACCTCGATGTCCTTGCCCTCTTCCGCCGCAGCCGCCGCGGCCTCGAGACAGGTCTTGACCATCGGGCCGTAGGCAAGCATCGTCACGTCCCGCCCCGGCCTCACGACTCGCGAGGTGAACAGCGGAGCCGGCGGCCGGTCTTCGTCCAGCTCGGCCTTTTCCCAATAGCGCCGCTTGGGCTCAAAGAACACCACCGGGTCGTCGGTCGAGATGGCCTGCTGGATCATCCAGTACCCGTCTATCGGGTTGGCGCACGCGACCACCTTCAGCCCTGCAGTGTGGGCGAAGTACGCCTCCGGCGACTCGCTGTGATGCTCCACGGCGCCGATGCCGCCACCGAACGGGATCCGGATCACGATCGGCATTGTGAGCCGCCCCTGCGAGCGGAAGTGGATCTTGGCCACCTGGCACACGATCTGGTCGAACGCCGGGTAGACGAACCCGTCGAACTGGATCTCGCAGACCGGCCGGTATCCACGCATCGCGAGCCCGACGGCCGTACCCAAGATGCCGGCCTCGGCCAGCGGTGTGTCGATGACGCGGTCCTCGCCGAAGTCCTTCTGCAAGCCGTCGGTCACGCGGAACACACCACCGAGCTTCCCGACATCCTCGCCCATCACGAGGACCTTGGGGTTTGCGTCCATGGCGGCCCGCAAACCGTTGTTCACCGCCTTGGCAAGCGTGATCTGAGCCATCAGTGCGCCCCCTCGAACGAGGACAGATAGCCCGCAAACTTGTCGCGCTCCACCGCCAGCTCCGGAGACTCGTCCTCATAGACCTGGTCGAACATGTCCAGCGGGCTCGGGTCCGGCAACTCCAGGCACCCCTTGCGCAGCTGCGCCGCGATCTGGTCGGCCTCCGCGTCCACGGAGTCGAAGAAGTTCTCAGGGGTGACGCCATTGCGGACGAGATAGGCCTTGACCCGCGCGATCGGGTCCTTCAGCTTCCAGTGCTCGAGCTCCTCGGTCACCCGGTAGCGGGTCGGGTCGTCAGAGGTGGTGTGGGCCCCCATCCGGTAGGTGTAAGCCTCCACGAACGTGGGTCCGCTGCCCTCGCGGGCCCTTCGGAGGGCCGCCTGGCTGACCGCATAGCAGGCGAGTACGTCGTTGCCGTCGACCCGGATCCCGGGGAAACCGAATCCGAGTGCTCGTTGGTAGAGCGGGATCCGACTCTGCTTCTCGATCGGCTCGGAGATCGCCCACTGGTTGTTCTGGCAGAAGAACACCACGGGTGCGTTGAAGACCGACGCCCAGATGAACGCCTCGTTCACGTCGCCTTGGCTGGTCGCTCCGTCGCCGAAGTACGCGATGACCGCCGAGTCCTGGTCACTCTCACCGGAACCGACCACACCGTCGCGCTGCATCCCCATCGCATAGCCAGTGGCGTGCAACGTCTGGGCGCCGATCACGATCGTGTAGAGACCGAAGTTGTGCTCGTAGGGATCCCAACCACCCTGGTCGACCCCACGGAACAGGCCTAGCAGGTGCAACGGTTCGACCCCGCGGCACCAGGCGACGCCGTGTTCGCGGTAGGTCGGGAACGCGAAGTCGTTCGGCCGCATCGCTCGCCCGGAGCCGATCTGGGCAGCCTCCTGGCCGAGCAGTGAGGCCCAGATGCCCAGCTCGCCCTGCCGTTGCAGCGCCGTCGCTTCCGTGTCGATGCGGCGCGTCATCACCAGGTCTCGGTAGAACCCCATGATGGCCTCGTCGTCGAGGTCGAAGGAGAAGTCGGGATGCTCGAGTCGCTGCCCCTCTGGGGTCAGCAGTTGTACGAGCTCGGCACCGTGTCCGTCGTGTGAGAGCCCGAACACCTCGCCCAGGTCGGGCCCGAAGTCTGATTCGGTCACTGCCACTCCTTGCTTGGTCGGCCTGCGGGATCACCGCCACCGGCTGGAGTACACATTCCACCCAAGAGCAGGCGCGGGGTGATGCGCTGCGGAAAAGCGGATCTGGACGCTGTGACGGCGGCCACAGCCAAGGTCTAACGTACCGAGTGTGCGCCGCTCCGCCCAAACCAGGCGGCCTGCTCTGCGAGCCGCGCGAGCGCCACCGGAGCCACTGCCTCACACCACAGCAGACGGAGGTCCAGATGCCCACAAACGCCGCAGCGGACGCGGGTCGAGCCGCGGCAGCCCCACCCGCCGAGAGCGGACCGTTGGCGGATCTCGTGGTCATCGACCTCACGAGGGCGCTGGCCGGTCCCCAAGCCGCCATGATGCTGGGCGACCTGGGCGCGACTGTGATCAAGATCGAGTCGCCAGGCACCGGCGACGACTCCCGCACCTGGGGGCCGCCGTTCATCGGGTCAGGTGAGGAGCGCGACGCCACCTACTTCTTGTGTGCCAACCGCAACAAGCACTCGGTCACCGCCGACCTCAAGTCACCCGCCGGTCGGGAGCTCCTGACCAGACTGGTACGCCACGCAGATGTGCTCTGCGAGAACTTCCGTCCTGGCGTGCTCGACCGGCTGGGCTTCCCAGCATCTCGCCTGCATGAGCTCAACCCGCGGCTCGTGATCATGTCCATCACGGGCTTCGGCCACGACGGGCCGGAGGGAGGTCGGCCTGGGTACGACCAGATCGCGCAGGGCGAAGCCGGGCTGATGAGCCTGACGGGTTCCGGTCCGGATGACCCGACAAAGGTAGGGGTCCCGATCGCTGATCTGCTGGCCGGGATGAACGGGGCCTTCGGGGTGCTTGCGGCCCTGCACGAGCGGGAGCGCACCGGGGTAGGCCGGGTCGTCCGGACCAGCCTGCTTGCCTCGACGGTCGGAGTTCACGCGTTTCAGGGCACCCGATGGACGGTGGGTGGGGAGGTGCCGCGGGCGATGGGAAACCATCACCCGGCGATCGCGCCGTACGGCCTGTTCCGTACCGCAGACGTCCCGATCCAGGTGGCCTGCGGCAGCCATGGCCTCTGGGAGACGTTTGCGGCCGCGATCGGGCTGGACCCCGGTGACCATCGTTTCAGCACCAACGCAGACCGCATCGCGCACCGGGAACAGCTGACCGATGCCATCGAGGCCCTACTGAGCTTCTCCTCGGCCGACCACTGGCTGCAGCAGTTGACCGCCGCGGGGGTTCCCTGCGGGAAGGTCCGGACTCTTGATGACGTCTACAGGTGGGAGCAGACACTCTCGCAGGGCCTGCTGATCGAGGTTGACCACCCGCTGGCCGGTCCGATCCGGTTGCCCGGCCCGGCAGTCAGGTTCGACGATCTCCCGTACGCGGGCGGCCGTGAGCGGCACCTGCCGCCGCCCGGGCTCGGAGAACACAACGAGGCCGTTATGGCGTGGCTCGACGCCCTCGATCAGCTGCATGCCCCGGATCCCGCGGACGACTCAGTGTGACCTGACCACGGCCCTTCTCCTGCCGGACGTATCGTCCGCGCAACCGGCTCCTCCTAACGGTGACACCTGCCACCGATGGGGAAGCCATGTCCGCGACTGTTGCGACGCGCATCATCGACCGATGCCCAGTTGCGCCCGGGGACAGGGCGCCGGTCGAGCGGCTGATCCTTGCGCACGGCACCGCCTCGGTCGCGATGGCGCTGCCCTGGCCGGCGTTGCTCGTGGTCACCTGGTCGAGCACTCACAGCCATGTGTGGCTCGGCGTCGCGGGGGGTGCCCGGATGGCGCCGTACGTCGCGTTGTCGTGGTTGGCCGGGGCGTTGGGCGACCGAGTCCCCCGGATCCGGTTGCTCCGGGCCTCCATGTGGGCACGAGCCGGACTGTTGATGGGGGCGGCCCTGCTGGTCGAGATGGACCATGGGCTGGCCGCAGTCTTCGCCACCACACTTGTGGTGGCGACGGGTACGCCGGCCTACCCTGCCCTGGTCGCGGAGATGCCTCGCATCGCGGGTGCCCGAACGGAGCAAGCCACTCGTTGGCTGGTGACGTTCGAGATAAGCGCCTTCGTGGTGGGCTCGGCGTTCGGAGGATTGGCGATCGGGCTGCTCGGCGTCGACAGCTCCATGTGGCTGGCCGCTGCGCTGGCGCTTGCTGCTTCCCTGATGTTGGTCGGGATACGCATCGACCGGAAGTTCTCGGCAGTCGTTGTGAGGTCCGGTCGCGGCCGGACCGGGTTGGTGCTCCGCTCGAGGTCCGCCGTCCGCGCCATCGCAGCTGTCTCCGTGATCAACGCTGTTGGTGGTGCGGCGGCGGTGGCGCTGCTGCCGATGGCGCAAGATTCCTGGGATGGTGGCAGCGCGGAGTTCGGGTTGGCCACCGCGGCACTGGGGTTCGGTGCGCTCGGCGCGCCCTTGCTGCTGCGCTTCGTACCGGGCATGCACAAGGCCCTGCTGTTGTGCGGACTGCCCCTTGCCGGTGTGGCGGCTACGCCCACGGCTCACTGGGCGATAGTGCCCCTTGCGGTCCTCGGAGCCAGCGGCACCGGTTTCGAGTGTCAGATGACATCGGTCATCCAGCGCAGCGTGCCAGACGCCGCCCGGGCCTTCGCACTCGGCCTCGCCGACACCGCCATGATGTCGGCCGCGTTGGTCGGCACCAGCCTCGCTCCGTTGCTGGCGAGTCAGCTGGGCCCACGCGGGCTCTTCGCCCTGTGTGCGTGCGCGGTGATCGCTGTTATCGGCTTGCGGGTAGGCGCTGAGCGCGACTGACATGCCCGAGGACCGCTTGCGTCCCCTCGTCTGGAGACGTCCGCCTGGCTGCAGGGGCTGGCTCTGCCACAAACTGTGACGGCAATGCTGTCCCGTGACCCGGCCGACTACCGGTACGTCGCATTTTGCGATGCCCGACCGGGATCGGCGGTCCTGCGGCGCTCTCATCATCGTGCGGTGCTCTCATCATCGTGCGGTGTACGTGAACCGGTCCGGGGCGGGTTCGGCGCATCCGCGCTGCATCGACAGGCTGCGTTTTGCTGCTCGCAGCATCCGGATGCAGCAATTCATGGCCTGTCGATCCCACAACCTCGCACGACATCGCGTACTGGCTGACCCGAACAAGCAGCCGCCGTCGACGCACTCTGTAGCGGACGCAACAGTCGGAGACCCGCGAGCTGCCGGGCGCTGCCTCAGACTGTCCGGACGGCCTCCTAGACTGTCAGCAGTAAACCACTACTTTGTTCCTGTCTAGACCGGAAGCGCGCCATGAATCTCGCCATCGCCACTCGCGAGCGCTCGACGACCTGGCTGGTCGCGCTGGCGCTCGGCATCGTCTACGTCGTGTGGGGGTCGACCTACCTCGCGATCCGGATCATGGTCGAGGACATGCCGCCCTTCGTGTCGGCCGGCACCCGCTATCTCGCGGCCACGGTCATCATGGCGGTGCTGCTCGCCCTGAAGCACGGATGGAGGAGGCTCGCGGTCACTCCCCGGGAGTTCGCCGGTTGTGCTCTGCTCGGGGTGCTGTTGCCGGCCGGTGGCAACGGGCTGGTGACAGTGGCCGAGCACAAGGGCGCACCGTCGGGAATCGCGGCCCTGCTGGTCGCGGCGGTCCCGCTCTGGGTTGTGTGCTACCGATTCGCGGCCGGCGACCGGCCCAGCCGCCGCACGCTGTCCGGGGTGCTGCTCGGGTTCGCCGGCCTGGCGTACCTCATCGGCGCCTCCGGTTTCGGCGGCCACGTGAAGGTCACTGCATGTCTCATCATCATGGTGGCAACGGTGTGCTGGTCGTTTGGTTCCTGGTTCCAGTCCCGGCTTGCGCTGCCGTCCGACCCGTTCGTGACCACGACGTACGAGATGCTGACCGGTGGCGCCGTCCTGCTCGCCGGTGGTCTGGTGAGCGGGGAGCGGGTCTCGTTGCATTCCTACCCGGGCTCGTCGTGGCTGGCCTGGAGTTACCTCGTGACGTTCGGCACCGTCCTGGCGTTCTCGGCATACGTGTGGGTGCTGTCCAATGCGCCGATCTCGCTGGTCGCCACCTACGCCTATGTCAACCCGGTGGTGGCGGTGTTCCTCGGCTGGCTGATCCTCTCTGAGCCGCTGACCTGGCCGATCCTGATCGGCGGCGCGGTCGTGGTGGGTGCGGTGGCCATCGTGGTCGGGTCGGAGCGGCCAGCGTCGGCCACTGAGCAAGACACCGCCGTCCACCCCTCCTCGAGTGGACGGCGGTGAGTCTGGGCGGCTGGGCCTGGTACGAACCGCCTTCAGGCCAAGGAATCCAGCCAGGCGCGATGCAAGTCGGAGAACCTTCCCTCGCCGGCCGCGATCAATGACGCGGGCGAGCCGTCCTCGACGACCTGTCCGTCGTCCATGACCAACACCCTGTCGGCCACCTCGACCGTGGAGAGCCGGTGGGCGATGATCAGAGCGGTACGGTCCGCCAGGATCGTGCGGAGCCCGCGTTGGACCAGCCGCTCCGAGGGGACGTCGAGTGACGACGTCGCCTCGTCGAGGATCAGGACCGCCGGGTTGGCCAGGAAGGCTCGGGCGAACGCCACCAGCTGCCGCTGACCGGCAGACAACCGGCCGCCGCGGTTGGCGACATCCGTGTCGTACCCCTGCGGTAGCGCCCGGATGAACGTGTCGGCGCCGATGGCCTCCGCTGCCTGGCGGAGCTGCTCGTCGGTCGCCTCCGGTTTGCCGAACCGGATGTTGTCGGCCACCGACCCCCCGAACAGGAAGTTCTCCTGGGTAACCATCACGACGGCACGGCGCAGGGTCGGTTCGTCGAGATCACGCAGATCGATGCCGTCGAGTAGCACCCGCCCGGCATCGGGGTCGTAGAACCGCGACAACAGCTTGGCCAAGGTCGTCTTGCCTGCTCCCGTGATGCCCACCAGTGCCAGCGTCTGGCCGGCTGGGATGCTGAGATCCAGCCCGGCCAGAACGGGCCGACCGGAAATGTAGGCGAAGGCGACGTGCTCGAATCGCACGTCGCCGCGTGGTGTCGGCAATGGCGTGGGGTTTGCCGGCTCCGCGACTGACGGCTCCTCCTCGAGTACGCCTGACAGCTTCTCCAGCGCCGCACTCGCGGACTGGAACGTGTTGTAGAACTGCGAGATCTCCTGCATGGGCTCGAAGAACTGCCGGAGATAGAGCAGAAATGCGGCGAGCACGCCGACGGTGATCTCCCCGTCGTATGCCAGCCTTGCGCCGTACAACAAGACGATCGCGATCGTCACATTGCCGAGCAGCTTGATGCCGGGCATGTAGAGCCCGACCAGCCGGAAGGCACGCACATTGGCCAGCCGATAGTCGTCGTTGACCTCTTCGAAGATCTCCTGGTTGCGGCCCTCACGGCGGAACCCCTGCACCGCCCGCACGCCGGTCATCGTCTCGACGAAGTGCACGATGACCGCCGCCACGGTCTCGCGGGTGCGGCGGTAGGCCTTCGCCGACTCGATCCGGAACCAGCGGGTGAGCCACCACAGCAGTGGGAAACACCCGAGGGCGACGAGCCCCAGCTTCAGATCGAGCACCAGCAGCAGGATCGCGGTGCCGAACATCGTCAGGACGGCGGTGACGAGACCGTCGATCCCGGTCTCCAGCAGTTCGTAGATCGCGTCGATGTCGGAGGTCTGGCGGGAGACGATGCGACCGGATGTGTAGGAGTCGTGGAAGGCGGGTGACAGCCGCTGGAACTGCTTGAACACCCGCCTGCGCAGCTCGAGCAGCATGTCTTGGCCGATCCGTCCCGCCATCACCAAGAACGCCTGCCGGGTGAATGCCTGGGTCAGTGCGCACACCAGCACGATGCCGACGACGATGAACAGCACCGTCGGACCCTGGCCGGCGGTGATCGGCGGGATGCCCTCGTCGATGCCCTCCTTGACGAGATAGGGGATCGCGAGGCGGGCGACGTTCTCGGTCACGACCACCGCGATCAAGGCCCCGAGCAGCGGCTTGTGCGGGCGCAACAGCGAACCCAGGAGCCGTCGCGAGCGCTCCCGAAGCAACAGCGAGACGCGTTCGGAGATCTCGTCCGAGGACTCGGCAGCAACGCCTCGCCAGTCCTGGCCGCCTGCCGAGGAGGCGGTCGTCGCGGCGTGGTCGGGCCCGTGCACAGGCCCCTGTGTCTGGGTCGTCACCGGGGCACGCCCTGGCCCTCGAGCTCCTCCACGGTCCAGTCGTCGCCATCGTCCGTCGCGGCCAGCAGGTTGCGGTATTCGGGCGCGGTGGCGAGCAGATGATGGTGAGTGCCGATCCGCGTTATCGTGCCGCCCGAGAGCAGGGCAACCCGATCGGCCAGCATCACCGTCGAGGCGCGGTGCGCGACCACGATGGCCGTGGTCTCTGCGAGCACCCGACGCAGCGCCTCTTCGACGAGCGCCTCGGTGTGCACGTCGAGTGCGGAGAGGGTGTCGTCGAGCACCAGGATCTTCGGCTGACTCAGCACCGCTCGGGCGAGAGCGATCCGCTGGCGCTGGCCACCCGACAGGGACATGCCCTGCTCCCCGATGCGGGTGTCGAGCCCCCAGGGCAGGTCGTAGACGAAGTCTGCCTGCGCGAGGTCGACGGCTGCCCTGATCTCGTCATCGGTGCTCTCAGGTCGGCCGAGGGCAAGGTTTTCCCTGGCGGACATGGAGAACAGAGTCGGCTCCTCGAACGCCGTGGCTACCACGGAGCGAAGGGCTGGCAGGGTCAGCTCACGAGTGTCCACCCCGTCGATGGTCACCCGCCCCGCGGTGGGGTCGTAGAGACGTGGGACCAAAGCCGTGAGCACCGTCTTGCCCGAACCCGTCGCGCCCACGATCGCTACCGTCTCGCCGGAGGCGATGTCGAGGTCGAGGTCGTGGAGCACCAGCTCCTCGCTGTCTGGGAAGTGGAAGCCCACGCCCTCGAAGCGCAGGTGCCCGCTGGGGTTGGTCAGCACACGATCGCCACCGACGATGGTCGGCTCGGTGTCGAAGATCTCGTTGACACGGTCAGCGGCGGTCATCGCCTCCTGAGCCATGGCGAGGATGAACCCCAGCGCCTCGACCGGCCAGACCAGCTGAAGCATCAGCGTGATGAAGGCGACCAGGGTGCCGACCGAAAGCTTGTCGTACCCGACCCCGAGTGCCCCGAGCAGGAGGACGATGACCACAGCGAGGTTGGGTATGACCTCGAGGACGGTCCAGAACCGCGCCGAGAGCCGCACCTTGGCCATCGAGGCGTCGTAGAGAGCCCGGGCGTGTACGTCGTACTTGGCGAAGGCGAGGTCGCGACGGCCGAAAGCCTTGATCGCGCGGATGCCGACCGCAGCCTCCTCGACCTGCGTTGCCACGTCGCCCTGCAGGTCCTGCACCCGTCTGGAGACCACGGTGTAGCGACGCTCGAACGTCATCGAGAGGTAGATGATCGGCAACGAGCTGACCGCGACCACGAGACCCAGTGGCCAGTACATGCGCAACAGCAAGGCAGCCACCACTGTGAGCTGCAAGACGTTGATGAACAGGAACAGCAGCCCGAACCCGGCGAATCGCCGCAGGCTCGACAGGTCAACCGTGACCCGTGACAACAGCTGTCCGCTCTGCCACTGACCATGGAACTGCATCGGCAAGGCCTGCAAGCGGCGGTAGAGGTCGTTGCGGACGTCGGTCTCGAAGCCGAGCACTGCAGTCGCCTGCACCCAGCGCCTGAACAGGATGAGTGCTGCCTCGACGATGCCGAGCGCCAGAGCCAGCAGTCCGAGCGGGAGGATCGGCCCCACCTCGTGCTTGCTGATCGGGCCGTCGATGATGGCCTTGGTGGTGAGCGGGATCGCGAGGCTGACACCTACCCCGACGATGGCAGTGCTGCCCATGATGGCCAGGGCACGCCGGTGGGGGCGGAGATATCCGCGCAACCTCCACAGCGAGTGCACGCCACTTGGGCGCGCGGAACCGGAAGAGGGTGTGATGGGAGCGGCTGCTTGCGAGGACATCGGGCAGTCGGCTCCCCCTCAGGTCACGGCACACCGGGGTCTCCGGCGTCGGGGCGTGCTAGTAGCAACGGGATCGGTGGGTAACGACCACGATAGCCGGAGCCTCTGACACCTCACGATAGGTTTTCGAAGGGCCCGGTCAGGAGTGGGTAGCCCGCCAGTCCCCGGCGATCTGCAGAAACGCGTCATTCGCGGCCGGTTCGCCGATCGTCACCCGGACTCCGTCGCCGGCAAAGGGGCGCACCATCAGCCCGATTTGCGCGCAGGTTGCCGCGAACTCCAACGTCGCGTCCCCCAGGGCCAGCCACACGAAGTTGCCCTGTGCATCCGGGATCTCCCAGCCGCTCGCCGCCAGACCGGCACGGACCCGGGTCCGCTCGGAAACCAGCTCATCCACCCGCGCGAGCAGCTCGGGTTCAGCCTCGAGGGACGCGATGGCCGCATCCTGCGCAACCTGGGAGACTCCGAAAGGCAGCGAGCACTTGCGGGCCGCAGTGGCGATCGGTTCGGGAGCCAGCAGATAACCGACCCGGAAGCCGGCCAGGCCGTAGGCCTTGGAAAACGTACGAAGCACGCACACGTTGGGACTGTCCCTGTAAAGCGCGACCCCGTCTGCCATCCGCTCGTCTCGGACGAACTCGCGGTATGCCTCGTCGATGACGACCAGGACGTCGGAGGGCACTCTCTTGATGAAGATGTGCAGCTCCTCCTCGGTGACGATCGGGCCAGTGGGATTGTTCGGTGTGCATACCAGCACCGCTCGGGTCCGTTCGCTGATCGCGTCTGCCATCGCATCGAGGTCGTGGCGAGCGCCAACTGCCAGCGGGATCTGCACCGCCGTACCACCCGTGACACCGGTGGCTATGGGGTAGGCCTCGAACGAGCGCCAGGCGTAGACGACCTCATCGCCAGGCTCGACGACCGCCTGCAGCAGGTAGTAGAGCGCGGCAACTGAGCCGGAGGCCACTGCCAGGTGCTCCGCAGGTACGTCGAGGCGCTGGGACAACGCGGCGGTCAAGGCGCTCACCCCCATGTCGGGGTAGCGGTTCATGGTCGCGGCCGCCCGGTTGGCGACCTCGAGGACTCCCGGGAGCGGGGGGTACGGGTTCTCGTTGCTCGACAGCTTGTACGTCTCGACTCCCTCGCGCGGCGCCGGGGCCAGACCCGGTTTGTACACCGGAATCGCATCGAGAGCGGCTCGGACCTGCGGAGTCGGTGCTGATGTCATTCCGCAACTGTAGTTATCGCAGCAGCTCTCGGCCTGACGCCCCGAGCCGCCCCACTCACGATCCGACACTTATCCCGCGCGATCCGACACTTATTCCTCGCTCCAAGACCGCACGAGGTTGATGACGTACGCGAGGCAGAAGTGGTCGGGGCGGACCATCAGGTACCGCCTGCCCCACAGCAGCTCACGTGACCGCTCTCGATCCATCTCGCCTCCTCACCGCAAGCCAAACGCCTAGGATTGCCTGATTGTCGGACAATCGTACACTCTGGAGTTGCGAGATGCTTGGGTCACACCTGAGACCTTCAGAGAGGTACGTCACCGTCGTGTACGAGTCGCTGCAGGTAGCGCACTCATCAGCCGTGGACCGAGTCGCTGATGAGCTGCGCCGAGCGCTGTTCGCCGGAGAGCTCCAGCCGGACGCACCCCTTCGCGAGCTGGCGCTGGCCGACGCCCTCGAGGTCGGACGCTCCACGGTTCGCGAGGCGCTGGCGCTGCTGGTCGCCGACGGCCTCGCCGTCAGGATCCCCAACAAGGGTGTCGTGGTCGCGATGCTCAGCGCGGACGATGTACGCGATGTCTGCCGATCGAGGGCGGTGCTGGAGATCGCCGGCGTGCGGGCCTGGCCGACCGCCGGCCCGCAGGCTCGCGAGTCCGTCCGGGAGGCAGTTGCCGCGTACGCCCTGGCCGCTGCGAGCGGCACCGCAACAGCGGACCTGACCGAAGCGCACTTGGCCTTCCATGGCAGTCTGGTCGGGTTGATGGAGAGCCCGCGACTGGTGGCGTTCGCCGAAACCCTGATCGCCGAGATCCGGCTGGCCCTGGCCCGGGTCGACCGCGCACGCCGCAACGCCGGTGAACAGGCGGCCAGGCACCGGGCACTCCTCACCCTGCTCGAACGCGGGGCGATCGACGACGCGGCACATGACCTGGAGCATCATCTGGCTCACGGTGAGACCTCCATGATGGAGGCGCTGGGACACCGCCCGACAAGGCGAGGGTAGGCACCTGGCACGATCGGCACATGAGGTCCCTTCTGATCACCTGGGTCACCGCCGCTTGCGGGCTCGCTGTCGCGGCTTGGCTGATGGACGGCATCCGGGTCGGCGGTGCCAGCGACACCAAGCGTGCACTGACGCTGATCGTCGTCGCCGCCGTGTTCGGGCTGGTCAACGCGTTCGTACGGCCTGTCGTGATGTTTCTCTCGCTGCCGTTCTACCTACTGACGCTGGGACTGTTCTTCCTTGTCGTCAACGCCTTGATGTTGTGGCTGACGTCCTGGGTCGCCGACCAGCTCGGGATCAAGTTCCACGTGTCCGGCTTCTGGACGGCATTCTTCGGAGCGGTCATCATCTCTATTGTCAGCTGGGGCGTCGGGCGCGTGCTCCCCGACGAAGCATGACCGGCTGCTCATGAGACCGGCACCACGGCCGGGGTTCTCCCCGCCCGAGTTGCCGCCGCCACGTGAGCCGTACGGCCCCTACCGCATCTCCTGCATCTGCCTGGGCAACATCTGCCGGTCCCCCACGGCCGCTGTCGTGCTGCGCTCGCGAGCGGCCGCGGCCGGACTCGGCAACGCGGTCGAGGTCGACAGCGGAGGCACCGGTGACTGGCACCTCGGCGATCCGATCGACAGCCGCGCCCGCTCGGTCCTTGCGGCCAACGGGTACGCCCCGACCCGGCACCGGGCAAGGAGGATCGAGGCCGACTGGTTCGACGCGCATGACCTGTTCCTCGCGATGGACCGGGCAAACCTGATGGGCACCCGAGCCTTGGCGCCTGATCCCGCCACCGCCGAGCACCGAGTGATGCTGTTCCGGGCGTTCGACCCGCTCGCCGACGACTCCGATGCGGAGGTGCCGGATCCGTACTACCGGGGCATGGACGAATACCGGGCCGTACTCACGATCGTGGAGCGGACAGTCGACGCGCTCGTCGATCGGTTGGTCGCCCGGCTAGCGGCCCAACGCGAGATCGGGACGTAGGCGGGCAGCAGGGTACGGTCTAGGGCATGGCACGGATGGGCACCATCGCCAGCCGAGCCGAGGCGCTCCTCGGCGGCGCCGTGGCGGCCACCACCCCGGTCGCCGGCGGCGACATCTGTACGGCGACCCGGCTCCGCCTCTCAAACGGGACCAGCGCGCTGATCAAGACCCGGCCCCACGCCGCGCCGGGATTCTTCCAGAGTGAAGCGGATGGTCTGCGGTGGCTCGGGGCGGCCGGTGGTGCGCCGGTGCCGAAGGTCCTGGCGGCCGCCGAAGACTGCGTCATCGTGTCCTGGGTCGAGTCGGGGCGTCCGACCGCCGATGCCGCCGAGGCCTTCGGCCATGACCTGGCGAAGACTCATGCAGCGGGGGCCGACGGGTTCGGCGCAGCAGCCGACGGCTGGATCGGCACCCTCCCCCTGCCCAACAAGACGACGTCGTCCTGGCGGGAGTTCTGGGTGACCCGTCGGGTGCTGCCGTACCTCAAGGCGGCCCGGGACCGAGAGGCGATCGGCCCTGAGGACGCCGCCGCGATCGACGACGCACTGCATCGCATCGACGACCTGGCAGGTCCCGAGGAGCCGCCTTCCCGCATCCACGGCGATCTGTGGTCCGGCAACGTGCTTTGGAGCAACGCGGGCCAGGGGTGGTTGATCGATCCGGCCGCGCACGGTGGGCATCGAGAGACCGACCTCGCGATGCTGTCCCTGTTCGGAAGTCCGAACCTGATGCGGATGCTGGCGGCCTACGATGAGGCGGCCCCGTTGGCAGACGGGTGGCGGTCCCGCGTACCCCTCCACCAGCTGCACCCACTCCTGGTGCATGCCGTGATGTTCGGTGGCGGGTACGGCGCTCGAGCGGGCCACGCGGCTCGGTCGCTGCTGGACGGTACGGCCAGCGCCGCGTACGCGGCGATGGCGGAGCAGGCGAAGAGCGGACCCAACGCCTGACCAGGACGCCACCCGCGATCTCAGGCCGACCTCAGGTGAGGATGGCAGGCTAGATCTGTGCGCATCCTGGTGGTCGACGATGACCGGGCCGTCCGCGAGTCGCTGCGTCGTTCGTTGCAGTTCAACGGGTACGACGTCGAGGTCGCGGCGGACGGCGCCGAGGCGCTAGCCCGGGTTCCCACCACCGCCCCCGACGCCCTGGTGATCGACGTGATGATGCCGCGACTCGACGGGCTCGATACCACCCGGGCCCTGCGAGCGGCAGGCAACGACGTGCCGATCCTGGTGCTCACCGCTCGCGACTCGGTGACGGACCGGGTCGCTGGACTCGACGCCGGGGCCGACGACTACCTGACCAAGCCGTTCGCGCTGGAGGAACTGCTGGCCAGACTGCGAGCGCTGCTGCGTCGGGCGACCACGACCGAAGGCACGGACGAGGAGGTTCTGAAGTTCTCCGATCTCAGCCTCGACCCGGTGACCCGCGAGGTGCTGCGAGGGGCCAGGCAGATCTCGCTCACCCGCACTGAGTTCTCTCTCCTCGAGCTCTTCATCCGGCGACCGCGCCGGGTGCTCGACCGCTCCTTCATCTTGGAAGAGGTGTGGGGGTACGACTTTCCGACCACGGCGAACTCGCTCGAGGTGTACGTCGGGTACCTCCGCCGCAAGACCGAGGCCGACGGCGAGCCGCGGCTGATCCACACGGTTCGCGGCATCGGATACGTACTGCGCGAGACACCGCCGTGAGCAAGGTCTCGCTTGCCTCCCGGCTCACCTGGCTGGCCGCCGTCGCCGTCGGAGTGGCGGTCGCGGTGACCAGCCTGGCGGCGTACTTCACGGTGCGTTCGCAGATGATGAACGACCTCGATTCGAACCTGCTCAAGCGCGCCTACGACGCCAGACACACCAACCCGAACATCCTCGCCAACGTTCCACCCTCCGCGATGGGCGCGGCCGACATCAGGCTGGCGTTCGTCAGCAACGACGGCCAGCCGCCGCTATGCGCCTGCACGCCGGAGACCAGTCCCCCGATCGGTCCGCCCGAACTGGCAGTGGCCAAGGGCGCGGCTGTCACCTCGCTGCGCACCGTCGAGTCCCACGGGGTTGACCTCCGTGTGGTCGCCGTACGCATGCCACCGCCGTATGACAAGTACGCCCTGGTGGTCGCGCAGTCGCTGCAACCAACCGAGAACACGCTGAACAGACTCGGACTCGTTCTCGGTGTCGTCGGTGGTCTCGGCGTGATCGGTGCGGCGTTGGCGGGCTGGGCGGTGGCGAGGTCGGGACTGCGGCCGGTGCGCCGCTTCACCGAGGCAGTGGAGGACATCGCACGCACCGAGCGCCTCGAACCGATAGCGATCACCGGCGATGACGAGATCGCACGACTGTCCAGTGCCTTCAATGCGATGGTCGCCGCGCTGGCGGCTTCTCAAACCCGTCAGCGCACCTTGGTCGCGGATGCCGGCCATGAGCTGCGTACCCCACTCACCTCCCTGCGGACCAACCTCGACCTGCTCAGACAGGCCGATCGCGAAGGGGGGCTTCCCGACCAGGCACGGACGGAGCTGCTGACTGACGTACGCGCGCAGATCGAGGAGCTGTCCACGTTGGTCGGGGATCTCGTCGAGCTCGCCAGGGATGAGCCGCTGTCGCGGACCGTCGAATCGACGGACCTGGCCGAGATCACCGCCCGAGCCGTGCAGCGGGTGCGTCGCAGAGCACCCGGCATCACCTTCGAGGTGCAGCTGCAGTCGTGGTACGTCGAGGGAGAGACACAGGGACTCGAGCGAGCGGTGACCAACCTGCTCGATAACGCCGTCAAATGGAGTCCTGCGAACGGCACCATCACCGTGACCTTGAGCGAGGGGGGTCTGACGGTGACCGACCAGGGGCCAGGCATCTCCGACCAGGACCTTCCGCACGTGTTCGAACGCTTCTACCGGTCCACAGAAGCTCGCACGACGCCGGGCTCCGGCCTTGGGCTGGCGATCGTGCGCCAAGCCGCCGAGCGGCACGGCGGGCAGGTTGCCGTTGGGCACTCCGCAGGCGGTGGGGCGGAGTTCTGGTTCGGGATTCCGGGGTCCGCGACGCCGTGACCGGACCGCCGGGAAGTCTTGGCAAGCGTTCGGTTTGTTCTAAGCGTCATCTCAGTTTGTTCCCGCATGATCGATGACATGAGTACGACGCCCCCCTACCCGCCCCACATGCAGCCGCCTGGCAGTACGTGGGGTACGTCCTCCAGCAGGGCGGGCGCGCCGGACTCCTACGGGCCGCCTCCCACCCCTTCACAGCGGCCCGGCACAGACCCGAACGGAGCGGGTCCGTTCGGCTCCGACCCAGACACTGGCACCCACGATCGCCGCCCCCCTCGGCGAGGTGTCTGGGTCGCTGCGGCCGCCCTCCTCGCCGGCGTCATTGGTGGCGTCGGTGGGGCGGCCGGTTACTCCGCCCTCTCCGACGACTCCACCAGCCAGGTTCGCGACGCGCTCACAGCTCCCGTTGTCGACACCAGCAACATCTCGAGCAGCGGCACGCAAAGCGTTGAGGCTGTCGCCGCCGCAGTGCTCCCGTCCGTGGTCAAGATCAGTGTCTCTTCAGCCTCCGCGGCTGGCTCCGGTAGCGGCATCGTCTTGACCTCGGACGGGCTCATCCTCACCAACAACCACGTCGCAGCGATCGCGGCGCGTGGCGGCAACATCGCTGTCTCCTTCAACGACGGGACCGACGCACCAGCTCACATCGTCGGTCGCGACCCGCTCACCGACCTCGCCGTCATCCAGGCAGAAGGTGTGTCAGGGCTGACGCCAGCCACACTCGGGACATCGTCCAACCTTCGTGTCGGCGAGCAGGTCGTTGCGATCGGGTCGCCGTTCGGCTTGGACAGCACCGTCACCTCCGGGATCGTGTCGGCGCTGGACCGGCCGGTCGATGCCAGCAACAACACGCCCCGTCCGAGCAGCAGTGACAGCATCTTCGCGGGCATCCAGACCGACGCCGCGATCAACCCGGGCAACTCCGGTGGCGCCCTGGTCAACTTGCAAGGCCAGGTCATCGGCATCAACTCGGCGATCTACTCGCCCACCTCGAGCGACACCACCCAAGGTGGGTCCGTGGGGCTCGGCTTCGCCATCCCGATAGACGAGGCCCGCCCGATCGCAGAGCAGCTGCGCGATGGCGAGACCGCGACGCACGCGAGGCTCGGCGTCAGCATCCAAGACGCCACCAACTCGGAGGGGTTGATCGACGGGGCCAAGGTCCAAGACGTGACCGCCGGCAGCGCCGCCGCTGCGGCAGGCCTGAAGGTGGGCGACGTCATAACGTCGATCGGGGGTCAGCCGGTGACCGGCGCCGACTCGCTGGTAGCCCTCGTCCGGACCTACCGCCCAGACGACAAGGTCTCCCTCGGCGTCAACCACAACGGCAACACCCAGACCTTCACCGTGACATTGGGCAGTGACGCCACCCAATCTTGAGCTATGCCTCGTGGAAGCAACAGGACCCGGTCGCACCGGTGGCCATATTCACCGTCGCATTGGGATCCTTGCTACCGCGAATGAACATCCCGCCATACCCGCGAGAAACCATGAATGCTCCCCATGTGAGCGTCCACTCTTCGCTTCCCTTTGCGGTGGGGAACAGCTCAGGGATGGCCTGGATGCGCCGCTGCAGAACGTACGGCTGATCGATCGCGGCCTCGACCCGGTCGCGCCACTCATCGCGACTCACGATCCACCCGGGCGTGACACCGATCCCAGCATGCATGAGCGTTGGCTTGAGGATCAGCTCCTGCTGCTCGGCGAGGGCGTACTCCTCGAGCTCGACTCTGGTGCCCCCCACGGTCACCGGGCCCGGCCTGACCATCCGGGTCCAGGGCAAGATGCGGTCCAGGCTGGCCAGCTCATCAGGGTCGTAGAGGTGCCGGTTCTCCTCGTCTGACAGCAGCGCCAGCGCGCCTTTGCTGCCATAGAGGGCGGCGTCCATCGGCGCGAAGATCGCCACCTCCCGCCGCTCGGCTGCGCGCAGGACCGGCTCGATCAATGCCGGACCCGTCTCGTCCAGAAGGTCCTCCATCAAGAACAGCCGGTAGACGACGTCGATCGCCTGCTCGCCGAGCCAGACCCGTCCGTCGCGGTACGTCAGCTGACCGACATGGCACGGGTAGGCGTCCATTCCGAGGGTTGCCAGCCCCTGCGCACTCTTGTGAAGCTGCGGCTCGAGGGTCTCGAAGCTCTTGGGCCAGTCGGTGAGGGCAACCGCTGGACGTACGCCTGCCGACACCTTGCACTCGGTGAACAGCGTGTCGACCACCTCGACCATCGGGTCGACGTAGGTGCGCCGGCCGGCGTGGCAGTGTCAGGGCGGCGATCACCGCGTAGACCAGCGCGGCCACTGCTTCAGACCAGAACAGAAGGCTGTAAGAAACCGCGATGAGCAGCGCACCGAAGAGCGGCGCAGCAGTCGTGCCGATGTTCACCGCAAGTCGGTAGAGCGCGAAGATCATCACCTGCTGGTGCTGTGGCGTGAGTTCTGACAGCAGCGTCGCGGCCGCCGGCCGGTAGAGCTGCGCCACCACCCCGACCAGGACGACGGTCACCACCAGCGCCGGATAGTTGTGCACGTAGAGGACGACGACAAGGAGTCCGGCGGTGCCGGTCATCGAGGTCAGCGTCGCCCAGCGCGAGCCGAGCTTGTCCGCAAGCGCCCCTCCCGCGAGGACACCGAGAAAGGACCCCGCGCCGTAACAGCCGAGGGCGACACCCGCTTGCACCTGGGTGAACCCGCGATGGGTCAAGAACAAGACCAGGAAGGTCTGGAAGAACGCCCCGAGCCGGTTGACCAGAACGCCCACCAGCATCGCGCGTACAGGCACCGACGACTCGCGCAGCGTGATCCAGATGCCCGCGTCGTCCTTCTTCGGGCTGGTCGCGTCGGGCATCCCGGCAGGCTCCTGCCCCGGTTGCGGGAAGACATCGGCACGAGAACTCCTTGCTTGCCAGCATCATCGCAAGGCTCGAAAGAGACCGTCAATATGCTGTTGTTCAAGCTGATATCCGATCGCGAAAGCGCGGTCTTTTCAAAAGAACTCATCGGAGTAGCTGCAGGCGGTTTGTGCGAGCACATTTGCGACACATAACCACATACGAGACAAGACGGCTCTGGCCGGAAATATGGCACGCCCCGAACCGCCTCGAAACTATGGACATGGTCTGTTCTATACACCTAGCATTCGCAACGTTCGGCATTTCGACAACAGTCATGGGAGGGCAGCCGGTGAACAAGACAGCTGGACGCGCGGGAGTTGCCGTGCTGGCGCTGGCGTTGACCACGACCGGGCTCGTATCCGGTGGTGCGTCTGCGCAGCCGGTCGGGTCGCGAACAACGCAGAGTACAGCAGCGAGGACACACACGACGACGGTCAAGGTCGTTGCCAATGGGCTGAACACCCCACGTGGGCTCGTGTATGACCGAGCCCATCACCGAGTGCTGGTGGCTGAGGCCGGCCTTGAAGCCGGAGACACCGGTCCCTGCACGACCGGTGAAGAAGGCACACCGCTGTGCTTTGGGCCGACCGGTTCGATCTTCCAATACTCAGAAAATGGCGGGTTTACAGGACGCCGCGTCACCCACCTGCCGTCGGAGGCGATCCCCGGAGGGGGGGCCGTCCTGGGGCTGCACGACCTCTCGCTATACCGCGGTCGGCTTACCGCCGTATTCGGACTTCTTGGAACCACGGTAACGCGCACCGGGCTAGGCCCCGATGCGGGTTTGATGGGCCAGGTCGCACATGTGAGACATTCGGGAAATGTGACTGCGTTTGGTGACATCCCGGTGTTCGAGGAGCAGCTATACGGTGCCAATGAGGAGTCGGATGCCTACGGAGTTCTCACCGGTCGGTTCGGGACGGTGGTTGTCAATCCAGGTGGCCACGAGGTGCATCCCAATGGCATTGGGGGCAACGACCTGCTGCGCGTTAAGCGCGACGGCACGATCAGCACGATCGCGGCATTCCCGGAGCGCCAATCGACTACGGACCCGACTGCCGAGATCGAGTCGGTTCCAACCTGCGTAGCACGCGGCCCGGACGGCGCCTTCTACGTCGGAGAGCTCACGGGTTATCCGTACTACCCCGGTGAAGCCCGGGTGTGGCGGGTAGTGCCAGGACACCGGCCGACGATCTACGCGCAGGGATTCACCAACATCATCGACTGCACGTTCGATCACAAGGGTCGCCTAATCGTGCTGGAGATCGCGCATCACGGTCTGCTCGACCCCAACCAAACTGGGGCCTTGATCAGGGTGAGGCACAACGGTGATCAGACCATCCTCGCCAGCCACGGGCTGACCAACCCAGGTGGCGTGGCAGTTGTTGGCCACGGAGTCTTCTACGTCACCAACTTCACCGCGAGCACAGACGGCACGGGTGAGTTGTTACGGGTCACGCTGCACAGCCACCACTGAACTAGACGGTGTTGGGGGTGTGGTGACGTTCACCTCGCCACACCCCCATGTGCCTGCGGAGCGCATAACTGTCGGATCGCGAGTGGGCTAGACCTGGTGGAAGCAGCAGGTGGCGGTCGCCCCGGTGGCCATGTTCACCACGCCGCCATCGAGTTCGCGTGACCCCCGCACCCAGATCCCACCGAAGCCGCTGGCGAGCAAGATGGCGCCCCAGGTGAGCACCCACGGCTCGACGCCGTCGTCGGTCGGGAACAGCTCCGGCACCGGCCGGATCCGCTGTTGGAGGACGTTCGGCCCGTCCATGGCCGCGGCCAGGTGGTCGCGCCAGGTGTCCGCCTCGGTCTGCCAGCCGAGGACCACACCCTGGCCTGCGTGTTCCGCACTCGGCTTCAGCACCAGCTCTTCGCGGTTCGCCTCCGCGTACGCCCGCAGATCGACCTGTGCACCATCGACGGTGACCGGCCCGGGACGGACCATCCGCGTCCACGGCAGGATCCGGTCCAGGGCGGCGAGCTCCTCGGCGGAGTAACGGTCCCGGTACGCCTCGTCTGACAACAGCGCCAGCGCACCCTTGCTGCCGTACAGCTCGGAATCCAGCGGAGTGAAGATCGGCACCTCGCCCCGCTCAGCGGCCTGCAGGAGCGGCTCGATCAGCTTGGCGGCATCCGGCTGGATCACGTGCTCGACCAGGAACAACCGGTACAGCACGTCGACGGGACGGCCATCGAGCCAGACCCGGTCGTCGTGGTATTCCAGCTCGCTCAGTGAACATCCCTGCAGGTCGATGCCGTACGGTGCGAGCAACCTGGCGCTCTTGACCAGCTGCGCCGCCAGCTCCTGGTAGCTCTCCGGCCAGTCTGCGGCCGCCACGAACGGTCGAGTTCCGGTCGGCACCTTGGCCTCGATGAGGATGGACTGGACCAGCTGGTCCAACGTCTCGACATAGGTCAGCTTGTGTTCGGCGATGAAGTCGGCGATGAACGGGTACTCGAGCATCGCCCGGTTGAGCTCGGTGTTGTCGAGACCGCCGATCGCGCTCCCCATGTTGGTCTCGAGCAGGTGGAAGCCAGCCTCGTCCCGGTACATGTCGGCGCGGGCCATCGGGCTCGGCGCCGGCCCGGCGCCGCGGACGACCGCCCGTACCTGCGGCTCGGCAAGCCCGACGGCCCGGGCGAAGGCGGCCAGGTCACCGCCGAAGATCCGGGCCGGGAGCCCGGTGAGTGCCGCCGTAAGCTGATCCAGATCGGAACGCAGCTGGCGGAAGTCGTCTCGCTCCAAGAACGTCGGCCGGCTGAGGCAGCGCCCCATGTACATCGTGTCGGTGACGCTCGGCTTGGCCGAGGTCAGCACATCACTGGCGCGCGGCCCGTGGTCGGCGTACGCCGCGAGATAGTCGTCGGTGAGAGTCATCCGGCCTCCTGCTCAAAACGATGTGGGAGATGTGACCGACACGTGGGAGATGGCAGCAAGGTCAGCGCCAGTCCTCGTGGAAACAGCAGGTCCCGGTCGCCCCGGTTGCCATGTTCACCACGCCGCCGGCCAGCTCCAGAGATCCGCGCACGATCATCCCTGCATAACCGCGGGCGCCGGTGAACGCGCCCCAGCTGAGCATCCAGGGCTCAACGCCGTCGTCGGTCGGGAACAGCTCCGCCACCGGGCGGATGCGGCGCTGCAGGACGTACGCCGAGTCCATCGCCTCGCTCAGATGGCCTGCCCAGGCATCGACATCGGTCTGCCAGCCCGGCACGACCCCACTGCCGCCGAACTGCGCACACGGCTTCAGGACCAGGTCATCGCGGTTCGCCAGTGCGTACGCTGTCAGGTCCACCTGTGCACCGTCGACCGTGACCGGCCCCGGTCGGACCATTCTGGTCCACGGGAGGATCCGGTCGAGCGCCGCGAGATCCTCCTCGGTGTAGAAGTCCCGGTACGCCTCGTCCGACACCAGGGCGAGCGCTCCCTTGCTGCCGAACAGCTCGGAGTCCAGTGGGCTGAAGATCGACACCTGTCCGCGCTCGACGGCGCGCAGGATGGGTTCGAGCAGGTCCGGCCCGTCCGCGGACAGGAGATCTCCGACCATGAAGAGCCGATAGACGATGTCGACCAGACGATCCCCGACCCAGACCCGGTCGTCGTGGTAGTCCAGCGCGTCGAGTGGCCACGGCTCGAGATCGATGCCGAACGGGGCCAGCAGCCTGGCGTTCTGCCACAGGTGCTGCTCGAGAGTCTCGAAGGCGCCTGGCATGTCGGTGACCACGACGAACGGCCGGGTTCCGGTCGGCACCTTGCACTCGATCAGCATGGTCTGCGCGAACTCTTCCAGTGTCTCGACGTAGGTCAGCTGGTGCTCCGCCACGAACTCTGCGATGAACGAGTGCTCGAGCATCGCCCGGTTGAGGACTGTGTTCTCGATGCCGCCGGCGGTGCTGCCGATGTTGATCTCCAGCAGTCGGAACCCGTTCTCGTCCTGGTACACATCGGCGCGGGCCAGTCGGCTCGGCGTGAGGCCGCGTCCGCGTACTACCGCTCGTATCTGCGGCTCGGCGAGCCCAGCGGCTCTGGCGAAGGCCGCGAGGTCACCGCCGAAGCTCCGGTCCGGGAGGCCGGCGAGTGCCGAGTGCAACACCTCGAGATCTCCACTCAGCTGATGAAGGTCCGGTCCGGCCAGGAACGCCGGACGGCTGAGACACCGGCCCAGGTACATGGTGTCGGTGACGCTTGGCAGTGCTTTCGTCTTGATCTCGCTCGCGAGCGGGCCGCGCTCGGCTACCACGGCCAGGTACGCCTCCGTGAGTGTCATCTCGGCTCCTTCGATCCTGGCCTGCTGATCGTGTTGCACGGCTACCTGCCCTCGGTGATGACCGTGGGTTCCTCGGATGGCTGTGCCGCCAGCGGCGGGTCTGCCTGCTCGGTGGCGCGTTCGGCCGACTCACCGGGACCGGAGGGAGCAGGTTGGCGGATGCCGAGCCACGCCAGCACCAGCGCGACCAGGCAGGCGAGCCCCCAGCACCACCACGCGTTCACGCCGATCAGGTCCCAGGCGGCCACGCCGACGACGGGCCCGACTGCCGTACCCAGCCCGAACATCGCCTGCATCGACCCCATGTACCTGGCGGTCATGCCTGGCTGCGCGGCAATGCCCGGGTACGCAAACTCCGTTGGGCCGCTGACGATCTCCGACAGGGTCCCGACGACGGTTCCGGCGACGAAGACCGAGACGCCCAGCGGGATCGACTGCAGGGACAGCCCCGCACCGAGCAGTACGAGCCCCACCGCCACGACCAACCTGAGAGGCAACCGCTGGGTCACCTTCGTCACGAGCAGCTCGCAGCTGATAACCATGATGCCGTTCAGCGTGATGAGCGCTCCGTACCACGCTGTAGCCAGCCCCTCGGCCTTCATGGCGAGCGGTAGCGTGGTCACGTACTGGATGTAGGCGGCCGAGTTGATGAACATGGCCGCGAGGTAGAGCAGATACCGGCGGTCTGCGAGCAGAGCGCCGTACCCGGACCGCTGCCCGGTCGTCTGGGGCTCCTTCTCCTCCTCGTCCGGAGTGGATGCGACGATCTTCCGGCGAGGTAGCGCGATCGCTGCGATCACGGCATAGCAGCAGGCGGCGGCGGCTTCTGCCCAGAACAGCAGGTTGTAGGACACGGCCACCAGCAAGACGGCGACCACCGGCGCCGCGGTGGTGCCGAGGTTCAGCGCCAGCCGGTACATCGCGAAGATCATCACCTGCCGGTGCTTTGGGGTCAGCTCTGAGAGCAACGCCGCCGAGGCCGGCCGGTAGAGCTGAGCGACAGCACCGACGAGTATCACCGTGACGAGCAACGCGGGGTAGTACTGCACGTACAGCACTGCCACCAGGAGGGCAGCGCTACCGACCATCGACACGATCGTCGCCCACCGCGCACCCAGCCTGTCGGCGAGCGAGCCGCCGGCGAGCACACCCAGCACCGCCCCCGCACCGTAGCCCCCGAGCGCCGTGCCGGCCTGGACCTCGGTGGATCCTCGGTGCGTCAAGAACAGAACAAGGAACGTCTGGATGAAGGCTCCGAGCTTGCTGACGAAGATACCGAGCAGCATCGCCCGGACCGGCACCGACGACTCGCGGAACGTCACCCAGATGCCGGCGTCATCCTTCGACCCGGCGCCTTTACGCGGGTTCACTGATGGCGACCTCCGAGAACTCACCGAGCGTGGTCAACGGCCGGCGCAAACTGTCCAGGCTGATTGCGTTTCGAAGCGCCAGCACGACCCCGGCAGCTTCTGGATAGTTGGCGACGTCGATCACACCCTCCAAGGCCAGCTTGTCGGCGGTGATGTCCAAGATCGTGTGGTTCTCCCGGACGGCGATCACCGGGATGCGCCGCCGCGCGGCTTGCAGCACCGGGACGCCTCCCAGCGCACTGGCCGGCGCGACCACCGCCACGACCTGACTCAGCCCGATGGTGTCGAGCAACCGCTGACGCCGCCCCGGCACGATCTGGGGTGCCTGGCGCAGCCCGACCAGGACACACGCCAGGCCACAGGCGGACACGAACTCGCCCGCGCCACGGGCATCCACGACCCGGTTGGCGAGCGCGATCGCCTTGAAGTTGACGATCGGCGCATGCGCCGCCGGAACACCGTAGGTCCTCGCGATCAGGTGCGAGACGATCGCCTCCGCACCGCCGACCGGGTTCGGGTGCGTGCCGAGGAAATGACTCGTGTAGTCCTCGGTGGTCAGGCCTCGGACCTGCGTCGTCACCGCAATCGCGTCGGCGCCGGCATCCAGCAGTCGCCCCGCAGCCTCCAGTAGCACCTCCGGACGCTCAACCCGCCCGACATAGGCTCCGGACGCGTTGCGTACGCAGTGTGTTCCGACCGGACCGTCGGTCACCACGAAGTCGACGACATCGATGCCATGCACCGCCCGAACCGTGTTGACGATGTTGAAGACATCCTCCAAAGCGGACGGCTCGGCCTGCTCCACGATGAGCCCGACCCGGTTAGCCCGCGGCCGGTACAGGTTTACCTCGCCCCGCAGGAACAGGTCGAGGCAGTAGCCCTCGGTGTAGAGCACTCGGGGCCCGGTTGAGATGAAGTTGGACGCGTTGACCGCGTTGGGGTTGGTGACCACGTAGTCGGCGCTGGCGGCCAACAAGGCGGTGGCGGGTGCCGCGTCGCCGGCGTAGCCGCCGATCTCGCAGCCGATCCCGGTCGGCACCAAGCTCACGACCACGTCGGTTCCGTTGGCCGCGACCGGTTCGGGTTCGGGCAGCGGGCTGACCGCATGCCCTTCGTACTCGGTAGCCTCGACCACCACCTTCGTCGACGTCACCTCACTGATGTACCAGCGCAGCGGTTCCGCCTCGAACTGCTTCTCGATGGCGCCCAGCAGATCGCTCGCGGCCCCGAACGTGGCTCGGTCGATGACGTGCTTCCGGTTGACAATCATGCATCCCTCTCCACCACGTCTTCGCTGGCAGCGACCGGGTCGATCTGAATCTGCCGCTCCAGGTCCTTGATCCGCCGGTAGTCGGCCTCGATCGCTGCCTGGTCCGGCGAGGCCAACACGACCCAGCCCAGGAAGCTGGTCATGCTCGCCGCCGCAGGTACGAGATCGCCCGCGCCGTGATAGAAGTGCTTGGTCCAGAAGGTGGCGAGCGAGTCGACGTCCGCGAAGATGTCGGCGTTCCGCCAGATCCCGGCCCGCGGTGCTGAGATCACCACGCTGCAGACGTGCTGGAGCAGCTGGTAGCTCGAGTGGAACTCGCCACGCACCCGGTGCGCAACCGTGCGGAGCACTTGGTTGCTGCCGGTGGCCAGCTTGGCGATCATCATGTGACCGCCGCCGGCCTGCCGGGCCCCCAGCTCGACGAATCGGGGACCGTCAGCCGTCAGGATCACCTCGGTGTGCGAGCAGCCGTTGCGGAGGCCGAGGGCATCGAGCACCCGCTGCGCGTAGGGCCAGACGGTGAGCACCCCAGCGTCATCGGGAGACAGGAACTCGACCAGGTCATAGACCCCGATCCGATCACCTCGCTGCGACTTGCGGTATCGGCAGACGTCGACCAGTCCGTGCCTCCCGTCCACCGAGTAGGTGTTGATCATGTACTCGGTGCCTTCGGCGAACTCCTGCACCAGCACGGCGTCATTGCGCAGCTCGAGCTCGTTGAAATGGCCATAGATCTGGTCGAAGAACGGTCGCCAGTCAGCACCCGCCTCGACGATGTGGACGTCGTCGGTGCCGGCGCTCTTGGGAGGCTTCACCACGAGTCGCTCGCTGTGCAAGCCCGTGTCGTGCAGCCACTTCTCGATCTCGTCCGGGTCTGTGCCGCAGATCTGCCGCAGGTCTGGAATGCCGGCTCGGTGCACAGCCTGCGCCATCGCCCACTTGTCCCTGCGGGCCGCAATTAGCTCGGGCACGTTGCCGGTGCCGGGGGCGACCGGCTCGACGAGTGCATCGGCCAGCTCGACACCGGTCTCAGCTCCGGGAATGACACACAGGGGCCGGTATGCCCGCAGGGTGTCGGCCAACCCGGCGAGGTCGCCGTCGAAGACGTGGACATGCCCGAAGTTCTCCGGGTGCCAGGACGGACGGTACGGCTCGGGAGGCACTGGCGTGGCGAGCACGGCAACCGGCTCGACCCCGGCTTCCCGGAACGCCGCGGGAAACTCCTGCCCGGTCCCCACCGGATCGACAACCACCGCGTAGCGTTGCATCATTCTCCTGCCTGCGCCCGTTGCCCGGGTGCTCTCATCCCGCCGAAGCCGTTGGGGCGACCAGCTCGGTGGAATCGACCTCGATCTGACTCTCGAGATCGGTGTTCCGTGGGTCGTCGCGGGACAGCACGGTCAGCGCGGCCTGCGCTGCGTCGAGCGCCTGCTGGCACTCTTGCGCATTCTCGGGCCACCGCGGTCGCGAAGGCGATCCGCCCGAACGTGCTGCCCTTGGGTGGCGGAGAGACGACGTCACCGGGCGCGGCCAGCGGGACCAGCAGATCTGCGGCCTCGGGCAGCCCGGAGTCGTCGAAATGAACGTCCCCGATGGTGGTGTCGTCCTGCTCGACGTAAAAAACGCGCACGGCGCCGACCAGCTCGCGATCAGCCACGATCCGGGGCTGCTGCCCGCAGGCCACCGCAGCCGCGGCCAGGCCGGGATCGATCCCGCTGGTGCGTAGCCCGAGGTAGGGAATCATGTCACCGCCAAGGCGCGCGTTGACCTCGACGATCTTCGGCCCGGCCGGCGTGAGCTTGAGCTCGGTATGCGTCATGCCGTCGTCGAACCCGAGCGCGGTGTGAGTGCTCTGCAGGATCTGCAGGATCTCCGGCTCGGCAAGCAGTGGGTCGGCGGCATCCACGACATGACCCACCTCCTCGAAGTACGGCGGGTAGCCGACCTCCTTGCGGGCCGCGAACATCGGGAACACCTGTCCCCTGTGCACCGCGGCGTCGACGCTGATCTCCGGCCCCATCAGGCACTCCTCAACCAGGACCACCGGGTCGTACTCCCATGCGCCGGGCACGGTGGTGTCGCGCGCGAACGCGAACTGGGCGGCGAGCTCCTCTGGCGTGTCGACCCTGACCACCCCCAGGCTCGCCGCGAGCGCTCGTGGTTTCAGCACCACGGGGTAACCGATCTGCTCGGCGGCGTCGATCGTCTCCTGCATGTCCTTCAGCACGGTCCAGCTGGTGATGTAGTCCTGCTCCCAAGTCGGATCGGCACCGAGCAGCAGGTGCACGCGATAACGAGAGCTGATCGACTTCAGGAGGTACTCGCGGTAGCACTGCCTGCCGGTCACGATGAGCAGCAGCAGCGGTGCATCGTCTGGAGCACCACCCGATGGTCGGCCGTGAATCATCCGGTGACCTCCTCCAGGTGTGAGACACCCGTCGACCCGTCGAGGCGCCGCCAGCGTTCGGTCAGCCGGACCTTGCCATCGGCCAGCAGGGTTGGCGTGCTCTTGCAGGCACCGGCGATGGCCTCGCCTTCGGTGGTGACCAGGCAGTACGCGGCATCGATGATGCCGTCCGGCCCCCGGGTCCCCACCAGCTTCCCGATCCGCACAGCGGCACCGGAGAACTCGGCCCACACCAGGTCACCCTCCTGGTGGTAGTGCCCGACCGGGACCTCGACGCCGGCCGAGCCAGGCTCGCTGCCGACCGGCCGAAAGCGGCGACCCCCATAGTCGACCAGGCAGGACGCTTCCGAAGGTGTTGCTGAAGAGGGCATGGGAACTCAGCCCCAGTTGACGGGACACAGCTCGTCGCGGATCTCGAACATCGTGCGCCCGAACATGGAGTTGAGCACGATTGCTGCCCGCACCGGCAGCAGGGTGAGGTTAGCGTCGGTCAGACCATGGTTGAGTCGAGCCCGGTTCAACGCATAGATCTGGTGGCCGTTCATGCCCTTCCAGCGCACGGAGAAATCTGACTCTACGATCAGCTCGCCGTCCTCGGTGACGTCGACCCGCCGCCGCAGCTCGTCATCGAAGGGCACCGGCACGTTCCGCCGCCCGGTTGCGATCACGACATGTCGGGCGCGGTGCTCCTCCGGCTTCTCCGGAGTCCTGCACGTCAACACGATGTCGTCGCCGTCGAACACTCCCGACGTCACGTCGCGCGCGGGGTACAGCGTGACCGGGAAATGTCCGAGCTCCAGCAGGCTGTCGTAGTTCGCCTGGTACAGCCCACGCATCGCCCCCGGGGTGAGTGCATCGCCGGTCGGGTTCAGCGCCTCGATGACCTTCCGACGGGTGGGCGGCGACAACCGCTGCAGGGCCTCCAGGTGGGCAGGTCGGTAGACGTCGTTGGCGCATGGCGAGTCGTCGATGGTGTCGAACCACTGCCGGCGACCGAACCAGTCGATGTTCGTAAAACCCCGGTTGAGCAACCAGAGTGCAGCCTCGATTCCGGTCTGGCCGCCACCGACGACGGCGACCGGTGCATCCAGGTCGGCGCTCATCTCGTCGAGGCGCTCGGCCAGCTCGTCGGCGATGAACGCGCGCCCGGGCGGCAGCCCGGACAGTCCCTCGGGGATGACGGGAGCACTGCCCATGCCGATCACCAGATGCTCGGAGCGGGCCATCGCCCGGCCGGCGGAATAGACCATGAAGCCGTCGTCATCGAACGAGATCTGGTCCACGGTCACGCCGTAGTTGACGTTCCGCAGCTTGCCCGCGGCCCACGCCAGATAGCGAACGTACTCGAGTCGGGGAATCACGTCGAACTGCGAGTTCATCAATGCATACATCCGGCCGGTCGTGACCAGGTAGTTGAGGAAGGTCAGCTCGTGGCGTGGCGCCACCAACGAGACCAGGTCCTTCAGCCACGACGTCTGCATCCGCACTCCGGAGTGCAGCAGCCGGTTATGCCACGACGGCCCCGCCTGGCTGTCGAACAACGCGATCTTCTCCGGCGTCGAGGACTCGAAGAGCGCAGCCAGGCTGAGGTTGGCTGGTCCGGCACCGATCCCGACGGTGTGGTATGTGGGGACCTCGGCGACTCGTGATTCGGCGTCAATCATGGTGTGCCTTTTCTGAGTCCGACGGATGTGAGTTGCGTGGGGTGACTGGATTCGACCAGCCGGTTAGCGGCCAGCAGGCTGGCCGCCAGTGCTGTCTTGGCGGAGCCGCCTGCTCCCCCTGTGAACGTGAACAGGTGGTGACCGGCGTCGCCCAGTCGCCGCAGCGACAGGGTCGGCCCGTCGCAGTAACAGTCAGCCGAGCCGACCCGGCGGGTGGCTGGGCCGATGCGGAGCTTGGGAAAACGGGCGTGAGCCAGCCGGACGGCCGACTCATGCAGGGCCGGGGTGAGCCGGCTCCGGTCCGGGTCTACGTCCCACTCGTCGGTGGGAAGACCCAACAGCAGTCCGCCGTCGGGAGTCGGCCTCCCGTACAGACCGGTGACTTCGTCGACGAACTGGGGCGGACACCAACCCTCGACCGGGTAGAGGGAGTACTGGATGGACTTCGTCCGGTAGCCACCCGCGGGCAAGCCGCTGGTTCGCAGCCAGGCCGAGGTCCACGGGCCGGTGGCCATCACCACGACGTCGTAGTCGCGGCGCTGGTCTGCAAACGCACAGCTGATCGTCCCGCTGTCGTGCGGTGTGATGCCGGTCGCGGCCTGCTCCAGCACCGAGACCCGACGGCTGGCGACCGCGTCCTCGAGCACCGCCTCCCGCAGTCGGTCGGGTGAGGTGTAGCCGGCCCGTCGCTCCACCACGGCAGCGCCTCCGTCGTGCAGGTCTGCCCACCCCCGCCGCTCCAGCTCGGAGGCATCGACGAGTTCGGCGGAGCCGGGTAGGAACTGGCCGATCTCCGCTACGGCGAACTCGAGGCAATCCGCCGTGCGGCGAAGGTAGACGGACTCCACCTGACGGAAGTCCGCCCACTGTCGCAGCGTCCGACTGCCCAGGAGCTCGACCAGACTGGCGGCGGCCAACCGCCGCGTATCGCGATCTGTCTCGTAGGCTCGCACCGCACCACCGGACGCCGCCGTTGCGTCCGGGCGGCGTCGCTGACCGCGCAGGACGTCGACCTGCCAACCGGCAGCCGCCCGGGCCAGTCGCCACGCGAGTAAAGAGCCGGCCAGGCCACCACCCACGATGCACGCGCGCACGTGCCCGCTACCCGCCGGCAGCCGGGGGCTGCGTACCCCGGCCGGTCAATGCGGCCATGGCCACCGAGTCACGCCCAGCCCCCGTGCTGAGCGCCGCGACCAGGCACCGGACGGCCAGCGCGGCGTCGAATCCGGACAGCTGCAGCGCTCGCTCGGCGCGCTCGAGCTCCGCCGCGACCAGCGGGCCGGGGATCCCGGAGCCGGACGGTGGCGATCCGTCCAGCAGCGGCTGGACGTAGTCACCAAAGGCGCGGTAGGACGCATCGGTGAAGTCGCTCTCGTACCGGTCCGGGCGGTCCCACGACAGGTAGAGGCGGACGATCTCTGGATCCTCGCTGGCCAGGAACTCGTCAGCCCACAGCGCGTGGTTGCGGCTGGTGGAGAACTTCTGTCCCTCGAGCAGGTAGAGCTCATTGACCACGGCACCTCGTGCCTTGGCCGTTTGCACACCGGCTGCGGCCAGGATCGCGGGGTACAGGACCGCGAAGTAGAACGTGTTGTCCATGCCGTTGAAGTGCCACACGCCCTCGATCTCGTCCCAGGCTGCGACCCGTTCGCTCAAGGTCCGTGCCTCCGGGTGGAGCGCATGGGCGGGGCCGTAGAGATAGCTCAGTCCCAGCTCGGTCGGGAAGTCGACCCGCATCCCCGCCAGGGGGCCGCTGCACTCGATGCCCCAGTCGGTCGGATAGGCGAGCGGGATGTCGGGCAGCGGAGCGTGCTGGTACTGCTGAAGGACGGACCGAACCCGGGCCGGCCATTCGGCCTGCAGCCACTCGGCAGCGAGACGGTCGCGATAGTCCTCCAACCGCAACACCGGCACCGTCACGACCATCGGGCGCGGAGCGCCCCCACATCGAGCACAGTTGGGGTCGACCAAAATCTGGGCGGACGTGAACCCGCCGCATCCCTCGCAGGACGTGCCGTTGGCTCCGGTGCCGCAGATCGCGCACTTGCCGACGACGTAGGAGTGGTGGAGCGTACGACCGCAGTCTGAGCATTGGTGGAGGGTGACCTCCTGCATCGGAATGGCGCCGTTGGCCACCATCTCACCGAGCGTGCCGGCGATCGCCTGTTGGTAGGCGAGGTCCTGCGGGTCGAGGAACACGTCGTAGCCGATGCGCGCTCCCGCGAAGGCAGCCATGATCTGAGCTCGATAGTGGGTGACCATCTCGTAGACGTCGACGCCCAGGATCTCGGCCTTGGTGAGCACGTAGTTCGGGTCGACGTCGACCCCGGCCAGGGTGAGCACACGCTCGCCGCGGGCTCGAGCGGCCCGCGAGGCGACGTCGGCGGCCAGGTAGGGCCCGGACAGGTGGCCGATGTGCAGAGGCCCGTTGACCGTGGGCTGCGGGATGACGATGACGGTCACCCCGGACGACTGCTCCGTCACCGCATTTCCTCCGCGCTGGCGGCCGCCGCGGCGACCGGCTCACGCGGCATCCAGTATGTGGTGAAGACCAGCAGCGGGTCGCGGCTCGATCGGTTGTGGATGACGTGCGCCTCCTCGCTGTCGAGCAGGAATGCCGAGCCCGGGGCTACCTCGGTCACCTGTCCGCTCGCCTCCACCCAGGCCCGGCCGGTGATCACCACCGACAGCTCGACCTCGAGATGGCAGTCCTGTGGGCTGCTGGAGTCGGGCGGGACGGTGTACCACATCGCCTGGAAGGGCAGGGTGTCCTCCAGGGAGTACTGCTCCCAGCGGGCCACGTCCACAACTCCGACTGGGTTGGACTCCGCCGAGTCACTCGCGAAATGACGCATAACTGCCTTCCAAGGTAATGTGCGGGCGCACATGGAAAGAGAATTGCGTGGTGGCTCATGGCCTACCCAGGTTCACGTCAATGTAAGCAACGCCCCCGCCCCAGTGACTCCGTGCGTGAACTAACCCGACTGCGCGACCAGGATATGTCGGGGACGTCGCCCTGTCACCCCTGGCAGCGAATCACCGGCCGCACGTCCGATTTACCAAAAACACGTGAATTGCCCGGAATGAAATGATCTATCACGGATCGATCACAAACAAGTAACGATCGGACCGAATGGCGGGCCCCGGCAAGGCAGCTGTCTGGTCCGGCTTTCCGAGCGATCCCGTGCTGTTTCGCCCAGCAGCCGCGTGGTGTGCGTGGTGCGATGCCGCATCGCCGATGAGCGCGGCTCTACCGTCGATGACTAGAGCCAAAACCGGACCATTGCGCAGGTCGGCTAAGCCTTATAACCTGCCCGGAGGTGGACCTCGGTAGCGTGACGACGTGGCGATCACTCGGTCACCAGGTCACGATCGCACCGCACACCAGCGGTCCTGCTCACCGGAAGGGGTACGGCACGGAACGCCCAAGCCTGTAACGAAACTGGGGTCTTGGCGCTTGGCGATCGGGTCGCGATCCAAAGCGATCCATCGACCTGACTGACATCGGGAGGCTGTCTTGAGCACCGAGGTTCACTCGCGGGATGCGGCCGCGATACCGCTGTGGAATGACGCATACGACTCGTCCCGGTTGCAGGGCGAGTCGAATCTGTGGGGGGATCCGCCAGTTCCTTATGCGGAGACGGCCGCTCTGCTCTTTTCGGAGAATTCCGCCGCCGTTGTTCTCGACCTTCCGTGCGGCGACGGGCGCAATCTTCCACCGCTGGCAAATGGCGCTCCGATTCTGCTCGGTGGAGACACGTCGTCGAACGCTATGGCCATCGCCGAGCGAGTCGCCGAGAAGGCTGGCATCAGGCACAAGATCGTATTCGTCGAGGTTGACGCCTTCGCGACCGGACTTCTCGACAACTCGGTGGATGGCATTTTCTGCTGGGACCTGCTGGGCCATCTGACCAATCCCGATGACGCGCTCAGAGAGCTCCATCGCATCACCCGGCCTGGTGGACACATCGTGGCCAACATGTGGACCATGAATGACTGCCAGGTCACCGATCCCAATATCAAGGAGATCGCCCCCAAGGAATACGTCGATCATTTCGACTTCTACTGCCGTTTCTATGATCGTCATGATCTCGATGCCTTGCTGACCTCGGTAGGAATGGCTGCCGACTCTGTCGAGGTGGCCAGCTGGTGGGAGCCACCGCATGCCGGCTACCGCGACTACGAGCACGAGCACGAGAGTCTGATCTTCACCATCAAGAAGACCGAGGCCTGAAGGTCCGCTGGACGGTTTGGTGTGCTGGTCGACGACGGCGGGGTCCGGGGGGAGGGGCTGGCGAGTGTGGGCGCCATCGGGGAGCTGCACTCGGCCAACGGGCGGCGTGGCGAGCTCGAGTTCGGCGTGGGGTACGCCCCCGCGCATCACGGTGAGTTGCTGCAGGGCAAGTTCTACGACCAGGAGGGTCGGCTTCATCGGGCGCTGGTGACGCTGCCACAGCCCGGCCGGGGAAGTCAGGCGCTCTTCTACCCGAGCCAGCAGCACTGGGGCGTCGTCGGGACGCCGGAGCTGACCAAGGTGCGCCGGGCGGCCATCCTCGCGCTGCGGGAGTTCTCCAGCCATCCGGCGCCCGCGAAGGGTGGCCAGATCGAGATCACCAGTGATGTGCCTCGCGGCATCGGCATGGGGTCCTCGACCAGCGATGTCACCGCGACGATAAGAGCGGTAGCCGACTTCCACGGCGTGTCCCTCTCACGGGAGGAGGTCGGGCGCTTGGCCGTTCTCGCCGAATGTGCGTCCGACTCCATCATGATCGACGATCGGGTGGTGCTGTTCGCCCATCGCGAGGGAGTGGTGCTGGAGACCTTCGGCCCCCGCCTGCCGCCGATGATCGTGGTGGGGTGCGACACCGACCCAGGCGCGCGCGTGGACACTCTTGCGCTCCAGCCGGCCGACTACAACGACCGTGAGGTCGGCGTGTTCCAGGTGCTGCGTGCCGGCCTGCGGCGGGCGATCGCCACTCGGGATGTCGCGCTGCTCGGCCGGGTGGCGACGGCGAGCGCGCGGATCAACCAGCGGTTCCTGCCCAAGCCGATTCTGGAAGCCCTGCTCGACCTGTGCGCTCGCTGCCACGGTTGTGGCGTTCAGGTGGCGCACAGTGGCACGTTGGCCGGCTTGATCCTCGACGCCCTGCTCCCGGGGGTCGAAGAAGCCGTGCAGCAATGCATCTCCGAGGTCCGGGGGTTCGGCCTCGACGTGACCACCGTGATCCGTGACGAGCCCGCGGAGCCATCGGTCGCGAGCATCGAGGTCCCCGCCTGATGAGCATCCGGACCGCATTCGAGGAAGCGACCGAGGCATACCAGATTCCGAGAGTGATCAGGCTCGGGCCGAACCTCTACGGCGCCTCCTTCATGTTGATGAAGATGATCCCGGCCCGCTACATCCTGCGCAGAGCCGAGGAGGCCTGCCGGCTTGACCCCGGCACCGTCATCGTGGAGTCGACGTCGGGCACCTTCGGGCTGGCCCTGGCCATGCAGGCGGTACACATGAACCGACGGGTGATCCTGGTCAGCGACCCCGTCATCGACGAACGCCTCTACCGGCGGCTCACCGACCTCGGCGCCGTGGTTGAACGGGTGCCGGCGACCGCGGCCTCGATCGTCGGGGGATTCCAGGCCGCGCGGCTGGAGCGGCTGGAGCAGATCAGGTCCGAGCACCTGTCGACCTTCTGGCCCGAGCAGTACTCCAACCCGGACAACCCCAGGTCGTACGCCACCGTCGCCGAGCTGCTGCTCGAGTGCCTCGGCCAGGTCGACTGCCTGGTGGGCCCGGTCGGCTCGGGTGGCTCGATGTGCGGGACAGCCGGGTATCTGCGCTCTGTCCTGCCCGAGTGCAGGGCTGTCGGAGTGGACACCCACTCCAGTGTGCTCTTCGGCCACGCCGACGGTCCCCGCGAGCTGCGTGGCATGGGCATGAGCCTGATGCCGGTTCTGGTGGATCACCGGGTCTTCGACAGTGTGCACTGGTGCGCACCGTCTGCCGCGTACGCCGCTACCCGTGAGCTCCATCAGCGGCATGCCCTCTTCATGGGTCCGTCCAGCGGCGCTGCGTACCTCGTGGCTCGCTGGTGGGCCCGGGCCAACCCGAATGCGCTGACGGTGGTGATGCTCCCTGACGAGGGATACCGCTACCAGGACACGGTCTACGACGACGAGTGGCTCGCGGCGGCCGGTCATCTGGCAGAGCCGCTTCCGGCCGAGCCCCTCTTCGTAGACGACCCGACCCGGCCGGAAGGATCGTGGACAGCGTACGACTGGGGGAGGCGATCGTACGCTGAGGTCATGGCCACCTGTCGTACCCCGGTGAAGGAACTGCGGTGAGCGAGTGAGCGGCACCGGGCGGCTCGTGAGTGAGCTCGGGTTGCGCAGCCAGCGCGTGGTCTATGGCGAACTCTCCGCGGCTGACATCGAGGCCGAGTTGCTGCTGATGATGCGCGTCGACCAGGCTCACACAGTGATGCTCGCCGAGCAGGAACTGATCGCCGCAGACGCCGCGGGCAGGCTTCTGCGCTGCATGGATGAGCTTGCCGCCAAGCGGTTCCGGCCCCTGCTGTCGCGTCCGGCGCCCCGAGGCATCTACCTGATGTACGAGGGTTACCTCATCGAGCGACTAGGCCCGGAGATCGGCGGTGTTCTCCATTCCGGTCGATCGCGCAACGACCTCAAGGCGACCATCACCTACCTGAGGTTCCGCGCATGGGTGCTCGACTTCGTCGAGCAAGCCGCCCGGCTGGAGGCAGTCCTGCTGTCTCGGGCCCGTGAGTACCAAACGGTCGTGATGCCGATCTACACGCACTTCCAGGCCGCGATGCCGGTCACCTACGGGCACTACCTGTTGGGAGTCGCCCTCGCGGTCGGCCGCGAGATCGATGCGCTGCGAGATGCGTCCACCGCACTGGAGGTCTGTCCGCTGGGGGCCGGAGCAGTGGCCGGCACGGACCTGTCGATCGATGCGACCCGGACGGCTCGTTTGCTCGGGTTCTCCAGCAGCACCCAGCACGCCCTGGACGCCGTTGCGAGCAGGGATGTGCTGCTCCGCCTGCTCGGTGCGGCCACCGGCCTGGCAGTCACGCTCAGCCGGCTGGCTACCGACCTGCAACTGTGGAGCACCGCGGAGTTCGCCTTCATCGGCTTCCCCGACCGGCTGGTCGGCGGTAGCTCGGCCATGCCGCAGAAGCGCAACGCATTCCTGTTGGAGCACGTCAAGGCCAAGCCGGGACAGGCCCTCGGGGCCTGGGCCGCGGCGGCCAGCACGATGACTTCGACCCCGTTCACCAACTCCATCGAAGTCGGCACCGAGGCGGTCGCCGACGTCTGGCACGGGCTGCAGGCCGTCGAGCAAGCGGTGCTGCTGAGCCAGGTCCTGGTCAGCGGCGCCAGACCGGACGCCGATCGGATGAGCGAGCGGGCCGAGTCGGGGTTCACCTCGGCGACGTCCCTCGCCAACCGTCTGGTCCAGCAGGGCGTGCCATTCCGGACTGCACACCACATGGTCGGTGAGGCCGTACGCCGGGCGGTTGAGGCGGGTTCGACCAAGCTGGCCGAGTTCGGACCACCGGGGTGGCTGGACGGGATCGGGCTGGCCGACCTGGACCTGGACTCGCTGGTGCGCGCACACGTCTACGGCGGTGGGCCCGGAGCCTTCGCGGAGCCCTTCGAACAGGCCGTCACCGCGTGGGCGGCGCACCGGAAATGGCACCTGGAGTGGCGTCGGTTCGTCGCCGGCGCGGAGGCCGTGCTGGCCGAAGCTGTCCGGGAGCGGACCCGACAGCAACCCGGCGACGGGGACACGGACCGAACATGAGCGGCGAGTGGTTCATCCTGGTCGAGAGCAACACCACCGGATCTGGTCGACTGTTCTGCGCCTGTGCACGGCGACTGGGTCTGCGACCGATCGTGTTCGCTCGCGACCCCGACCGCTACCCCTATGTCGCGGGGGACGCCATCGAGAGCCGAGTCGTCGACACCGGCTCCACCGAGGTGGTGTTGGATGCCTGTGCTCAGATCGGCGGACAGATCGCAGGTGTGACGAGCAGCTCGGAATACTTCATGGTGACGGCCAGTGAGGGTGCCCGCGCACTCGGCCTGCCGCACCCGGACCCGGATGCAGTGCGCCGCTGCCGCGACAAGAGCGCGCAGCGACAACGTCTCAGGGCGGCGGGAGTGCCGGGACCCGCGTTCGCCGCCGCCCAGACCCCCGATGCGGCGGTCGCCGCTGCGGCCCGGATAGGGCTCCCTGTCGTGGTCAAGCCGGTCGCCGGATCCGGATCCATCGGCACCCGGTTGTGCCGCTGGACCGACGAAGTCCGCACCGCGGCCAGTGGTGTCCTAGACGCCGACCCGATCACGCTTGCGCTGCCGCCGCAGGACGCGGTGATGGTGGAGCAGTACCTCGGCGGTGTCGAGTACTCCGTTGAGACCCTCGACGAGCACGTGGTTGGCGTGACCCGCAAACACCTGGGGCCGGAGCCGTACTTCGTCGAGATCGGCCACGACTTCCCGGCGCCGGTGGAGCTCGCCGAACACGTCGAGATCAGCGAGATCGCGGTGTCGGCGCTGCGAGCGCTGGGGCTGGGCTGGGGCCCGGCTCACGTGGAGCTGCGTCAGACCGTCGGCGGTCCACGCATTGTCGAGGTCAATCCGCGGTTGGCCGGAGGAATGATCCCCCGGATGGTCCAGGAGGCGTGTGGCATCGACATGATCTTCCATGTCGTGGCCGAGGCTGCCGGGCGGGACGTGACTCCCCGGTCGACGCGCGCCCAGGCGGCGTCGATCCGCTTCTTGGTGGCTCGGACAGCCGGGCGCCTGATCGAGATCCATGGTGAGGACGACGCCAGGCGTGTCCCGGGCGTGATCGACGTCGTCCTAACCCGTGAGCCGGGTCAAGACGTGGTGTTGCGCCACTCGTTCCAGGACAGGCTCGGCCTGGTGCTCGCTGCCGGGGAAGACGGTAGCGTCGCAGCACGTGCAGCCGACGACGGCTTGCTGGCCTTGGACGCGCGGATCGCGCCGGCCTCGTTTGTCACGGAAGGTGCCTTGGGCTAATGGGATTCGAACATCACGGACGTACGTACCGTCTCGACTGGGAGGACGCCTCGATCAGGGAATGGGACTGCACGGTTGTCTGGTCCGACCCAGACGACCCGGAAGCGGGCATCGTGCTGGACCGATCGGCTTTCTACCCCGGAGGCGGCGGGCAGCCACCGGATCACGGTGTGCTGCTCTGGCAGGGCGTGCAGACGCGGATCGTCGGCACCCGCAAGGGCGACGATCTGCACCTGTTGCCCGCGGACGGAGACCCGGTTCCACCGGCCGGAACCGCTGTGCAGGGAGCCATCGACGACGAGCGCCGCACGACGCTCATGCGCACCCATTCTGGCCTGCATGTCTTGTGCGGAACGGTTTTCCGTGATTTCGGCGCCCTCGTGACTGGCGGCAACATGGAGCCTGGGGTAGCTCGGATGGATTTCAATCTGCCCGACATTCCGCCAGACTTCAAACAGTCACTTGAAGACTCCGTGAACGCCGAGATATCGGCCGACCGACGCATAGATATTCGCCGACTCCCTCGCAACGAGGCGCTTTCTATACCGGACATCGTCCGCACCCAGGCAAGGTTCCCTCCCGAGACCGCCGAGATGCGGATCGTGGACATTGTCGGCCTGGATATGCAAGCCGATGGCGGAACTCACGTGGCATCCACCAAGCAGATCGGGCGGCTCGAGGTGTTCAAGGTGGAAAACAAGGGCCGGCAGAACCGCAGGGTGCGCATCAGGTTGGCCGATTGACCGGCCCGCGAATCTCGCTAG
>JBDUDR010000005.1:0-46515 GCA_040002845.1 Nocardioidaceae bacterium
AGGTCGGCGCCGACGTCGGCAGCCTTGGTGAAGATGCCGCCACCGACACGCATGAACATCGCGAGCAGGGCGGCGCCGAAGCCGAAGCCTTCGAGCACTCGTGGCGCGTCGCCCTTGTAGATGATGACGACGATCGAGGCGCCCAGCAGTCCTAGGCCGACCGTCGCCATCCCGACGACGCCGCCGGTGCGGAACGCCACCCGCATCGCCGGATCACGACCCTCATCCCGGGCCGCCGCGGCCACCCGTACGTTCGCGCGGACCGCGAGCCACATGCCGAAGTAGCCGATCGACGCCGAGAAGATCGCGCCTACCAGGAAGAAGACCGAACGACCAATCCGGATCGACGCATCACCTGGCAAGACGAACAACAGCGCGAACGCGATGACCGCGAACACCGCCAACGTCTTGAACTGCCGGGCGAGGTAAGCCGCGGCGCCCTCTTGGACCGCCCGGCCGATCTCCTGCATCTTCTCGGTACCCTCGTTGGCGGCGAGCACCTCGCTGCGGAACACCGCGGCCATCGCGAGAGCAACGAGTGCGATCGCGGTGACGACGACCACAAACGAGAGATTGCCGCCCGACAAGTGCACATCCGCGCCGCTACCGGCGGCGAGGGTGAGCCCGGACATCCGTCCTCCTTCGATGAGCCGGCATCGGCTCTCATCACTGTTTCGGGTCGCGAGACGTACCGGCGACCGCAGAAAAGGGTGCCCCGGCAAGGCAGGACGCCGGGGAGTCTACGACACGGCTCGGAACACGGGTCGTTGGGTAAGTCGACCGGACCGCCGACCGTGCTTCGGAGGGAATTGCCTCGACGTCAGGCAGACGTTGACGCAACCGCCGCGTCGACATCGGGATGGATCTCGAAGACCCGCGTGAGCCCGGTGATCCGGAAGATCTTCAGCAAACGTTCCTGCGTGCAGACCAACGTCATGGATCCGTCGTGAGAGCGTACGCGCTTCAACCCTCCGACCAGCACCCCCAGACCAGTGGAATCGAGGAACTCGACCTGCTCCATGTCGACCACGATGTTAAAGGTGCCGCCCTGGACGAGTTCGATGAGCGCTTCGCGCAGCTTCGGGGCCGTGTAGACGTCGATCTCCCCGCCGACCTCCACGACGGTGCGGTCACCGACTGTTCGGGTGTTGAGCGACAGGTCCACTCGAGCCTCCACGATCGCGCAGGTGCACTCGGCTCCGTCCACCTGTGTGCACACAGCCATCCTGCCAGCCATCCCGGGGTCTGCCGGTGGTGGGTGCCAGACTGTCGCGACGTGAGTACAGCGACGCCGGTCGGCCCCCAGCACCTGCTGGATCGCCTGCTGACTCCCGGTCGAGACGACCGGCTCACGCACGTCGAGACCCTGCCCGAACGCACGGCCCAGACGGCCTCCTGGCCCGACTGGGCGGATCCGCAGGTCGTGGCCGCGTATGCGCGACTCGGGATCAACGCCCCGTGGGTCCACCAGGTACGGGCAGCAGAGCTCGCCTGGTCGGGCCGGCACGTTGTGGTGGCGACCGGCACTGCATCCGGGAAGTCTCTGGCCTACAGCCTGCCGGCGCTCACCGCCGTGCTGCGGGGCAAGTCGCAGCGGCGGGGCCGCGACTCGACGGTCCTCTACATCTCACCGACCAAGGCGCTGGCCAACGACCAGCTGGGCCGGCTGCTCGCGATGGGGCTGGATGGCGCCAGGATCACCACCGTCGACGGCGACAGCCCACGTGAGCAGCGAGACTGGGCCCGTGACCATGGCCACCTCGTTTTGACCAATCCGGACATGTTGCATTGGACGCTGTTGCCGGGCCACTGGAGGTGGGCCAAGTTCCTGTCCTCGCTTCGCTACGTCGTGATCGACGAGTGCCACCAGTACCGCGGCGTCTTCGGGGCTCACGTGGCGCAGATCGTGCGCCGGCTACGGCGTCTTTGCCTGCTGTACGGTGCCTCACCCACGTTCGTGCTGGCATCCGCCACCACGGCCGACCCGGCGGGGTCCTGCGGTCGGCTCACCGGCCTGTCCGTGACACCTGTGACCGACGACGGCTCGCCCCGCGGCTCGACCGTCGTGGGCCTGTGGGAGCCGCCGCTGACAGCCCTCCTCGGTGAGCACGGCGCCCCGGTGCGTCGGACGGCAACCGCCGAGACCGCCGACCTGCTCGCCGACTTGATCGCCGACGGCGTGCGGACGTTGGCGTTCGTCAGATCGCGGCGTGGGGCTGAGACGGTGGCGCTGACCGCCAAGGCGCACCTTGCGGAGGTGTCGGAGGCGCTCTCGCGGCGGGTGGCCTCGTACCGCGCGGGCTATCTCCCCGAAGACCGCCGCGAGCTCGAGCAAGCACTTCTTAGCGGCGAACTGATGGGTGTGGCGGCCACCAGCGCGCTGGAGCTCGGCATCGACATCGCCGGCCTCGACGCGGTCCTGATCGCCGGGTTCCCTGGCACCCGCGCCTCCCTGTGGCAACAGATCGGGCGAGCCGGCCGCAAGGGCCAGGGGGCGCTCGCAGTGCTCGTTGCTCGCGACGACCCGCTCGACACCTACCTCGTCAACCATCCGGCCGCGCTGTTCGGTCAGCCGGTCGAGGCCAGCGTCTTCGATCCCGACAACCCGTACGTCCTGGCGCCGCATCTGTGCGCGGCGGCGGCGGAGTCGCCTCTGACGGAAGCCGACCTGATGTTGTTCGGTCCCGCGAGTGGTGGCGTCGTCGCGTCTCTTGTCGACCAGGGGGCCCTCCGCCGTCGGCCGCGGGGCTGGTTCTGGACTAGTCGGGACCGGGCCAGCGAACTGGCGGACATCAGGTCCGCCGGGGGTCATCCGGTGAGGGTGGTCGAGGAGTCGACGGGCAGATTGCTTGGCACTGTCGACTCGGGGGCTGCCCACTCCACCGTTCATCGGGGTGCGGTCTACCTGCACATGGGGCTGACCTATCTGGTCTCCGAGCTGAGTCTGGACGAGCACGTCGCCATCGTCGTTCGAGCAGACCCGGACTACTCGACAACGGCTCGTGACATCACGGACATCTCGATCCTGGGGACGGACCGAGCGGTGACCTGGGGAATGTCGCGTCTGTGCTTCGGCACTGTCGAGGTGAGCAGCCAGGTGGTGGGGTTTCTCCGCCGTCGCGTTGTCAGCGGTGAGGTTTTGAGTGAGGAGCCGCTCGACCTCCCGGTTCGAACGTTGCGCACCAAGGCAGTCTGGTGGGTCATGCCCGATGCGCAGGTCAAGGGCGCCGACCTCGACCCGGCCGACGTACCAGGTGCCGCCCATGCGGCCGAGCACGCTTCCATCGGGTTGCTGCCACTGTTCGCCACGTGTGACCGATGGGATATCGGTGGTGTTTCGACGGCACACCATGTGGACACCGGCGAGCTGACCGTATTCGTCTACGACGGGCACCCGGGTGGAGCCGGCTTCGCCGAGCGCGGTTATGCCGCGGCCCGTCAGTGGTTGCTGGCCACCAAGGAAGCCATCGGATCTTGCGGGTGCGCGGAGGGGTGTCCGTCGTGTGTGCAGTCGCCGAAGTGCGGGAACGGCAATATTCCCCTGGACAAGGACGGTGCCATACACCTGCTGGAGGCTCTACTCTCAGGGCCAGATGATTCCTGACCGCTGACCTGGCGGCCATCGCATCCCAAGAAAGGCGGTTGACCCGGTGATCTTGCTCGGTCTGATCCTCGTGGTGGTGGCGGCGTGTCTGATCGCGGCCGCCGTACTCAACGGTAGCGACTCTGCGATTCTTGACTTCTCGGCGTTCAACATCCACACGACAGTGGCAGGCGTGTTCGGCGCCGGTGCGGCAAGTGTGCTCGCGCTGGTCATCGGCGGCTGGTTCCTGCGCAAGGGCCTCGCCCACAGGCGCCGGCGACGCAGGGAGGTCAAGGAGCTGCGCAAACAGGTCGGCACCAGCGAGCGTCGCGTTGAGGAGCTCAAGGAAAGCAAGGCAGAGAAGGTCAACGAGCCCGAGGGAGATGACTCGGACACTGCCTTCGACTCGAGACCGCGGGAGTGAGCAACAACGCTGGGTCGGGCCCGGCCCGGGGCCCAGCCTAACGTCCGCAGACCAGCGCGTTATCGCGCGTTCTTGCTCACGGGACTGCGGACGCACGTGGTGTCTCGCGAGTTCGTTGCAGCGACAGGCTATGAACTGCTGTATCAGGACGCTCGAAACATCAAAAGTTAGCCTGTCGATGCAGCGCGGATGCGTGGAACCCCAACGGCATCATCATCGTGTGCACCACACGATGATGATGGCGCTGCCGACCCCAGGCCCCGTCCGGGGCATCGCAAAATGCGGCGTTCCGGTAGTCAGACGGACCACCGGACAGCATTACCGTCACAGTTTGTGGCAGAGTCCCGCTCCTGAAGCCCGCCTGGCCCTCGCACCAGCGTGGCTGCGTCCGCACAGGAGTGCGCTATTGCGCACTGTTATCGCGCACAGGTTTGCGGACGTAAGCGATGTCTTGCGAGTTGCTGCCATCGACAGGCTATGAATTGCTGTATCCGGAGGGGTGGGAACAGCAAAAGATAGCCTGTCGACGCAGCGCGGATGCGTGGAGCCGCAGCGGCATCGGTTCGGGTGCCTGCACGATGATGAGAGCGCTACCAGACCGCCGATCCCGGCCGGCATCGCAAAATGCGACGTTCCGGTAGTCGGCCGGTCGCCGGACAGCATCACCGTCACACTGTGTGGCGCAGCCACCCCCTGCAGACCCGGCCGGCGCCCTCGGACGAGTGTCTGCGTCGCACGAGAAGGCGCCATTTTGCGACAGCCTCTATTGCACTCAGGTCAGCGGACGCAAGCGGGGGTCAGTCACCCTTCGGCGGACACCATGAGGAGCTTGCGGGTGGTTCCGCCTGCTCATGGGAGCGTGGCGGGGCCCGCCCGGGCAGCCGATTCGAACGTCCAAGCACGGCCCAGGACGTGCGGGCCGTCGGTGCGCGCGATGACTGTAACCACGCGTCCGGCGACCGTGCAGTCAGCCAATACGGCACCATTCCGAGCCGCCAGATCCGCCGCTGATGCACAAGGATCGGCGCCGCGTTTCAAAGCCTGGGCGCCGGCGAGCGCGGCAAGATCGGCGGCGCCGGCGGCTCGATGCTTGGCGGTCGCGATCATGGTGAACCCCGACACGATCACAGCCAGGGCGGTCAGTGCCACCAGCGCGAAGGCGGCGTAAACGGTGGCACTGCCGTGATCGAGATCGCCTCGGCGAGATCTGCGGTCGCCTAAGAGCTCAGCCCAGCCCATCGGAGTCCTCCATCAACGAGACTGCCGAAGCATCGAGATGCACGGCGACCAGCCCGTCGAACAGTCCACCCGCGGGGCTCGAGCTCATGCTCACTGTGACCGTCACCTGCCCACCGGAGCGCTGAACCTCGACCCGAGCGCCGTCGGGGGCGCTCTGGTGAGCCAGGTCGAGCGCCTGCTCGACAGGATCATCTCGCGCCAGCGACCGCGCCGCCTCGCGGGCGGCATCTGCACATCGGGCCTGGTCGATTCCAACGGAAACGAGCCACACCAAGGTGCCCACGAACACCAGGAGAATCGGCAGCACAACCGCCGTTTCCGCGGTGACGGAACCGCGCGGGCCACGAGAGAGGTGAGTGCGATCAGCTGAGCGCCAGCATTTCATGGCGATCCGCCCTTCCAGGAACTGTGGTGTGGCGACGCAGCCGCCGCCACACCACGACGGGGACCGGGTCAGAAGATGCTCAAGGCCTTCTCGAAGATGCTCTGCAGCATGCTCTGTGCCCAGTCGCTGGTGAGCAGTTCGTAAAGCAGAGCTCCGAATCCGCACGCCCCGACGGTGCCGACGGCGTACTCGGCGGTGCTCATGCCGAGCTCGTTGCGGCTCCGATCGATCGACTCGCCCATCTCAGGACCTCCTAGTAGATGCCCGGCCATCAGGTCGGGTGATGTGTAGGTGAAGTCCTCACTGTCGCCTCAATTGCCGAGCCGCCCGGCCAGCGATACAGCCGCTGTGGATGAACCCCCACCCCGGCCGGCTGGGGACAAGACCTGGCGGTCGCGGGTGGTCCTTCGGGCGCTGGTTTTCGAGCCGCCGGATGATGTAATTCCGCGCGAAGGATCGAGTCCCACGCGCAGAGAGGCCGCGACCATGAACACGGATGCACGGCAGTCAGGGCCACCGAGGACGAGCATCGCTCCGTGGCTGTCGGTTCGTCGTGGCGCCGAGGCAGTCGAGTACTACAAGGCTGCTTTCGGCGCGGTCGAGCTCCATCGCGTCGAGAACGACGCAGGGGAGATCGTTGCCCAACTCTCGATCGGCGGAGCGGACTTCTGGGTCTCCGACGATCCCGACTCCAACCCCGAGGTCCTCGGACGAGGGTCGGTTCGGATGATCCTGACTGTTGCCAACCCGGACTCCGTGTTCGAGCAGGCCATCACGGCCGGAGCCACTGTGGTGGCCCCCGTCTATGAGGACCATGGGTGGCGCATCGGTCGCGTCGCTGACCCCTTCGGCCATCATTGGGAGATCGGAAAGCCGCTTTCTCGGTAGCCGTCAGCCGGACCGGCGCGACCCCACCGACCCCGTTGGCTGAGGCACCGTCACAGGTGCATTTCCAAGAAGGTGCTGACGATCGTCGGCACGATGCCGATCGCGATGAACGCCGGCAGGAAGCAGAGTCCCATCGGCGCAGCCGCCTTGACCCCGACCGCCCGAGCCCGGCGTTCGGCGTCCCATCGCCGGGCCCGACGCTGATCATCGACCAGCCGGTTGAGCCCATGGGCCACGGGAGCGCCGGTCTCGATGGCCCGGACCATGGTGCGGGCGAGCGGCGCCATCGCCTCATCCTGGGCCAGCGACCTCCACACGGAGCCGGGATCGGTGCCCAGTCGCAGCCGGGTTGCTACGTGCTCCAGCCGCCGACCCGCTGGTCCTGACACGGCCCGGCCAACAACGTCCAGGCACTGCGCAGGCGGGCTCCCGGACGCGATGCAAGCAGCCAGGAGATCAACGGCGACGGGAAGGTCTCTCACCACTTGCTCGCGTTCGCGTACGACGGCGGCGGGCTCAAGTCGCCGAACGACCAGGCCGGTGACGACAGCGATGCCCACACCCGTGAGAACCCCTGGCGCACCGCCCACGATGATGGCGATGCTGAGGCCCAGCAACGTCGACGAGAGTGCGGCCAGCACCGTACGCCGGTGGTCTTCCGGCCACCGAGATCGTACTGAAGACGCCCTGCTGGACGGCGCACCAAGGGACTCTCCTCCGGCCAGGGGCGTCAGCCGGAAGAGGGGCGGGGCAGGCGCCCAGGCCAGCACCGCAGCCGCCGCGAGCAATCCGCACATCAGCACCACTGACTCATCGCCTCCCGGCCGCAGCTGCTGGTCATCTCTGAGCCGCCACTGCCAGCCGATCGACCCACCAGACTCCGGTCACGGCGAACGCCAACCCGACCGTCAGGCATCCAGCGCCGAGCGGCGTACGGAGCAAGAACCCGACCGGATCGCCTCCCAGGCCGATGCCGAGCAGCAGTCCGAAGGCGGGCAGCGCGGCAAGCAGGCGCGCGGTCGCTCGTGGGGGCCCAAGAGCTGCCTCGATCTCACGCCGGACCGCGTCCTCGGCCCTCAGGGCATCAGACATGCGCTCGAGAACGACGGTCAGGCCGGCACCCGACCGCTCCGCCACCTGCCAGGCGGCAGCAAGGGCTCGCAGGGAGCCAGCGCCCGGTAGCTCGGCCACCAATCGCCAGGCACCCGGGACGTCGCCGCCGAGTCGCGAGGCAGCCGCCACCGGCGTCAGCTCAGGCCAGAGGTCGGCTGCGTGCTGCAGCGCTCGGGGAGGTGACTGGCCGGAGCTGAGCTCGGCGGCGAGCTGGTCGCAGGTCTCGACGAGCCGCGCCTCACGTCGCCTGGCCTTGGTCCTGGCGGCCATCGTCGACCGAATCCTTAGGGATCCGGCGACAGCCACCCCCGCGAGCGCTGCTGGGACAAGCAGATGAACGTCTATCCACATCGCCGACGAGATCAAGGCCCCGACTGCCCAGAACACCCGACGTGGGTCCCACCCATGTGACCGACATCGGTCGCGAAAGAGGAGCAGCCGTGAGCCCGACCATGCGTCTTTGCGCACGACTCCCAGCCGCTGCTCGATCAGCTGCTCAGGTGTTCTGCCAATCGCCACTGCTGCCGCGAGCCCGCTCAGCATGGAGGCGGCAGCCAATGGCGACATCAGCGACCGCCGAGCAGCAGCTCGAGTCCTTGCGCGCCCGGCCCCGCCTGGGAGGAGCCGTCGGCGGCGAAACGTACAGCGGGCTCGGCGGTGACAAACCCCGTCGAGTCACGTGCGAGGACGCAGATCTCGCTGAGCCGGCGAACACCACCCTGGTCTCGCCGAAGATGCAGGACGACCTGAAGCGCGGAAGCCAGCTGTGAATGCACCGCCTGCCGGGACAGTCCGGCAGCGACCCCCAAGGCTTCCAGCCGGGCGGGGACGTCGGCCGCACTGTTGGCGTGGATCGTGCCGCAGCCACCCTGATGCCCGGTGTTGAGGGCAGCCAGCAGATCTGTGACCTCAGCGCCTCGCACTTCACCCACCACCAGCCGGTCGGGCCGCATCCGCAGCGCCTGACGGACCAGATCGCGAAGCGTGATGGCGCCAGCGCCTTCGACGTTGGGCGGTCGAGCCTCCAGCGAAACGACGTGTGCATGATCCGGACGCAACTCCCCCGAGTCTTCAACGAGCACGAGCCGGTGAACGGGGTTGACGCGAGACAGGAGCGCAGAGAGCAAGGTGGTCTTGCCGGCTCCCGTTCCTCCGCTGATCAGGAACGCCACCTCGGCGGCGACGATGTCACCCAACAGCGCCGCCGAGGAGCTGGACAGGGTGCCGGCGGCGACCAGCTCATCGAGCGCAAATGCTTGCTGTGATGGCACCCGCAGCGAGAGGCAGGTGCCAGGTCTGGCGACCGGCGAGAGCACCGCATGAAACCGGGTGCCGTCGCCAAGGCGGACGTCGACGAACGGCGTGGCGTCGTCGAGTCTGCGCCCGCCCGCCGATGCCAACCGTTGCGCGAGTCGGCGGACGGAAGCGTCATCAAGGAAACTCACCGGAGCGGGCTCCAAGCCCTCCCCTCGATCGAGGTAGACATGCCGCGGTCCGTTGACGAGGACATCTGTCACGCCCGGCAACCGGAGCAGCGGTTCGAGGGGTCCGGCGCCGACCGTATCCCGCCGTAATGCGTCAACGACAGCCAGCACCTCGGCATCGCCGTGGACCAGGCCCTGGGACCGGAGGGCCATCGCGACTCTCGCGGGGGTGGGTGGTGCGCCCTGCGAAGCCAGCACCTCCCGGACCCGCTCCAGCAGATCTGCGGACACCTCGGTGGTCGCTGAAACAGTCACGCCGCCGCCACCTCGTAGAGCCCGAGCTCGTTGAGCACGCGACGGCACAGTGTTACCAGCGGCCCGCGACCTCGACGACATGGCCCAAACCCGCGGTCGACCGACTCCGCCACCGCTGGGTCGGCCCTCATGGAACCGAGCAGGTCGAGCCCCAGCGTCGATGCCACCGAGCCGGCGTCGATGCCGGTCACTCCGGGGCCCCGAACGATCAGTCGGAGGTCCCGGCACAGGGGAACTATGCCCGTTTTCACCCGCGTTGCGGCCGCGATGGCTCGCACCTCGGCGGGCACCACGAGGATCGCCGTGGTCGCAGCCGTCAGTGCCTCCTGAGCCGCCGGATCGAGTCTCCGAGGCAGGTCGATCACGACCAGGTCGTTGCCGCGCTGTCCCGCGGCGAGGACCTCGCGCATGATGTCGGCTCGGATGGTGAGCTCCTGCCCGCGGTCCCACGACATCAGGGCCAGCTCCTTGACCGCTGGCAGAGCCGTCCGCAGCGAAGGCGCGGAAACCCGTCCCACCGTCCCGGCTAGATCTGGCCAACGGAGGCCCTCGACTCGCTCCAGCCCGATGACCAGGTCGAGCCCGCCGCCAAGGGGGTCGCCATCGATGAGCAACACCCGCCGACCTCGACGAGCGGCGACGGTGGCCAATGCCGCCGCAAGAGTCGACGCGCCAGCACCACCGCAGCCGCCCACCACTGCGATCGTCGAGGACGCCCGCCCCGCACCGTCCACCGTGTCTGCAAGCCGATCGCGCAGGTCGATCTCGCCTGCGGGCAAGGTGAGAACGTCTTCGGCCCCGATCGCCAACGCATGCTGCCAGACTTCCGGTAGGCGACCGTCATGGGTCACCACCAAAACGTTGCCCCTGCGAACCGGGTCGAGCCGACTGATCTCCGCTGCCGCGTCGGCGCCCACCACGACTAGCGACGCTCCGAGCCAGGTTGCTCGAAAAGCACCCGGCTCGTGCACCAGCTCGGGCGTGACGCCAACCGCTGCGCACAAGCGCAGCAGGTCGTCGAGCAGCACCTCATCCGCTGTGACTATCAAGGGCGCGCCGCCGTGATCCAGGTCGACCATGCGCTTACTGTGGGCCAGCCACGGACTGCGAAAACAGCAGACCAAGCGGATCGGTGGACAACGCCGCGACCCAAGCGGGCTGTGGACAGTTCCGCTCTAGATGGCTGTGTGCCGTGGAGCTAGGTAGCAGGAACCCCGCCGCCGAGCGGGGGAGAGGCGACGGCCCTCGGCGGGGGGGTGCCGAGGGCCGTCCAAATCGGTACGTGGCTCGGGGGGGTGAGCCCGGTACCGCCAGCGGCGGGGGGATGCCGCTGGAGCCAAAATGTCCTCATCGCGGCAATCGTACTGACCTTGAGGAACGCCAGCAATTCTTACACCGCGTGACCGACTAGGGCAACATTAGTAGTCAAATGTCCGAGATGTGAAGCGAATCGACAAGTTTCCGTGGCGTGTCGCGGCGCGGCCTATGATTTCTGGGGTGGAGCCAGCCCGGTCGGGTCGCACTGCCGCGTTCTTCGATCTCGACAAGACCATCATCGCCAAGTCGAGCACCCTCGCGTTCAGCCGCTCGTTCTACCAAGGCGGGCTGATCAATCGACGGTCGGTGTTGCGCAGCGCCTACTCCCAGTTCGTCTTCCTGGCGGGCGGAGCCGACCACGACCAGATGCAACGCATGCGCGACTACCTCTCCGCGCTCTGCGCAGGTTGGGATGTCCAGACCGTGAAGGACATCGTGGCCGACACGCTCCACAACATCGTCGACCCGTTGGTCTACGACGAGGCTGTGGGCCTCATCGAGGAGCACCAGGCGGCAGGTCGCGACGTCGTCATCGTGTCGTCATCGGGCTCCGAGGTGGTCGAGCCCATAGGGGAGATGCTCGGCGCCGACCGGGTGATCGCCACCCGGATGGTGATCGAGGACGGCCGCTACACCGGCGAGATCGAGTTCTATGCGTACGCGGAAGAGAAGGCCATCGCGATTCGCGAGCTGGCCGAGCGGGAGGGCTACGAACTGGCAGACTGCTACGGCTACAGCGATTCTGCCACCGACGGGCCGATGCTCGAAGCGGTCGGACACCCGGTGGCAGTCAACCCCGACCGAGCTCTCCGCCGGCTGGCCGCTGAGCGCCATTGGCCGATCGTGGTGTTCTCCAAGCCGGTGACACTGCGGACGCGCACCATGGATGCCAACCGATCAACGCTTGCGGCCGTCGCGATCGGGGCCGGAGTCGCCGCCGCGGGGGCGGTCGTACTCGCCTCCCGGCTGCGCGAGCGCCGTGCGACCTGACCCGTTTCGTACCAACGGCGCCATCCGCCAGATCACCCCTCGGAGTTACTGGCCGGTTGCACACAGACACGCCGATAGGGGTTCCATCTGGGGAGCGACCGGCGTACAAAGGGAATAGCAAACTCCATACCGACACGGCAGCCGAGCACCCACGCGGCGATCCACCCTTCCTACAGGGCAGTCGCATCCGGGAACCCCCCGAAGCGACAGTGAGAGGTGCACGCCTGATAACTCGTGCTGACGTGCCAGCGACGGCGTCTCACCCGTGGGACGCCGTTCGCACGTCTGCATCCAACGGCGCGACTCTCCACTCCGCCACGCGAATTCCGGCACCGGCAGTGGCGTCGACAGGCCGTTTCGGGGGCGTTAAGGCAGCTGCGTTACCCCCAGGCGCGGCCTGTCGACACAGATGAAACGGACCCAACGGCTCTCAGGTTCGGTCCAGCCTCCTCATTCGTTGAGCGGGCTCTCGACTGCACCACGGGAGTACGCCTCCGCACTGTGCAGCAACCACTTGCGTACGCCGGCTTCCCCACCACCGGAGTACGCGACCAGGCTCTCCGCATAAGAATCCGCAGCGGCCAGATGTCCAGCTTCCGGCACGATGACGGACCAGGGGTCGACTCCCCGGGCGACCAACACCAGTCGTTCGGCCCCGCGAGCCACCAACCCGTTGGCAGTGGCGAACGGACGAGCAGTCGCGATCTCCGCGTGCACTAAAGCTGCGACGGCCAGCGCCGGCGCCCTCGTCGGAGTCACCAGCCTCCGAGCCAATGCAGTCATCCGCGCGACCGCGGGTGGATCATCGCGAGGGCGTCCACGAGCGGGTTCATCGGGACCGGCCGCCAGGGCATGCATCCGGGCAAGCGCCTGCAGCGGCGCATACTCCACGACTCTCACCAGGCTCAGCAGCTCCGTACTCAAGCGGATTGCCCCGGCCGCAATGGCATCAAGGTTTCCAGCGCGAGCCATCGCCAGCGAACTGGAGCTTCCCTCCAGCTGGGCCGACGCCACTGCCCCTCGCAGCAGCGACTCTGCCGTGACGTCGGCTCTGCTCCCACGGCCGCGAAGATCACGGACCAGCGCGTCGATCCCGTCCCTGGCGGCCGCGAGTGCGGATGGGACACCCTCCAGAGCCGACGCGGACGCGAACGGGTCGGACGCGAGCGGCACCGCAGCAGACTACTCGCGACTTGGTACCCTCCCGCCAGATGGACGAGTCATCGCGCATCCAGCGTTCCCGCAGTTTCGGCGGTGTTGCCGATGTCTATGAGCGCGCCCGCCCGAGCTATCCGATCGACGCCGTGCGCTGGCTCAGCGGCGAGTCACCTGGCCGGGTCCTCGATCTGGGTTCGGGCACCGGCAAGCTCACCGCGGACCTGGTGGGCCTGGGCCATGAGGTGATAGCCGCTGATCCATCGGCGCCGATGTTGCGTCGGCTACGCGACGCCGTTCCCCAGGCGTACCCCATGCAGAGCGGCGCGGAGTCGATCGGGCTGGCCACCTCATCGGTCGACGTCGTGGTGGCTGGGCAGGCCTTCCACTGGTTCGATCCCGGCGATGCATTGCCCGAGATCGCCCGCGTGCTGCGCCCCGGCGGCACGTTGGCGCTGGTCTGGAACTTCCGGGACGAGTCCGTGCCCTGGGTGCGCCGACTGTCGGCTGTGATCGGTACGGAGGACTGGACCGGCCTGGTCGACCCGGTCACCGAGTCGGATCTCTTCGGCGACGTGGAGCACAAGCGCTTCCGCTTCTGGCAGCCCGTCGACCGAGACGGCTTGCTGGGACTCGTCCGATCCCGTTCGTACGTCGCGACGCTCGGAGAGGCTGAGCGGGCCGATCTGCTGGCCAAGGTCGGGGCGCTGTACGACCACTACGGGCGCGGTCCGGACGGCATGCTGCTGCCCTATGTGACGGAGTGCTATCGCGCCCGGGTCAGCGGCTCAGTGAGCGCCGCGAGTCGGTTCGGCGGCCCCGACGACGACGGACTCCTGATCGACTTTCGCTGATGGGTGGCGGCTGGCCCGTTGTCGCGATCGGAGCGATCGTGCTGGGCACCATCTTGCTGTTGTGGTGGTTCGTTCGGCGCCGCGGCGACCTGGGCACGCGTGCGGATCGCACGACGTTCCGAACTCTGCACACCGCCTCCCTCGCGGCGCCGCCGCTGCGTCGTGGTCTGGACGAAGACAGCGCCCAGAGCTCGATCCGCTTTCTGCGAGCACTGCTGGGATCCCCTGCCGTGGCGCTGACCTCGCGAGATCGGCTGCTCGCCTGGGACGGCTCACACCCGGATCACGGCATCCGGACCCTCGAGCTGGCCGCGGGTGTACTCGACACCGGCTCGATGGACGTGCATGGACCGCCAGCGGTCTGTTGTGCAGATCTGGAATGCCCCCTTCGGAGCGCGATCGTTGTCCCGCTCACCGCCGAAGACACCGTAGTCGGGACCCTGCAGGTGTACGCACTGAATGCGTCCGCCGGTCTGGTGCGAGCGAGCCGGGAGGTCGCCCGATGGGTTTCGGCCCAACTCGAGCTCGCCGAGCTCGACCGCTCTCGTACCGCTTTGATGGAGGCAGAGGTACGCGCCCTCCGAGCCCAGATCTCTCCCCATTTCATCTACAACTCACTCACGGCCATCGCGTCATTCGTGCGCACCGACCCGGAGCGCGCCCGCGACCTGCTTGTCGAGTTCGCCGACTTCACGAGGTACTCCTTCCGGCGCCATGGAGACTTCACCACGTTGGCTGAGGAGCTCCGCTCGATCGAGAGATACCTCGCACTGGAGAGGGCACGGTTCGGGGATCGCCTGCAGGTCACCTTGAAGGTGGCCCCGGAGGTGTTGCCGGTGGTGATGCCGTTCCTGTGCCTGCAGCCGTTGGTCGAGAACGCCATCCGCCACGGCTTCGGTGGCAAGCCCGGCGCTGGGCGCATCGTAATCGTCGCCGAGGACGCCGGGCAGCATGCGCACATCACGATCGAGGACGACGGTGTCGGCGAGGATCCCGAGATCGTACGGCGTGCGCTCGCCGGTGAGGCACAAGGAGACTCGGTCGGGCTCGGCAACGTGGACGAGCGCCTGCGCTCTGTGTACGGCGACGAGTCCGGTCTGGTTGTCGAAACCGCACCGGGCGCCGGCACCAAGATCATGTTCTCCATCCCCAAGTACGCCCCCGGCGTCGTCGCCTCCTGACCCCGTGGTTTGGAGCCGCCGGCTCTGCCACAAAATGTGACGGTCATGCTGCCCCGTGACCCGGTCGACTACCGGAACGTCGCACTTTGCGATGCCCGACCGGAAAACGTTGCTCTGGATGTGGGTGCGCCCCTCAACTCCTCGGGCCGGGCGAAGACGGTTGGTTGCAGTTCGCCAACGGTTTGGTCGGACACAGCTCGGTTTGGCGCGTCATGCGGTTCCCTGGTTTCAAGGAACTCGTGGGGCAGGCTGACGAGGCTGACGGGGAGGTGGAGCGGCGTGAGCAAGGTCGTAGACGCCGGAGAGTTCCTCCTCTCCCCAGCACCGTCCGGACTGAGCGTCCGCTGTCGCGGGGTTGTCCATCTCTACCGCACGTTCGAGGGGCACGATGTTGTTGCCCTACAGGGTGTGGATCTCGACATCGAGCCCGGTGAGCGGGTCGCGTTCTTGGGACCGTCGGGGTCGGGCAAGTCCACCCTGCTCACGTTACTCGGCGGGATCCAACGGCCTTCGGCGGGCAAGATCTTCCTCGGTGATGACGAGATCTCGCGGATGAGTGAGCCGGCGGTGGCTCGTCTTCGCGCCCGGCGGGTGAGCACAACTCTGCAGGGAGCGACACGCAACCTTCTTCCGTACGCAACGGCGAGCCAGAATCTCGGCTTCGCCAAGCTGGCGATGCAGCCGTCGGACCGGCATCACGCCCGTAACGACATGGAGCTGTTGGCGCGCATGAGGCTCGAGCAGCAGGCCAGGCAGGTCGTATCGACGATGTCCGGTGGCCAGCGTCAGCGGCTGGCGCTCGCCTGCGCCGTCGTGTCGAACCCGCAGCTTCTCCTCGCCGACGAACCCACCAGCCAGCTGAGCCACCAAGACCGCGACGAGGTGCTTGACCTCATCCACGGGCTCGGCGACGACTTCGGCACCACGATCCTGGTTGTCACCCACCAGCCCGAGGTCGCCGCCACCTTCCTGCGGACGATCCGGATGCTTGGCGGGCGGGTCGGGTCCGAGGGGCGTGACGGCGCCGAGTACATCGTCGTCGGAAAGGACGGCGTCCTCCACCTGCCCGCCGACGTGGCTCAGGACTGGCCACCGGGGACACTCGTGCGGGTTGAGCCCGAACGGCGCGATCGGGTGCTGCTCACCAAGCCGGCAGGCTGGTCGGACAGCGAGGACGAGCACTGATGGGCCTCCTCGAGCTGGCTGACATCGAGCTGGTCATCGGCGCCCGGCAGATCCTCCACCCGATGAGCCTGCAATTTCGCGCCGGCGAGGTGACAGCCGTACGCGGACCGTCGGGGTCCGGCAAGACCACCCTGCTCTCGGTGGCCGGCGGACTGCTCCAGCCGACCCATGGCGCGACGTCGTACGAGGGCAGGCCTCTGTGGCAGGGTGACGGCGACCCTCGTCCCGAGGTGGCCTTCATCCTGCAGGTGTACGGCTTGGTGCCGATCCTCTCGGCACGGGAGAACATCTCCGTCGCGCTCCGCGCACGAAGGGTTGCGCCCGAAGAGGCCGACGAGCGCGCGGACGCCGAGCTGGCCCGGGTCCACATCGGGGATCTCGGTGACCGCCAGATCGAGGAGCTTTCCGGGGGTCAGATGCAACGCGTCGCCTGTGCGCGGGCGTTTGCTGTCGATGCCGTGATCCTGCTCGCCGACGAGCCCACGAGCGAGCTCGACGAGTTCAACCGTGAGCTCGTGATGTCTCTGCTGCACGAGGAGGCTGCGCGGGGTGCGATCGTGGTGGTCGCGAGCCACGATCCGGCAGTCGTCGACGCGTCTGACCGTCACGTCACTCTCGACGAAGGCCGTCTGACAGACCACGTCCAACCGGTGCACGCCGCGCGGCGGGGCCGGGTCTGGTAACGCGAAGCCACGATGGTCACGCTTCGAGGAATCCGTGCGCGGTCAGGTCAGTCGCTCGCTCTGTTCGTGATGGGCACCCTCACGATGGCCGGCTGCATCGTTGCCGTCGGCTACAGCCGGGCGACCCATGCCTCCGTCGGCTCGGCGGGCGCGCTGCTGCTGCTCGCGGTCGTCGCACTCGCCGGGCAAGGTGCCGCCTCGGTGCGTGCCCGGCGGTCCGAGATCGCGCTCGCCCAGCTGCGCGGAGGCCATGGGCTCGCGCTGCTGCGACGGGCCGTCACTGAACCGTCGGTGATTCTGCTGGTCGCGGCCGTGGCGGGTGTCGCCGTCGGCCGGGTCGTCGCCCGTGGCGCCGTGCACCGGTGGGTGGGTGATGACGCCACCTTCGAGATGACGAGAGCCGAGTGGGCAACGGCGGCGGCCGTGCTGGTGGTCAGCGTCGCGGTGGTGGTTGTGGTGAGCTGGCACACGGCCTACGAACCGCTCACGGCCAAGCTGGCCGGTCTTGATCGACCACGCCCGACGACTACGGCGGGGCTGTTGCTTGGCCTGCTTACGCTCATGGGCGCTCTGGTGTCGGTATATCAGGCGCGCCAACTCGGCGTCCGGCACGCGGACTGGGTGAGTTTCCTCAGCCCTGCCTTGGTCGGGTTGGCTGCAGGACAGATCGGGATCTGGTCGGTCGCCATCTTGTCGCAGCTCGCGATGGGTTTTCCGAGGCTGAACGGGAGCCTTCGGTGGTTCCTTACCCTCCGTCGGCTGACCCGGCGGTCCGACAGCACTGCCTTGATCCGCATCGTGGTTGCCGCAGTGGTCGTGGCCGGCGTGGCCGCTAGCGCGTGGGTAGGGTCGGGATCCTGGCGGGATCAGACCGCGCGCATCGAGACGGGTGGGCCGGTCGCATTCGAGGTGCCGACCGGGGGATTACAGGCATATGCGGCCTCTCACCAGGCCGATCCGCACGGCCGTTGGCTGATGGCAATCTCCGCCTCGCCTGACCCATCCGGCGGTTCCTTTCGCGACATGTTTGTCGACACACCCCGCTGGGACCGTGTCGTGGGCACGTTCTTCTCGGGCACTCCGGTGGCTGCGGTCTCACATGAGATCGGCTCGCTGGCGCAAGCGCCGGCGTTGCGTCCCGCCCGGGGGAGCACTTTCGCCGTGACGTTCAGCGCCCAGTCGGTGCGGCGCGCATGGCCCACCGCCCGGATCGAGCGGACGCCGGCTTCTTGGCAGTTGGTTCCCCTGCTGTTCACCATCAGCTACGTCGATTCGCAGGGCGACGGGGAGACCCTGCAGGTCCCACAGAACCCCGGCCGCAGGCCACGGTCGGTCCGGCCCGGAGGGGTGGGCTACTCGGCGTTGGTGCCTGGATGCGCGCGCGCATGCGCCCTCGAGAGCGTGCGCGTGCAGGGCCTGACCCACCAGGCGCCGCTTCACGTCACGAACATGTCCTTCGCCGATTCCCAGCTGATCCCCGGCGATGCCGCCGACATGGTGCTGTCGAGGGAGCACACCATCGTCCGGGCCGTGCCCTCGAGAGGTGGCTTGGACCTGTGGCTGACAACGCCGTACGAGTCGCGGGTGCTGCTCGACTGGAGCGATGACCCGGTACCGGCCGCTCTCGTGACGCCCGGGCTGCGCCTGGAGAGGGCCGGCGGCCAACCTCAGGCCTACGGGCCGGACGGCGACCCACATCCGGTCCGGATCGCGGGACAGGTTCCCGCCCTGCCCCTGCTCGGTCGGTCCGGGCTGCTGCTTGACCTCGGTACGGCGCTGCGGGGGGCCGGGGGGCAGCTCCCGGACACCGAGACCGTCGTGGTCGCCCGTGCTGACACACCCGTCCGCGTTCTGCACGAACTCTCCTCGACGGGGGCGGTCGGAAGAAAGCTCACCTTCGGGCAGGTCCTGACCGATATAGACCGCACCAGAACCGCTCAAGGTGCGGTGCTGTACGGGCTCATCGCGGTCTTCGGGTTGCTCATCGCCGCGATCAGCGTCGCATCGTCAACGGTCGAGCAACGGCGGGAGCGCCGTGTCGAGGCGGCCTCCCTGCGTGTCGTGGGCGTCGACGTCGCCGACGTGGCGGGTGGCTACCGCGCCGAGGCCGAGGGGCTCGGGGCAGCGGTTACCGTGGTGGCCGGAGTGGCCGTGTGGATCGGATGCCGCGCGCTGCTCCCCGTCCTCCCGCTGGTGGAACCGGGCCGGTTCGGGCTGCTGTTCGATGCGACGCCGAGGGGGGACCTGGTGGCGGGCCTCGCGGTCGCGGCCGGGACCTTCGTGACCCTGGTCATCTTCCTGGGCTTCCGTTTGGTGGGGCGGTCCTCGCCGCCCAGCGTGCTGCGGGCCGAGGACCGATGAAGGGCACCCTCTCCACCCTTGTATCCCTCATTGGTGTCGGGCTCCGTGGGCTCCGGTCACGGATGCTCCTCACGGCTGGCTCAGTGCTCCTCGCGGCCATCGCGGTGGCAGCCGCCGTGGTGGGACCGATGTACCAGTCAGCCTCCGCATCCTCGTACGTCGTCACCAGGCTCCGCGCGGAGCCCAACTTCGTAACCGGCCTGACATTCGACTACGCACCGGAAGCGCGGGTGAACAGCGCACGAGCGGACCAGCAGGCCCTGCGCGCGATCGACCCGAGGGCGGTCAGGCAGTTCCGAGCTCCGGAGCGTTCCCTGTGGGCTCGCCGGCTGCCCGTAACGACGTGGTCCACCCCCGGGCCACCCCTCGCGACGCTGCTCGCCGAGCCGGGGATCTGCAGTCGGCTCGTCGTGACGGGTCGTTGCCCCAGCAGCGCCGGGGAGATGCTGTTGCTCGAGTCGGACGCGGCGTACACGCACACTCACGTGGGCGACCGGGTCGACGTCGACGGCTTGTCGCGACCGCTCAGGATGGTTGGGACGTATCGGTTGCCGACAACCAGAGTCGGTTTGTTCAACACCACCAGATTCACGAGCGTGCCGTCGCACGGGACGCCTAACGGTCCCACGCCCTATTTTCCGGCACCGTTCGTCGTCGACCCTTCGACGATGACGGGCCTGGCTCCCGGCCAGTTGTTCGTCCGGATGGACTACCGGCTGCTAGTCCTGCCCAGCACGACACTCGACAACCTTCGACAGGCGGCGCACGAGGTCTCGCGACTACCTGCGCTACTGGCCTCGTACGATGCCGTCGGCTCCCTGACCTTGGAGCCGGGGAACGCGCTGAGGTCAGTTGTCGGCGAGGCGGACGCGCGCAGCCACACTGCGGAGCAGACCGTGACGCCTGCCGTGGTGTCGCTCATCCTGGTCGCTCTGGTCCTTCTCGGACGGTTGCTGTCCGCCGCGATGGGCCTGCGCCAGCCCGAACTTGCTCTCGCCTCTCTCCGGGGGATGGACAGGCGTCAACTGTGGGTGCTCGGGATCTTCGAACCGGTGCTGATGCTCGCGGTGTCCACGCCTGTCGGTATGGCATTGGGATATCTCGCGGGACGCGTGCTCGCTGCCGCCTGGCTGGTGCCCGGGCTCCCGGTCGAGTTCGGGATGACCAGCGTCTGGTTCGCCGTCGGTGTCCTGACGGCGAGCCTAGGCGTGGCCGCTCTGACCGTGCGGGCCGCCACTGCGGAACCGCTCAGCGTCCAGATCTCGAGCGTCCGCCGGCCGACCCGGTCCGGCCGTTGGGTTGTGCTCCTCCGGCTCACCCTGATCGCCGCCGCGGTTGCGATGTTGGGCGGAACCTTGTGGTCCGGCCACCGATCCAAGCCCACCATCGTCGACCTCCTGCTGCCGGTCCTGCTGGCCGTGGCGGCAGGCTTGATGACGACCCTCGCGGCTGCGACCGCCGCGCGCTGGTGGGCCAACCGGTCCGCACGCCGAAGAGGTGTGGCCGGCTACGTCGCCTCACGCACGATCGCCCGCCGACGGGAGGGAACCTTGGTGGTACTGCCGTTGACGGCAGCGCTCGCAATTGCCGTTTTCGCCGCTGGTATCTACCAGACCGCGGCCAACTGGCGAGCCAGCGACGCGGCAACGATGGTCGGTGCCGACACGGCGTTCCAGGTGAGGTTCCCACTGTCACAAGCCGTCAGCCTTACCCACCGGCTCGACCCGAACGGAAATTGGCTGATGGCCGTTGGAGCCAATTCAGACACAAACGGACCCAAGGTCATCGTCGACGCACCCCGGCTTCCACGGGTAGCCGTCTGGCCCAGCTCCTGGACGGGGGGCCTGAGTGTCAGACAGGTTGCACGGGAGCTTTCGCCGGTCCGCCCGACGCTGACCCTGGTCGGACGACGCATCCAGATGACGGCCGGCAACGGCGTCAGTGGGGACCACGCCAAGATCTTGGTGAGCATCGACATCGTGGCGCCATCCGGCCGGGCCAGCCACATCTACCTCGGGCCCTACCCGCACGGGCAGACAACAGCCAGCGCCTCGATGCCCTGCCAATCCCGCTGCGAGGTCACCGGGTTGACCGTCAGCGCGCCCACCACAAACGGCGAGGCGATGCAGGGAACCTTCACGATCAGCCAGGTCCGGGTTGACGGGGCACCGATGCCGTACGTCACTCGCATCGGATGGCGTGGCGTTGCCGACCCCAGGTTTATCTACGGCGCGCCATCGGTGGACAGCACCCACGTCGCTGGATCCACCCTGACCGTCCAGCTTGACTCCCATGGCCGACCGGTCGTCGCGATGCTGACCCCTCGGGACGTGCCACCCGTGCTGCCGGTCCTCATGGGCCGGACTGCACAGCCCCATGTCGTGGCCAGGCACGGAGACGACCTGACCGTGGCGACGTCCGTGGGCGTCAACGTCGACGTCCGTCCCGTCGGGACTACCGAGTCAATGCCGGTCTTGGGGCCGGCGGCGATGCTCGTGGACGACACCATGTATACCCGTGCGAACCTGATAATCGACGCCGACACAAAGGTCTCCATCCTCGCGAGGTCGGACACCCCGCAGAACATCCTCAAGGAGCTGGCCGCCCACGGAATCACCCAACGGACCACCTTGAAACAGGTTCGCCACACACTCGACCAGGATCCTTACGCGCTCGCCCTGAACCTTTACCTCGTCGTCACCGTCATCGTGATCCTGCTTGCGTTCGCCGGCCTCGCGGCCAACATGGCCATCCAGATACCGGCTCGCCGCCGGGATGCCGCTTCCCTTCGCGTCGTTGGTTTACGGCGGCGCTCCATTGTCACCTCGGTCGCTTCAGAGTTCACTGTCGTCTTGGGCGCCGCGGCCGTCGCCGGCATCCTCGCGGGCGCACTGTCGCAGTACGTCGTGGTCCGCACCATCACGCTGGGGTACGCGGACAGCATCCTCACGCCGAGAGTTCTGCCCTCACTCAACCTCACGGCAGTGGCCGCTCTACTCGCTGTCGCACTCGCGGTTCTGCTGTGTCTGGCGGTCCTCCTCGGAGGCCTCACCATCCGTGGCGCCCGCACCGCCACTCTCAGGGAGAATCTGTGAGCCCGCTCACAGGGCGAGCAAGCAACTGCCACCACATGCTTGCGTCCGCCAACCCGTGCGCAATAGAGGCTGTCGCGCACACCACACGCTGATGAGAGCGCCGCAAGACCGCCGATCCCGGTCGGGCATCGCAAAATGCGACGTACCGGTAGTCGGCCGGGTGGCGGGACAGCATTACCGTCACACTTAATGGCAGAGCCAGCCCTGCGGACGTTGCGCCCAGGGCTCGGCCTTCAACGGTTGGACAGCACTCCCGCGAGTAACGTCACGACATGTGAGATTCCTCAACGACCTCACGCCGCCGTACGACCTGACGTACAGCGACGTGTTCATGGTGCCGGCACGCTCGGCAGTCATCTCACGCGGCGACGTCGACCTCACGACACCCGACGACGTCGGTACGACGATCCCGATCGCGGTTGCGAACATGACCGCGGTGTCTGGTCGCCGGATGGCAGAGACCGTCGCCCGGCGGGGCGGGATCGCGATCATCCCGCAAGACATTCCGCTCGACGTCGTCGCCAAGACCATTCGCCGTGTGAAGGCCGCCCATGCCGTTTTCGACACCCCCATCACGGTTTCTCCGTCCACTACGGTCGGCGAGGTGCTCGCGTTGATCACCAAGCGCTCGCACGGTGCGGCAGTCGTGATGGACGACGGGCGCCCCGTCGGCGTCGTGACCGAGCACGACTGTTCCGGGGTGGACCGGTTCACACAGGCGCAGATGGTGATGACCGAAGACCTCCTCACCCTCGACGCAGCCGCGGATCCCGCGGCGATGTACGACGCCCTCGCGAGCCATCACCTCGACCTCGCACCGGTGATGAACGGCGACGTCATGGTGGGTGTCATGACCCGTAAGGGGGCCGTCCGCACGACTTTCTATCGCCCGGCGATCGACCCGGACGGACAGCTGCTCGTCGGCGCGGCCATCGGCATCAACGGCGACGTGTGCGGCAAGGCGAAGGAGCTGCTCGGTCACGGAGTGGGCGTGCTCGTCGTCGACACCGCACATGGCCACCAGGACAAGATGATCGACGCCCTCGATGCCGTACGGGAGGTCCGCGACCGGGCTGCCGAGGGCTCCGACCGCCGGGTCCCCATCGTTGCCGGAAACGTCGTGTCGGCACATGGGACCGAGGAACTGGCGACCGCCGGGGCCGACATCGTCAAGGTCGGAGTCGGACCTGGCGCCATGTGCACGACGCGGATGATGACCGGCGTCGGGCGGCCGCAGTTCTCGGCCGTGTTGGAGTGCGCAGTTGCTGCCCGGGAGTCGGGAGCTCGGGTGTGGGCCGACGGCGGAGTGCGTCACCCGCGGGATGTGGCGCTGGCGCTCGCCGCCGGAGCGTCGAGTGTGATGATCGGATCCTGGTTCGCGGGCACCCACGAAAGTCCGGGAGACCTCATGAGCAGTGGTGACGGCCTGCTTTACAAGGAGTCCTTCGGGATGGCCTCGGCGCGAGCCGTGGCCAACCGCACGCGGGACGCCGCAGGGTTCGAGCGGGCCCGGGCCGCGCTGTTCGAGGAGGGCATCAGCAGCTCCCGGATGTACCTCGACCCACTGCGCCCAGGGGTCGAGGACCTGATCGACATGATCAGCGCAGGTGTACGCAGCAGCGCGACGTACGCCGGGGCTCGCAACATCGCCGAGCTCCACGAACGCGCGGTGATCGGCGTGCAGAGCAGCGCGGGGTACGAAGAGGGCCGCCCGCTGCCGACGAGCTGGTAATCAGTCTGGGCGTAGTGTGGCAGGCCATGCCGTTGCATGTGCTCGTCGTGGACGACGAGGCGCCGGCGTTGGCCGAGCTCGCGTACCTCCTCGAGCAGGACGACCGCATCGCGACGGTAGAGACGGCCGACTCAGCCGCCCAGGCCCTGCGGGCCCTCGAGGACGGCGAGTTCGACGTCATCTTCCTGGACATCCACATGCCAGGGCTGTCGGGTCTCAACCTGGCTCGCGTACTGGCCAGGTTCAGCGCGCCGCCGCCCATCGTGTTCGTGACAGCCTACGAGCAGCACGCGGTTGAGGCGTTTGACCTGAGCGCCGTCGACTATGTGCTCAAACCGGTGCAGAAGTCGCGGCTGGCGGAGGCGGTCCGGCGGGTCAGCGAGACCTCGGAACAGGAGGCGCGGTCACCATTTGACGACGACCCGCTCATCCCCGTGGAGCTCGGCGGCGTCACGCGGTTCATTCGGCGCAGCGATGTGCGCTATGCGGAGTCGCAGGGCGACTACGTACGTCTCCATACCGCCGCCGGTAGCCATCTGGTGCGGGTCTCACTCGCGATGCTGGAGGACCAGTGGCGAGACTCGGGTTTTGTACGCATCCACAGACAGCACCTGGTCGCCATCGCTCACATCAAGGAGATCCGGCTGGACTCGGGCCGATGCACCGTGCTGGTCGATGACATCGAGCTGCCCGTCAGCCGACGGCATACCCGCGAGCTCCGTGACCTGCTGGTCAAAAACGCACAGTTGAAGGCTCCCTCGTGAACCAGCCGGGCTCCGGTGACCGGGTCCGAGTCACCAGGCCGGCAGGGGCCAGCACCCGTCCGCGTCATATCGAGGTCGTCCGGGAGATCGATGCGCAGACGCCGCTCGGCGAGATTTACATGCGGTCGTTGATGCGCAGCCAGCTCCGGCTCGCCTTCGTCGTGCTCGCCGTGCTGATCTTGACGTTGGGAGCCCTGCCGCTGGTGTTCGCGGTGGTGCCGGGGTCCCGCGAGGCTCACTTGCTCGGGTTGCCACTGCCCTGGCTGTTGCTCGGCGTGCTGGTCTATCCGGCGCTGCTCGGACTTGGCTGGTTCTACGTACGCCAGGCCGAACGCAACGAGCATGACTTCACCGACCTGGTGGATCGGCCGTGAGGCCCGCGTTCGGTGTCATCGCGGTGGTCGCCGTCTCCGTCGCCACACTGGCCATCGGGTCGCTCGGACTCCGGTTTTCGCGTACGACCAGCAACTTCTATGTGGCGGCACGGTCGGTCAGCCCGGTCCTGAACGCGTCGGCGATCGGTGGGGAGTACCTCTCGGCTGCGTCGTTCCTCGGGATCGCGGGCCTGGTGCTCGCGTACGGCGTCGACATGTTGTGGTACCCGGTCGGCTGGACGGCGGGCTACCTGGTGTTGCTGTTGTTCGTCGCGGCTCCCCTACGGCGCTCTGGCGCATACACGTTGCCGGACTTCGCCGAGCTGCGGCTGGAGTCGAACCGGGCCCGGCTGGTCACGAGCCCGCTGGTCGTCCTCATCGGCGTGCTCTACCTGATGCCGCAGTTCCAAGGCGCCGGGCTCACCATGCACGCCGTCACGGGGGCACCGTCGTGGGTCGGCGGCGTCATCGTCGGCGTCGTCGTGCTCTTCAACGTGCTGTCAGGCGGAATGCGCAGCATCACGTTCGTGCAGGCTTTTCAGTACTGGCTCAAGCTGACCGCCCTGCTGGTCCCGGCCGCGTTCCTGGTGCTCAGCTGGCGCCATGACGGAGCCCCTCGATTGAGCCCGGTCGGGTCTCGCGACTGGTTCGATCCTGCGGCTGGAGGGTACGGGCTCTACACCACGTACTCGCTGATCCTGGCCACGTTCCTCGGCACCATGGGCCTGCCGCACGTGCTCGTCCGTTTCTATACGAACCCCGACGGCCGGGCGGCCCGCAGGACCACGCTGGCGGTCCTGGGGCTGCTCGGCGGGTTCTATCTGTTGCCGGCGATCTTCGGTGTGCTGGGCCGGCTGTACGCTGCCGACCTGGTGCCGAGCGGTCGAGCGGACACGGTCGTCCTTGCGTTGCCGAGCCGCATGCTGGGCGGCAGCGCCGGGGAGCTCCTGACCGCGCTGGTGACGGCTGGAGCGTTCGCCGCATTCCTGTCGACGTCGTCGGGTCTGACCGTCTCGGTCGCGGGGGTGATCAGCCAGGATCTGCTGAGCCGGCGGCTGCCCGCCTTACGCGCATTCCGGGCCGCGACCGTGTTCGCGGTGGCAATCCCGTTGCTGCTCGCGGCCGCCGGCCGGGGACTAGCGGTCGCAAGCGCCGTCGGGTTGGCGTTTGCGGTGGCAGCGTCGACGTTCTGTCCCCTGCTGGTGCTCGGGATCTGGTGGCGCGGGCTCACTGGACGAGGTGCGGTCGTCGGGCTGGCAGTCGGCGGTTCCCTGTCCGGTGGCGCAGTGATCGTGACGCTGCTCGGCGAACGGCCCCCCGGTTGGCTGGGTGCACTCCTCGCCCAACCGGCCGCCTGGACGGTTCCGGCCGCATTCGCGACGATGATCGGCGTCTCACTGGCGACCCGGCGGCGCATGCCGCCCAACGTTGGCCGCACGATGATCAGGCTGCACACTCCCGAGCAGCTCGACGTCGATCGCGGAACGTACCACCCCTAGAACCCAGCCGTCAGACGCCGGCCGCGTAGCGCCAGAAGTCCCGCATCAAAGTGGTCGGCGTCGGCCCGCTCAACTCCAGTTGGGTCAGCAGGACGGTGACGGTGCCCGACGACGGAATGATGTGCGCGGCCGTCCCGGTACCGCCGATCCAGCCGTAGCGTCCTAGCACGTTCCACGGGTCGTCAACGGCGACGTCGACCGAGCCGCCGAAACCCCAGCCCTGTCCCCCCAGGAACAACCTGCTGGCATCGCGCTGGGGCTTCGTCAGGTGGTCCGAGGTCATCTGCCGCACCGACTCCGGCGACAACAGTCGGCGACCGTCGACCGTCCCGTCGGCGAGCAGCATGCGACCGAAGGAGTGCCAGTCATCGACGGTCGAGACCAGCCCACCGGCGCCGGACGGGAACACCGGCACCCTGCTCCACTGCCCGTCGGGAGCGTCGACCAGCTCCAGGCCGCCCGCCGACCCCGGTCGGTAGTAGCTGGTGAACCGATCGAGCTTGCCGGCCGGGACCTCGAACCCGGTGTCGACCATGCGCAGCGGCTCGAACACTCGCTCGGGCAGGAAATCCTGTAACGGCTGCCCCGACACCCTGGCGATCAGCACACCGAGGATGTCGGAGCAGGTGTTGTACAGCCAGGCATCGCCCGGCTGATGCAGCAGCGGAATGCGGGACAGCGCCGCCATCCATTCGTCCGGCGCCTCGACGACTTGCGGCTGCGGCGGTCCTTGTTTCAGCTCGCTGAACAACAGTTCGATCACCGGCAGCGAGAAGTCGGACGGGAAGCCGTACCCAGCACGGAAGGTGAGCAGATCGACCACGGTGATCGGCCTGGCCGCCGGGATCACGTCGTCGACTGGACCGGCCGGCGTGCGGACGACGGTCGGTGACGCCAGCTCCGGCAGCCAGTGCCCGACCGGGTCGTCCAGCGCGATCCGGCTGTCCTCGACCAACATCATGACCGCCGCGGCGGTGATGGGTTTGGTGATCGAGGCGATGCGGAAGATCGAATCCCTTGCCATCGGGGAGGTGCCGTCGACGTCGACAGAGCCGACGACCTGCACCTCGACCCGGTCGCCGCGAGCCACCAGGCTCACCGCTCCCGGCAACGATCCGTTGCTGATGTAGGTCTTGAGGATGTCGTGCAGGTTGGTCATGGACCCACCTCAGAGTGGGGATGGCGAGATGCCGTGGCGATAGAACTCGATCGGCTCCGCCGGCAGCGCAGTGTTCCCGAGGATCAGGTCCGCGGCCTTCTCGGCCAGCATCATCACCGGCGCATAGATGTTCCCGTTGGTGACATACGGCATCACTGAGGCATCGACAACGCGCAACGCATCGATGCCGTACACCTTCATGGTCAGCGGATCGACCACCGACATCGGGTCCACCCCCATCTTCACGGTGCAGGAGGGGTGCAGGGCGGTCTCGGCATCGCGAGCCACCCAGTCGAGGATCTGCTCGTCCGACTCCACCGACGGGCCGGGAGACAGCTCGCCGTCGTTGAACGGCTCCATCGCCTGCTGGGTCAGCAGATCGCGGGCGACCCGGATGGCCTCGACCCATTCACCACGGTCCTGGTTGGTCGATAGGTAGTTGAACCGCAGCGCCGGATGGACCGATGGGTCGGTGCTCTTGAGCTGGACCGTTCCGCGAGCGTCCGAGTACATCGGCCCCACATGGACCTGGTAGCCGTGTGGGGCGGCGGGAGCCGAGCCGTCGTACCGCACCGCGATCGGCAGGAAGTGAAACATCAAGTTGGGGTAAGCGACGTCATCGTTCGACCGGGTGAAACCGCCGGCCTCGAAGTGGTTGGTGGCCCCCGGTCCGCGGCGCAGGAACAGCCACTGGGCGCCCACCTGAGGTCGATAGCGCCATTTCAGGTAGGGCTGCATCGTCACCGGCTGCTTGGAGCCGTACTGAACGTAGACCTCGAGGTGGTCCTGCAGGTTCTCTCCAACACCGGGGAGATCCGCGACGACGCCGATCCCCAGTGAGCGCAGATGATCGGCCGGCCCCAGCCCGGACAGCATCATGAGCTGGGGAGTGTTGATGGCTCCGCCGCACAGGATCACGTTCCCGGCCAGCACTCGCTCCGGAGCCCCGCGGCCAGGCGCGTACTCCACTCCCACCGCTCGGTCGCCCTCCAACAGGATCTTGGTGACGAAGACGCGGGTCTTGACCACCAGGTTCGCACGGTTCATCACCGGGTGGAGGTACGCCCGGGAGGCTGACAACCGGCGGCCTCGATGGATGTTGCGGTCGAACCTCGCGAAACCCTCTTGGCGGTAACCGTTTACGTCCTCGGTCAGTGGATAGCCGGCCTGTTGGACCGACTCGAAGAACGCGTCGAACAGCGGACCCGACGCGGGCCCACGCTCGAGCACGAGCGGCCCCGACTTGCCGCGGAACGGATCGCCCGGTGCCGCCGCGAGGCAGGTCTCCATCCGTTTGAAGTACGGCAGGCAGTGCGCATGATCCCAGCTGCTCATGCCTTCGTCCGCTGCCCAGCGCTCGTAGTCCATCGGGTTTCCGCGCTGGAAGATCATCCCGTTGATGCTGCTGGAACCCCCGAGAATCTTTCCCCGCGCGTGATAGATGCGCCGGTCGTGCATGTGCGGCTCCGGCTCGGACTCGTACTTCCAGTCATAGAACCGGCTGCCGATGGGAAACGGCAACGCCGCCGGCATCTGGATGAAGACGTCGAGCTTGGAGTCGGTCCGGCCCGCCTCCAACACCAGCACTCGACTGGAGGGATCGGCCGACAGCCGGTTGCCCAGGGCACTGCCCGCTGAGCCACCGCCGACAATGACGAAGTCCACCTGGTCGCTCATCTGCGGGCTCCTTCGAGAGACTGTGAGCAGATGCTAGTGCCGGTGTCCCGCAATACGCATCGCCGTTGCGCCGACGGCAACATCTCGAACGGTTGTTCGGTGTGCCGCTCCGCAAAGGATCCCAGCGAACTGGACGAGCCGCCAGCGTCTCCCGCCCGGCACCAAAATGTGACACTCCTGCTGTCCCGCGGTTACCGGCGACCTGGACCGCTCAGAGCAACGAGCCGGTGCAGCGCAATCCGCAACAGAGCCGTAGCCAGCGGCCGCAGGACCGGCCACAGCATTCGCCCGATCCGGCCGAGCGGCAAGTCGAGCCACTCGCTCCAGGTGAGCGCCGTACCACCGCTCGGCGATGCACGGAACTCGAAAGCGCCGGGGCCGCGCAGGAATCGACCCACATGCATGACGTCCACCTGGGTCGGGGGATCCCAGCCGGTCACCTCGATCACGTCCAAGAAGCCAAGCCGACCGACACCGGTGAATGCCTCGATCCGGCTTCCGACGCTGTGGCCATCACCCCTCACCACCCGGACGGTCGTCAGAGGTATCCACTTCCCCTGTCCCGGCCAGTCCGTCGCCTTGGCGAACGCGAGGGAAACCGGAAGATCAAGCTCCACGGTGACGGCGACGCCACCTGGACCGAGCCTCGGGAGCGGCGCGTGTTCGGCCATGGACCCGATCGTGCCATGCCGGGCGGGTCCCACGGCGATGATGACAGCCTGACCGCTGTGCGGCAATCACGGCCGTGTAGCCCGGCAAGATCTCAAGGTCTTGACGTGACTGTGGCGGAGCGCTCCTATGGCAGTCCGGCCGCGTTTCGACGTGCCCTGACGGACAAGCTCAAAGCGCAGGCGGAGTCCAGTCGCTGGACGCTGCCACAGCTGCAGCGTCAGATCGCCTATGACCGCCTCCTGGAACGCCTCTACCTCGTCGATTCCGGCTGGATCCTGAAGGGTGCGACGGCGCTGCTGGCACGGGACATCGGGATGCGCGCCACCGTTGACATCGACATGTACCGCGAAGCCGTCCGGGGGGTGGCCGAGCGAGATCTCCGCGGAGCAGCCGCAGGAGCCGCAAGTGGCCGCGCTCCGGACCGAAGCAAAGCGGCGCGGTTTGCGCCTGCCAGCTCGGTTCACCGTCCCCGACCACCAATTGTGGGAACGCGGTTATGCCGCAGAGGCGGAGCGTTCTCTGCTGCCGACGGCGCGGACCCTCGACGAGGCGCTCGCTACCGTCAGGCCTTTTCTCGATCCCCTGCTCGACGGTAGTGCCCTCGGCGCATGGAACGCGAACGACGGAGCCTGGATGGGGCAGACGCCTGGCCACTCATCGCCGGAATCGACCACTCAGCATGCTGATCCCGCCGCCCACCGACGAACCGACGGCGGTCAACGACGGGGCTCTCCGTAGCCCTTCCGATTGGCCAGACCTCCTTTCTACGCTGGAGTATCTCCGGGTTCTCGGAGAACACGTACGGCCTGATCCGAGAGGAGCTCCAATGACCACGAGTCAGCCTTCTCCTGCCGCCCAACGAGCGCCCATCGCCCCGGGATCAGGGATCGCCGATCCGGCCCCGCTGGGCTTGGCGGCATTCGCCCTGACCACCTTTGTGCTCAGCTGCGTCAACGCGAACCTGGTGGATGCCACCGTCGAACCAGTCATGTTCGGCCTAGCCCTCGGCTACGGCGGCATCATCCAAATCGCGGCCGGCCTCTGGGAATTCGCCAAGGGCAACACGTTCGGCGCTACCGCGTTCTGCTCCTACGGCGGCTTCTGGCTGTCGTTCTGGTGGCTGACGGGCCACACCGACCTCACCGGGGCCAGCGAGGACGACGCCGCCAAGGGTATCGGGGTGTACTTGCTGGCCTGGGGGATCTTCACGTTGTACATGTCGGTGGCCGCCAGTCGCGTCAGCTTGGCGGTGCTGGGTGTGTTCGTCTTCTTGACCCTCACCTTCTTCGTGCTCGCCATCGGCGAGTTCGCCACCTCCGACGGCTGGCACAAGTTCGGCGGCTGGCTGGGCCTGGTCACAGCGTTCGTGGCCTGGTATGCGTCCTTCGCCGGCGTGACCAACTTCACGTTCAAGAGGATCGTACTTCCCACCGGACCCCGCTGAAACACTTGCGAGCCAACGGCAGGGCTGGTGGAGTGTCGTACGACGCCTGCGTTCGAACTCCACCCCCGCCGGTGGCCATGAGGAGGGCACGATGAGTGAACCTGGACTGTCAAACCTGATGCATGAGGAGCGCCGTTTCGAGCCACCCCCCGACCTAGCCGCAGCCGCCAACGTCAAGGCCGACGTCTACGAACGGGCCACGGCCGACCGCCTCGGGTTCTGGGCCGAGCAGGCAGAGCGCATCAGCTGGGCACAACCATGGTCCGAGGTGCTCGACTGGTCGAACGCGCCATTCGCCAAGTGGTTCGTGGGTGGCCGGCTCAACGCCTCGTACAACTGTCTGGATCGGCACGTGGAAGCAGGCAAGGGCGACAAGGTCGCCTACCACTGGGTCGGGGAGCCGGGGGACACCCGCACGCTGACCTACTCCCAGCTCAAGGACGAAGTCTGCAAGGCTGCAAACGCGTTGGTCGAGCTCGGCGTACAAACCGGGGATCGGGTGGCGATATACATGCCGATGATCCCCGAGCTCGTGATCGCGATGCTGGCATGCGCGCGTCTGGGTGCGCCGCACACCGTCGTGTTCGGCGGCTTCTCGGCGGACGCGCTGAAGACCCGCATCATCGACTGCGACGCCAAAGTCGTCATCACAACCGACGGCGGGTATCGACGCGGTGCCCCGTCGGCGCTGAAACCTGCCGTCGACGAGGCTCTGCAGTCGTGCCCCGACGTCCGGACGTCGTTGGTAGTGCGCCGCACCGGACAGGATGTCGACTGGGACGAAGCGCGTGACGTGTGGTGGCACGACGTCGTCGACAAGCAGAGCACCGAGCACGAACCGGAGGCCTTCGACTCTGAACACCCGCTCTATGTGATGTACACGTCCGGGACGACCGGCAAGCCGAAAGGGAGCCTGCACACGACGGGCGGCTACCTGGTCGGCTGCTCCTTCACCCATTGGGCGGTGTTCGACCTCAAACCGGAGACGGATGTCTTCTGGTGCTCGGCGGACATCGGCTGGGTAACCGGCCACTCCTACATCGTCTACGGTCCGCTGGCCAACGGCACCACCTCGCTGATGTACGAAGGCACGCCGGACACGCCGCACAAGGGTCGCTGGTGGGAGATCGTCCAGGAGTACAAGGCGACCATCTTCTACACCGCGCCGACCGCGATCCGTACATTCATGAAGTGGGGCAGCCAGATCCCCAAGGAGTTCGACCTCTCGTCGCTGCGTCTGCTGGGCTCCGTCGGCGAGCCGATCAACCCGGAGGCGTACATCTGGTATCGCGAGAACATCGGTGGCTCGAAAGCACCGATCGTGGACACGTGGTGGCAGACCGAGACCGGGATGATCATGATCAGCCCGCTGCCCGGCGTGACGGCCGGCAAGCCGGGTTCCGCGATGACACCGCTGCCCGGCGTGGGTGCGGATGTGGTCGACGACCAGGGCAAGTCGGTCCCGAACGGGTCGGGTGGCTATCTCGTGCTCACCGAACCTTGGCCGGCGATGCTGCGCACCCTGTGGGGGGACGACGAGCGGTTCAAGGAAACGTACTGGTCCAGGTTCCCTGGTTTCTACTTCGCGGGTGACGGTGCGAAGAAGGACGAGGACGGTGACCTCTGGTTGCTGGGCCGGGTCGACGACGTGATGAACATTTCGGGGCACCGGCTGTCCACCACCGAGATCGAGTCCGCGTTGGTGTCGCACCCGAAGGTCGCTGAGGCCGCCGTCGTGGGAGCCGCTGACGAGACGACCGGGCAGGCCATTGTGGCCTTCGTCATCTTGCGCGAGAGCGCCGAAGGCGGCGGGGCGGACGTTGTCGCCGAGTTGCGCAACCATGTCGCCAAGGAGATCGGTGCCATTGCGAAACCGCGTTCGATCATGGTCGTACCTGAACTGCCCAAGACGAGATCGGGCAAGATCATGCGGCGACTGCTGCAGGATGTGGCCGAGCACCGCGAGGTCGGCGACTCGACCACCCTTGCCGACTCCTCTGTGATGGATCTGATCGAGTCCAACCTGGCCTCGGCCAGCGCCGACGAAGAGTGACCCCCCGCCGACTCCCCCTTGTCCTGCCGTTACGCGTCGGCATCCCCGCAGGGGTGGAGCGGCACGAGCGCGTGCCCTACACACGCGATGACGTGGCACGCGGCTAGGCTTGCGCCGGGCCGCGGACGGAGGACGGCATGACGCAGAACCAGCAGGGCAGTCACTACGACGAACCCACGATCGGCAAACTCGTCGCCGACGCGAGTCGCGATGTCTCCACGCTCATCCACGGTGAGATCGAGTTGGCCAAGAGCGAGATCAAAGCCAGCGTCAAGGCCGGCGGCACTGGTGCCGGACTCTTCGCAGTCGCCGCCCTGCTCGGCGTACTCGCCGTCATCGTGTTGTCCATCTCGTTCGCGTACTTCCTGACCATGACCGGTCTGCATCCGGCATGGTCCTTCCTGATCGTGTTCGGTGCCTATCTCGTGATCGCGGCGATCCTCGCGTACGCCGGACTCCGCAAGTTCAAGCAGGCCGGACCGCCCAGGGCCGCCATTGCCGAGGCCAACAAGACCAAGCAGATTCTGTCGCGAGGCTGAACTGACCGTGATCGACAGCGTCGAGGCTCCCGGACCGTGGGAACACCGGCGGGTCGCTGCCAACGGCGCTCGCTTCCATCTGGTGGAGACCGGCTCGGGCCCCCTGGTCCTGTTCTTGCACGGCTTCCCGGAGTTCTGGTACGCCTGGCGACACCAGCTGCCGGTGGTGGCGGACGCCGGGTTCCGGGCAGTGGCAATGGATCTGCGTGGCTACGGCGGCAGCGACAAGACACCGCGGGGGTACGACCCGGCAACGCTGTCAGCGGACGTCGCCGGTGTGATCCGGTCGCTCGGAGAGAGCGACGCCGTGGTGGTCGGTCATGGTTGGGGCGGGTACGTCGGCTGGGCCACCGCAGCGCTCCGCGCTGATCAAGTACGAGCCCTGGTGCCGGTGGCAGCACCGCATCCGCTGCATCTGATCAACGTGCTCAGAGGCGGGCGCGACCGGCTCGGCGTGGTCAGACACCTGTTGTCGCTGCAGCCTCCGGTGTTGCCGGAGCGCCGCATCATGGCCGACGACGCGGCGTACGTCGAACGGCTGTTGCGTGCCCGGTCGGCTCCTGACTCAGGCTTTCCCGACCCCGACACCGCGAGCAGGTACCGCCATGCGATGCGGCTGTGGCCCGCTCCGCACTGCGCGCTGGAATATCACCGCTGGCTGTTTCGCTCGCGGCTCCGGAGTGACGGGCGCGCTTTTGCGGCTCGGATGCACACTCCGATCAGCCAGCCGGTCCTGCAGATCCACGGGGGCCTCGATCCGACCAACCGCCGGGGCAACGACGATTCCTCCCGCGATCACGTCGCCGGGGCATACCGGTTGGAGGTTCTCGACCACGCCGGGCATTTTCCGCATGAGGAGAGCGCAGACGAGTTCAGCAAGATTCTGGTGGAGTGGCTGGGCGAGCAGACGTAAGAGCTGCCAGTCGACACGTGACACCGAATGAGTGTCGGATCGCGGAAATGACGGGGCGGGTCAGGTACAGCCGCCGGTACCGACCTCCTCATCGGCGATGATCCCGTCATGAGCGGCCTTGGTCACCTGGTCAGCCGTCAGGGCGTAGCCGGTGTGCGAATCGGAGACCGATGCCGCGAACACCACTCCCAGCACTCGGCCCCGGGCAGACACCAAGGGCCCACCGGAGTTGCCGGGCCGGACTTTGGCGTACAACGAGAACACGTCGCGTACGACCTGGCCTGATCCGTAGATGTCGGGGCTGCTGAGCCGCTGCTCGTCCCGGATCCGAGCCGGCTCGACGTCGTACGGCCCATTCTCGGGGAAGCCGAGCACCGCCCCGGTCCGACCCCGCTTGCCGCCGTTCGTAGCGAAGCGGAGAGAGTGCGCGTCGAGCCGGTCCACCGCGAGCACTGCCACGTCGGTGTCCCGGTCATAGAGCACCGTGACCGCGTCGTACTGCAGGCCGTCGAGCTCGACCACCGGATCGGACACTCCGGCGACCACGTGGGCATTGGTCATCACGCGGTCCGCTGCGAAGACGAAGCCGGAACCCTCGACGGACTCGCCACACTCTGACGACGTGCCCAACACCTTGACCACGCTGTAGGCCGCGCGATCGACACCGGGCTTGTTGGCGATCGCGGAGCCGGGTGGGGTAACCGGTCGGATGTGCTCGGTAGCGAAGGGGTCCAGATACCGCGGGAACATGCTGGAGTTGACGATGTCGGAGAACGCCTGCACCGCCTTGTCGGCCTCGCCTGGCAGAGCCGCGTTCACTCCCCGCAGGACCTCGGAGGTACGCACCGCGTTGCCGAGGTACGACAGCTGCGAGCTGGTCACCGCGACTGCCAGCGCCCAGGCGACGAGCAACACCGCCCCTGAGCTCAGGGCCGCACCGCCCACCGCGTCGAGAGCGCGCACCGGCTCCCAGGTGATGCGTTCGCGCACCAGCGAGCCGATGAGAGCCCCCACGGCCTGGCCCAAGGTGGCGAACACCAGCACCATGAAGAGCGCGATGACCGACAACGACATCGACGGGGCAAACCGGTCGAGCAGCATGGGTGTAGCGACCACGCCGAAGTAGCCACCGGACAGCAGACCGAAGGTCGAGGTCGCGCCGACGACGAAACCCTGGCGATAGCCGGAGAAGGCGTAGGCGATGACGATCAGGATCAGCAGCCAGTCGAGTCCGTTCATCGGTGACCGTCCCGCTCGGGCGTTGGTCTGTGCGAGTCGGTCGGCGCGTCGTAGGTACGCCAGGCCAGCTCGACCAGGTGCTCGGGCAGCGACTCGACCCGATCGGTGTCCCACGGAAGATCCCATCCCAGGTGGGCGAACAACCGTGACAGCACACCCGCGGTGAACCCCCACACCACGAGGCCGCGCACCCCGAAGCCAGGTCCGACATATCCGGACGGGTGCTTGACCATGAACCGGTTCGCAGGGTCGAGCAGCTCCTGGATCGGCGCCCGCAGCACCGACTCGACCTCGTCGGGGTCCACCACCAGGACCTCCGAAGGCTCCCGCCACCAGCCGAGCACCGGGGTCACCTCGAAGTTGCTCGGCGGCAGCCAAAGGTTCGGCAGTACGCCGAAGATGTCGATCCCGGCCGGGTCGGCTCCGGTCTCCTCAGCGGTCTCCCGCAACGCCGTCGCCACCACGTCGGCATCCTCGGGATCGACCGCACCACCCGGGAACGCGACCTGGGCGGGATGCGAGCGCATGGCATGAGAACGCTCGATCAGCAGCACATCGTGCCCGTCCGGACCGTCGCCGAACAGCACCAGGACCGCGGACTGACGGGCAGATCCGTCTGCGGGTGGCAGGAACCGCGACAGCTGCAGCGGATCCATCTGGTTCGCTGCGGCGGCGACCGGGTGCAGCCAGGCAGGCAGCGCACTGGCCGGCACCACGGTCACAGTCTGACTCCGAGGTCGTCGCTGACGAGCTGGATGAGCTGGCCATACGAGTCGACCGGGCCGATCTGGCGCCCGGCGATGGTGCCGTCGGCGGCCACGAACAGGGTCACCGGCAGGCCAGGGACTCCGACTGACCCCTTCAGCAGGGTGTCAGGATCGGCGAGCTGCGGGTACGTCATGCCCAGCTCCCCCGCGAAGGCGATCGCCCGGCCGGCCTGCGGGTCGTCGAAGTCGATGCCGATGACCTGGACCCGCCCGCCCGCCTGCTCGTGGAGCCGCTGGAACAGTGGCACCTCGGAGCGGCAGGGCCCGCACCACTGGGCCCACAGGTTCACCACAGTCGGCCTGCCCCGCAGCCCAGCCAGGTCCACCTCGCGACCGCCACCCAGGCAGCTCAACGTGACGTCTGGCAGCCCGTCATCGATCGCTTCGACCTTCGCACTGCTGCGCGGACACGGCTCGATCCCGGCCTGCCGCTTCAGGGCCGCCAGGTCCTGCGGGGCGGACGCGGCCGTGGCGTCACCGTTGGGCGCGGGCGTCTTCGCCTCGTCGGTGTTGGAGCAGCTGGCAGCCGTCAGCGCCGCGACAACCAGGGCTGCGTACAGCAGCACACCTGACACACGCCTGGAGCCGGCTACGGCCGGCCTCATGCGCGGCCCTCGCTCCGGAGGAGCTTGGCGGCTTCGACCCGGTCGGTCGGTCCTTCGCCGAAGGCCGGGCAATAGCGTGCGACAGGGCAGACCCCACACGCCGGGCGGCGGGCATGACAACAGCGTCGTCCGTGCCAGATCAGATGATGGCTGAGCATGGTCCAGTCCCGGCGCGGGAACAGCGCACCGACCTCCTGCTCGACCTTCACCGGGTCTGACTCGCGGGTCCAGCCGAACCTGCGCACCAGCCGTCCGAAATGCGTGTCGACGGTGATGCCGGGCACGCCGAACCCGTTGCCGAGCACGACGTTCGCGGTCTTTCGGCCGACCCCCGGAAGGCTGACCAGGTCCTTGAGCTTGCCAGGCACCTCACCGTCGTACCGCTCGCAGAGCGCTTGCGACAACTTGAGCAACGTGTTGGTCTTGGCGCGGAAGAATCCGGTCGGTTGGATGATCGACTCCAGCAGCGCGCGATCGGCGCCGGCCATGGCAGGTGCATCGGGAAACTTGGCGAACAGGGTCGGCGCGACGGCATTGACCCGCTTGTCTGTGGTCTGCGCCGACAGGACGGTGACCACGAGCAGCTCGAACGGTGTCGTGAAGTCGAGTTCGGTCTTCGCGTCGGGGTAGGTCTCGGCCAGGATGCGGTTGATCTTGCGGGCACGGCGTACGAGGGAGACCCGGCTCTCGTCGGCTACCGCTTTGGACACGGGAACAGCCTACGTGGGTGGTCGTGTGGCACGGGTGCGCCCGATGAGACAGACTGTGAGGTCATCGTAGGAGGAACCCGTGGACAACGACGTGCTCCGTGAGGCGCCGCTGTTTCGTGAGCTCGACGACGAGGCAGCCGCCGCGCTTCGCGGATCGCTCACCGAAACCCGGCTGCGCCGCGGTGAGGTGCTCTTTCGCGAGGGCGACTCGGGCGACAAGCTGTTCATCGTCACCGAGGGCAAGGTGAAGCTCGGCAGGTCCTCGAGCGACGGACGCGAGAACCTGCTGGCGATCCTCGGACCGGGTCAGATGTTCGGCGAGCTGTCCCTGTTCGACCCGGGCCCCCGTTCGGCGACGGTCACCGCCGTGACCGACTGCGTCATGCAGAGCCTGAGCCACGACGAGCTGCTCGAGTGGTTGACGGGTCGACCGGCGGTAGCGCGGGGGTTGCTCGCACAGCTCGGCTCGCGCCTCCGCAAGGCCAATGATGTGGTGGCAGACCTGGTGTTCTCCGACGTTCCGGGGCGAGTCGCGAAGGCTCTGCTGGACCTGGCGTCCCGCTTCGGACGTACCGCCGACGACGGTGTCCATGTCCACCATGATCTGACCCAGGAGGAGCTCGCCCAGCTGGTCGGCGCCTCCCGCGAGACCGTCAACAAGGCCCTTGCCGACTTCGCCTCCCGCGGCTGGCTGCGCCTCGAGCCCCGCTCAGTCGTGATCCTCGACGCCGAGCGACTCAACCGCCGCGCCCGCTAGCCCCGCTAACTGCTGCGCTCGGAGTTGAGGTACGCGAGCTGGGCACGTACGGACAGCTCGGCTGCGGGCCATAACTGCGGATCGACATCGGCATAAACCGTGCGCACGACATCCATCGCAGTCACCGCGCCCGACGCCAGCGCATCGCGCACCTGATCGAGCCGCTCCCGTCGATGCACCAGGTAGTAGTCGATCACGGCCAGCGCATCGTCGAGCACGGGACCATGTCCTGGCCACACCTGCGTCACCGACGCCGAAGACGCGAGGTCGCGCAGGCGCCGAAGCGAGCCGAGGTAGGCACCCAACTGACCGTCCGGATGCGCCACGACCGTCGTTCCGCGACCCAGCACGGTGTCCCCCGTGAGCACCGCCGACTCGGCAACCACCACAAACGACAGCGAGTCGGACGAATGGCCCGGCGTGCCAACCACATTGACCTGCAGCCCGTCCACCGCCACCACGTCGCCATCGACCAGCCCCTCGCTCCCCAGCCGATGCCGCGGGTCGAGGGCGCGTACGCCACATCGGGCCAGCTCAGCGAACCGAGCAGCACCCTCGCTGTGGTCCAGGTGCCCATGGGTCAGTAGCACGACAGCTACCTCGCCCGCCGCAGACAGCACCCGAGCCAGGTGTGACTCGTCGTACGGCCCAGGATCGATCACCACCGACCGGTGGGACCCGGGCTCACGCAGGATCCAGGTGTTCGTGCCGTCCAGCGTCATCGGAGAGGGGTTCGGCGCGAGCACACACTCGGCACGCTCGCCGAACCGCCCGCCGTCCCAATCAGGCATCCCGGACCTCCCACGGTGAGGCTGCCGACTCGGGAACCACGAGCCAGGTCTCGTCGCCGATGACCTCGAAGGTCGGCATGATCGTGGTGATCTTGCGGTCGCGAGCGGCCGCCACAACCGCGGCGGCTCGGTCGAAGACACTGAGCTGGCACAAGGTCGCGTACGTCGGCGGCAACATCGCCATCTCCCCCCCCTCCACGCCGGCGCAGGCGGCTCGCGGGGTCATCCACGCGACCCGGTCGGACTCGCCGGAAACGTCTCGCGTCCGCTGGCCACCCGGCAGCTCGGCGACGAAGAAGCGAGTGTCATATCGTCGCGGCTCGAACTCCGGGGTGATCCAGTGCCCGCAGGCGGCCATCAGGTCGGTGCGCAAGACCAGATCGCGGGCTCCCAACAGCTCGGAGAACGCCAGCGCCCGGTCGACCAGCCGCCGCCGGTCCGCCTCCCAGTCCACGCCGGTCGTGTCCGCGACCACCGAGGAGGCAGTCGGTCCGGCCAGCAGGACGCCCGACTCCTCGAACGTCTCTCGAACGGCAGCGCACACCAGCGCCCGCGCCGTCGGCTCGTCGCAGCGCAGCCGCTCTGCCCACTCCGCAGCGCTCGGTCCCACCCAGGCCAGACCGGGATCGGAGTCGCGCCTATCGACGACACCGCCGGGAAACACATACATTCCGGCAGCAAAGGCCATCTGACGATGCCGTCGAAGCAGGTACGCCTCCACCTGCCGGTCGCCGTCGCGTACCAGCACCACCGTCGCGGCGTCCTTCGGGGCCACCGGCGTCACCCGACCGGAGGTGTACGCCAGTGCGCGCCTCGCCAGCTCGGGCGACAACCTCCGGGTGGCATCCATGACGGTCAGGACACCTCGACGACCATCTCCACCTCGACCGGGGCGTCGAGCGGCAGCACGGGGACCCCGACCGCTGACCGCGCGTGCTGACCGGCCTCACCGAACACTGCGCCCAGCAGCTCGCTGGCCCCGTTCGCGACCCCCGGCTGGCCGGTGAAGTCTGGCGTCGACGCGACGAACGCGACCACCTTCACCACTCGCGTCACGCGGGACAGATCGCCCACCTCTGCCCTCACCGCCGCGATCGCGTTGAGGGTGCACTGCCGTGCACAGTCGATGGCCTCCTCCGCGGTGACCTCGCCCCCGACCTTGCCCGTGGTGATCAGCTTCCCCCCGCGCATCGGAAGCTGTCCGGAGGTGTAAACGTGGTTGCCCGTCCGCATCGCCGGAACGTAGGCTGCTACTGGCTTGGCGACCTCGGGGACCTCCAGACCGAGGTCGGCCAGCCGTTGTTCTGGACTCGACATCAGCCGGTCTTCTCGCGCTTGAGGTACGCCACCAGGTTCTCCGGATTCATCCCGGGTACGACCTGGACGAGTTCCCAGCCGTCATCGCCCCAGTTGTCCAGAATCTGCTTGGTCGCGTGCACGAGCACCGGCACCGTCACGTACTCCCACTTCGTCATCCCGCGACTCTAGCGGCGACGGCCCTGGGAACATGACACCCATGGATTCCAGGGACGTACTGACCAGGCCGGCCGAGCCACCCGACGTCGTGCTCCGGTACGGCGACCACGCCGATCACCTTGTCGACATGTGGCTGCCGGCTCAGCCGCTGGCCGGGCCCGAAGCCCACCCCCTGTTGCTCTTGATCCATGGCGGATTCTGGCGGCAGCAGTGGGATCGGATGCACCTGCGGCCCCTAGCCAATGCCTTGCGCCAGGAGGGATTCGCCGTCGCGGCCATGGAGTACCGACGGACCGGCGACTCCGGGGGCTGGCCGATGACCTTCGACGACGCCCGCGCCGTCGTGGGTTCCCTTCCCGGTCTGCTCGAGTCGGTCGCCCCCGGTCAGACGGCTCCCGGGCTCACCGTGATCGGCCACTCCGCCGGCGGCCACCTCGCGATGTGGGCTGCCACCGATTGCGCGGGAGTCGTCGCAACCGTCGGGCTGGCGCCGGTGGCCGACCTCTACGCCGCCTACGACCGGAATCTGGACGACGGAGCAGTACGTGACCTGCTCGGCGGCTCACCTGACGAGCACCCCGACCGCTATCGGGCGGCCGACGTCATCTCGTCCCTGCCCAGCAGTTCGCCGATCACCGTCATCCATGGCGACCAGGACCCGTACGTACCGGTCGAGATGTCACGCGACCTGGCGGGAGGCGGATCTGGTGTGGAGTACATCGAACTCGCGGGCATGGAGCATTTCGGGCTCATCGACCCACGCTCGACGGCCTACCCGGTCGTGGTCGAGGCGGTCCGCCGAGTCACGTCGTCGGGCTGACTCGCAGCGAGGTGCGGCTGGCAAGAAGATCGAAGTCGCGATCACGGTGGAGAACGGCTACGTCACAGCGCACGGCCACCGCGGCGATGAGACAGTCAAGCAACGAGCCGGGCGTTTGTCCCCGTTCCCGGCACGCGCGGTACATGCTCCCCGCGAGCTCGGCGTCCGCCCAGGAATCCTGCGGGAGCCAGCGGCAGCGGTCTAACAACCGCACGAGGTCCCCTGACTGTCGAGCGTCGTTTGCTCCGGCCAGTACCTCCAGGACAACGGCATCTGTTGTTGCGAGGTCTCCGGCAACCAAGAGGTCTCGCAACGCCATGTTTGCCGCGCTGCCGGTTGCTCGGAGGAACTCGACCCATGCCGACGTGTCCGCCAGCACGGTCATTCGGTGCTACCGGAGATGTCCCACGCTGAGCCCATGCCGTCACGCATCTGCTCGAGATCCCCGGTCCATCCTGTTCCTTCCATCGCAAGGGCCTCGTCGATGGGCATCGGTTCGATTCGGAGGCGGCGCAGTGCGAAGTTGACGGCCTCCCGCTTCGTATGCAACTGGTAGCGCCGCATCACCCAGCGGACTGCGTCGTCGTCGATGTCTATGTTGGTCCGAGTCACGGTCTTCAGCCTACACCCCTATGTGTATTGAGGTGTATACCCGCGTTGCGTGGGGGGCAGCAGCGGGGGTTCGGTCTTGTCGCGTACCTCGTCCTCGCTCACATCAGGGGCAGTCTCGACGAGTACCAGACCCTCGGGTGTCACGTCGATCACCGCCAGGTCGGTGATGATGCGCTGCACCACACCCTTGCCGGTGTAGGGCAGCGAGCACTCGTTGACGATCTTGTACGACCCGTCCTTGGCCACGTGCTCCATCAACACGATGACTCGTTTGGCGCCGTGCACGAGGTCCATCGCGCCGCCCATGCCCTTGACCATCTTGCCGGGAATCATCCAGTTGGAGATGTCGCCATCCTTCGACACCTGCATGGCGCCGAGGATCGCCGCGTCGATCTTGCCGCCGCGGATCATCCCGAACGAGGTCGCCGAATCGAAGTACGCGGCTCCCCGCCGCACCGTGACGGTCTCCTTGCCGGCGTTGATCAGGTCCGGGTCCTCCTCGCCGTCGACGGGGTATGCCCCCACGCCGAGGATGCCGTTCTCGGACTGCAGCACGATCTCGACGTCGTCAGGCACATAATTAGGCACCAACGTCGGGAGCCCGATACCGAGGTTGACGTACGACCCGTCGGAGAGCTCGGCGGCGGCTCGCGCGGCCATCCCCTCTCGCGTGAGACCCATTACGACTGCCCTCCTGCCGCGGGTCGCTCCCGCACCGTCCGGCGCTCGATCCGCTTGTCGACCACCTGCTCGGGCGTCAACGCCACCACCCGCTGGACGAAGACACCGGGGGTGTGGACGTGGTCGGGGTCGATCACCCCCGGCTCGACCAGCTCCTCGACCTCGGCGATCGTCACCCGTCCCGACATCGCGGCGAGCGGGTTGAAGTTCCGGGCCGACTCGTTGAAAACCAGGTTCCCGTGTGAGTCACCGCGTGCGGCGCGCACCAGTCCGAAGTCGCAGACGATCGCGGGCTCGAGGACGAACGTACGAAGCTCGCCGTCCACCTCGAATTCCCGAGTGTCCTTGCGGGGTGACGACACGATCACGTTCCCTTCAGAGTCGTACCGCCACGGCAACCCGCCCTCGGCCACCTGGGTCCCGACCCCGGTCGCCGTGTAGAAGGCCGGGATGCCGGACCCGCCTGCCCGCATCCGCTCGGCGAGAGTGCCCTGGGGAGTGAGCTCCACCTCGAGCTCGCCGGAGAGGTACTGCCGGGCGAACTCCTTGTTCTCACCCACGTACGACGACACCATCCGGCGGATTCGCTTGGCCAGCAGGAGCCGCCCGAGTCCCCAGTCGTCGACCCCACAGTTGTTCGACACGGCCTCGAGCTCGTCTACCCCGGCGTCGAGCAGCGCCTCGATGAGCGCACTGGGGATGCCACACAGGCCGAAGCCTCCTACCGCCAGCGAGGCACCGCTCGAGATGTCGGCTACCGCTTCCGCCGCGCTCGCGACGACCTTGTCCATCGTTGCTCCTCGCTATGGCCGGCGGCTCTTTGCGTCCGACCAGCTGTCTGTGCATGCTCCGCCTGCCGATCCTAGCGATGCGGCTTGGTGACGCAGAGTCCTCGGACAGTTCGCGGCCCCTGGACGTACGAAACCCGCGCCTGCGACCCTGGAACGGTGACCATGCAGTTCGAGCAGATCCCTGGGCCTAGGCCGTGGCGCCCGATGGGATCCGCGTACGAACTGCGCCGCCGTCTGCTGAGCACACTGCTCAGCGGCCTGCATTTGTACGGCGATGTCGTCGGCTACCCGGTCGGGCCGCCGGGGCGGTGGCGGGGCACCCTGGTCGTCGCACACCATCCAGACGATGTGCAGCACATCTTGACCCAGACCGAGAAGACCACGACGAAGGACACGCTCGGCTTCAAGGCGATGGCCGAGATGTTCGGCAACGGTCTCCTCACCAGCACCGGCGAGACGTGGAAGCGGCAGCGGCGAATCACCCAGCCGTTGTTCACGCCGCGTCGGGTCTCTGGGTACGCGACCCTGATGGCTGAGGAAGCCGCCCGCACGGTCTCGACGTTGCCCGATCGGCCGGTCGACCTGCACGACTTGATGCTGAAGTACACATTGCGAGTCGTCGGCAGGGCACTCTTCGGTGAAGAGGTCGATGACCTCGTACCAGCCCTGCACGATTTGGTGCCGGCGGTGGCCGAGGTCACCGTCCGCCGCCGCACGGTGCCGTGGGCGTTGCCGCTGCGCTACCACACGCCCGGCAATCGACTGCCCCGCCGCCTGCGCGCTCAGGAGTACGCGATCATCGATGAGGTCTTGTCGCGCGCTCCGCGCTCGGAGGGGCGAGACGACCTTGTCGCGAGGCTGCGGGCTGCGACCGACCCGGACACCGGCGAGTCGTTGAGCGAGCAGGAGATCCGTGACCAGGCGCTGATCTTCCTGCTCGCCGGTCACGAGACCACCGCCGGTGCCCTCACGTTCACGCTGCACCTGCTCGGCACACATCCAGCGATTCAGCATCAGGTCGCGACCGAGGTACGCGACGTGCTGGCTAACAAGCCGGCGCCCGAAGCCTCCGACATCCCTGCACTGGTCTGGACCCGGGCCGCCCTGCAAGAGGGCATGCGGATGTTCCCGTCCGCCCACGTGACCGAGCGCGCGAACCTGGAGCCGATGACCTTGCAGGGGTACGAGGTCCCGGCCGGCACCTTCATGATCGTGTCGCCATGGACGACCCAACGGCATCCGCGCTTCTGGCCCGATCCCGACCGGTATGACCCGACCAGGTTCATCGGCCACCACGACAGGCATCGGTACGCGTACTTCCCCTTCGGCGGCGGCCCGCGAAGCTGCGTCGGAGAACACTTCGCGATGCTCGAAGGCGTCATCGCGCTCGCGACACTGCTGCGCGACCGCGAGGTGCGGGCCGTCAAACCGACGATGCCTGTCACTGCGCGGATCACCGTCCGCCCGGCCGGCCCGGTGCCCGCGACCCTGACCCGCCGAGTTCATCTACGCTCCGCGGCCTGAGTTCGCCGATCGTTCGTGACCGGCGGCGCAACTCGACAGGTCCCCGCTGCCCGGCGGCTGTTATTGGCGTCTGGGTGGTTGGGGTGGTTGGGGGTCGGGTCCGCGTTGGGCGCCGGGTCCGAGGGCTGGTGGGTGGAGGAGTTTGTAGACCTTGCGGCTCAACGTGCGCCATAAGATCTCGTTCCGATCCTCATCGGAAGCCATCTCGAGCCGGTGGCCGGGTTGCTCGTGCGCGAGGTTGTGGCGGGTGCAGGCACCGAGCCCGTTGCTCGCGGTGGTCGGCCCGCCGTCGGCGTACCCGGCCGCGTGGTCGGCTTGGACGGCGGGCCGGTCGCAGCCGGGCACCACACAGATCGGGTCGATGGTGAAGATCAGATCGCGCAGCTCACCACGGAAGAACCGCTGCTTCGAATCAACCGACAGGACGTGGTCGTCGACCGGGTCGGTCACCAGCCGCCGCAGAACCACATCCGGTCCGGCCAACAGCCGTTTCAGGGTGGGGGCCGGGATCGGGCCGTAACCGCGCAGCTGCGCCGGATGATCATCGGCCCCGGTCAGGGTGGAGGCGTTGACGGCCACATCGACCCGCACCGGCAGCTGATCGGCCCTGGATAGGCCGGTGACCCGCTCCACCAGGGTGTCGCACATCAGATGCCGCAGGGACCGCGAATCACCGGCCGCCTTCAACCCGCGGGCCTGGCGGTCCAACGCGGTCCAGCACGCC